>JBEINY010000012.1:0-35604 GCA_040377855.1 Prochloraceae cyanobacterium | reverse complement strand
TGCAGCGGCAGGCGGGCAACGCGAAGGAGGCCCGTCGCCTGCGCGTTCGCATCCAGGAGAAATTTGCGTTTCCCGCCATCTGCCTGGTGTTCGGTCTGATCGGGAGCAGCCTCGGCGTGCGCCCCCATTCCCGCACCAGTCGCAGCCAGGGCTTCGGCATCTCTGTGTTGTTGATCTTCGGCTACTACCTGATGTCGTTCGTGTTCAGCTCCCTGGGCATCAAAGGAACTCTGCTGCCCGTTTTGGCGGCCTGGATGCCAGTGGTGATCGGACTGGCCGGGGGGCTCTGGCTTCTGCGCACCGCCAGCCGCTGATCGTGACGTCTTTCCCATAACCCCTCTCCACCCGCCGCATGGACAACTCGGCCCAGGTTCATCCAGGCACCCCCAGCCGGTGGTTCAGCCCCTGGTCAGATCGAAGCATCAGGGTTGTCCTGCTGGTGGGCCTGGGGGCCAGGCTGTTGCTCGCCTTGGTCCTGCCACCGGGCTACGACGAGGCTTACTACCAGTTCTACGGCCAGAATCCCGCCCTCAGCTACTTCGATCATCCAGCTGCCGTTGGAATCTGGTCGTGGCTAGGGCTCCATCTCGGGGGCAGCCTGCTCGCCTATCGGCTTCCCTGCCTGCTGAGTTATACGCTCGCCCTCACCTGGATGGCGTCGGCCACTGAGATCTGGTTCGGTCGCCGGGCCGCCCTTGTGGCTACTGCACTCGGCAGCGTTTCGCCGCTACTCCTCGCCTGCGGTGGTCTGCTGCTCCTTCCCGACAGTCCCCTGCTGTTGGGAATCGCCATCCTGCTGCGGTGGCTCGCTGATCAGCCTCGGCTGTTGCCCGCCAACCCCAGGGATTCCCTCGTCTTGGGCGGCATCCTCGGCTTGATGACCCTGGGCAAGTACCACGCCCTGTTGATGATGCTGGGCCTGCTGGCGGGGACCATTTGTCGCCCCGGCAGCCGTCAGCTGTTGCGGAGGCCCTGGCCCTGGCTTGGGATCGCTGTCTGGGCGCTTGTCTCCTCTCCTCTGTGGCTCTGGAATCACTCCAACCACTGGGTCTCGTTCCTGTTTCAGGGGGCCCGTACGACCTCCAGTTCGGGCTTTCACCCTGAAGGTTCGCTCCTGTTTCTCCTGACCCAGGTGCTGCTCGTGTTCCCAACCGTGGCAGTGGTCCTTGCCTTTGGCCTGGCCCCACGGGCTCGCCGCGATCCCAGAACCCCCCACCGACAGTTGCTCCGCTGGCTTGCGGTCCCCCAACTGGTCGTCTTCCTGCTGCTGGCCGGCCGCATGCAGGTGCTGGCCAGCTGGCTGGTGCCCTGCTGGTTTCTGCTCCTGCCCCTTGCCGGCGATTGGTGGAGCTGCCACAGCAGCCGCGCCTGGCACAACCGCAAGCGGATCGGAACCTGGCTGACGGGCCTGGTGCTGACCCCTCTCCTTGCCGTCGTTGCCTTGCAGGTGCGTTGGGGGATTGCCGATCCCCTTCTGCCTCAGGGATTGGACACATCCTCGGAACTCCTGGCACCCGATGCCCTGCGTGGGGCCCTGAGCTCCGATCCAGCGTTGTGGCGAGCCATTCAGAACGCCCCTGTGATCGCCAGCCTTCATTACGAGCAGACCGGTTTCCTGGCCCTGGCCCTGGATCCCGAGGTCCGGCGGCGCCTCACCACCTTCAGCGCAGACCCCAGAGGGTTTGCCTTCTGGCAACCCTTGAACGGTTTCAAGGGCAGCGGTGGCCTGATTTATCGGGTGCGTCCACTGCCCGATGCCCATGGGGTGGCGCCGGATCCCGAGGCCTGGCCTGAGGGCCTCGGTGTCCTGAAACCGATCGCTCAGGTCACCGTCTGGCGGGGCAATCGTCCGGCCATGGTTCTGGAATTCCAGGAGTTCGGCCCCCTCTTACGTCCCTGGCCGCGCCCCTATGGCCCCGGGGCCGGCTGAAATCCTGCATCCAGGCACGACACCAACAGCCTTGGGAACTCCAACAGCCCGTGTTGGCCTTGCCTTTGATCCGGCGGAGCCTGCCCATGGCGCGGCAGACTGGCCCTGTTTGATGAAGATTCGGTGAACGACCCGGTCGTAGCCCTGGGACTCCTGGCCTTTGGCCTCCTCCTGCTCGTGCTTCCCCTGGCCTTCTGGTCGGTGAGTGGGGGAACGAGCAATCCGGCGGTGCGCCTGCTGGTGGCGAGCGCCAATCTTGCCCTCACCGCCCAACTGGTTCTGCGGTGGTGGGATTCGGGTCATTTTCCGATCAGCAACCTCTACGAATCGCTCTGTTTTCTGGCCTGGGGCTGCACCCTCACCCAACTCCTCGTGGAAAGAACCTGGCCGTCTCCCCTGATCCCCGCAGCGGCGACGCCGATCGGTCTTGGTTGTGTGGCATTCGCGAGCTTTGCCCTTCCCGATCAGCTCCAGCAGGCTTCTCCCCTTGTCCCTGCCCTGCGTTCCAGCTGGCTGATCATGCATGTGAGCGTGATCATGCTCAGCTATGCGGCCCTGCTGGTGGGGTCCCTGCTTTCGGTTGCGGTTCTGGTCACCGAACGGGAGCGGCCCCTGGCCCTTCGCAGCAGCTCAATCGGCAGTGGTGCCTTTCGGCAGGCCACTCCAGCCGGCATTCCGGGATCTGTAGCCCTGCAATCGGAGTCAATCTCGATCAGTGAACAGCTCGACAGCCTCAGCTACCGCACGATCAGCGTTGGTTTTCTGCTGTTGACGGTCGGTCTGATCAGTGGGGCGGTCTGGGCCAATGAGGCCTGGGGAAGTTGGTGGAGCTGGGATCCAAAGGAGACCTGGGCCCTGATCTGTTGGCTCGTCTACGCGGCCTATCTCCACACGCGGCTGATCCGGGGTTGGCAGGGCAGGCGACCGGCCCTGGTGGCCTCGGCCGGTCTGGTGGTGATCGCGGTTTGCTACATCGGCGTCAACCTTCTCGGCATCGGCCTCCACAGCTACGGCTGGTTCCTCGGCGATTGAGGGATGTGGTGAGGAACCTGGCTGGGAAAGCTGGGTTCTGTAGGGGGTCAGTCACCGCCCTGATGAAGGGTTCAGGGCTTCCGAACAGGGAAGCCCTTGGATGCCAGGGAAATGGAGCCAGGGCCCCCGCCCCTGAGCTCAGACCAGGGCCGGTTCAGGACGACGGCTGTTGCGAATGCCCTGAATCGCAGCGCGGTAATCGGGAGCATTGAAGACCGCCGAGCCGGCGACCAGGGCATTGGCACCGGCCTCGATCACCTTCCAGGCGTTGTCGGCCTTGACGCCACCATCGACCTCGATCCAGGGATCGAGTCCACGCTCATCGCACAGGCGCCTCAGCTCACGCACCTTGTCGACCGCCGAGGGGATGAAGCTCTGGCCACCGAACCCTGGGTTGACGCTCATGATCAGCACCAGGTCGCAGAGCTCGAGGCAGTACTCCAGGGTGCTCAGGGGGGGTGCTGGGGTTGAGCACGGCGCCGGCCTTGACGCCGAGGTCCTTGATCTGGGAGAGGTTGCGATGCAGGTGGGGACAGGCCTCCACCTGGACGTAAAGGTGATCGGCGCCGGCCTTGGCGAAGTCGGCAACATACTTTTCCGGCTCAACGATCATCAGGTGAACGTCGAGGGGCTTTTTGGTGACGGGCCTGAGGGCCTCCACCACCAGGGGACCGATCGTGATGTTGGGAACGAAGCGACCGTCCATGACATCGACATGAATCCAGTCGGCACCGGCTTCATCCACGGCGCGGACGTCCTCGCCCAGGCGTGCGAAGTCGGCGGAGAGGATCGAAGGGGCGATCACCAGGGGCTTGGTGCTCATGGACGGGCCACCGTGAGACGGGAGGCCGTGATTGTAAGGAGCCGTCGTCTGGAATTCCCCACTGACGCTGATACAGTTGCCAGCGCTCATGCCTGAGAGGCCCTGCAGCAGCTGGATCCCTGGCTGATCAACCGATCTGGAACCGAGGTTCCGACGGTGATCCGGCCAAAGGGATACCGGCAGCTGCTCCGGCGGCCCCATCGCTGAAGCCCTTCCCCCCGCCGAATCGTTGTGGATCGCACGCTCATCCAGGAAATTCTTGAGGTCGTCGAGCAGGCGGCCATCGCCTCGGCCGAGCTCACCGGTCTCGGCAAGAAAGACGAAGCCGATGCAGCCGCTGTCGAGGCCATGCGCAAGCGCATGGGTCAGATTCAGATGCAAGGCCGCATCGTGATCGGCGAAGGCGAACGCGACGAAGCTCCGATGCTCTACATCGGTGAGGAAGTGGGCAGCGGCACCGGTCCCGGTGTTGATTTCGCTGTCGATCCCTGCGAAGGCACCAACCTCTGTGCCAACAGCCAGCGTGGCTCGATGGCGGTCCTGGCCGCCTCCGATCGGGGTGGCCTGTTCAATGCCCCCGACTTCTACATGAAGAAGCTGGCTGCTCCCCCTGCAGCCAAGGGCAAGGTGGACATCCGCAAGTCCGCCACCGAGAACATCGCCATCCTGAGCGAGTGCCTGGGCCTGGCCGCCAGCGAGCTCACGATCGTGGTGATGGATCGTGCCCGCCACAAGGACCTGATCGCTGAGATCCGCGCCACCGGTGCCCGGGTGCAGCCGATCTCCGATGGCGATGTTCAGGCCGCGATCGCCTGCGGTTTCGCCGGTACCGGAACCCACTGCCTGATGGGAATCGGTGCGGCGCCCGAAGGGGTGATCTCAGCCGCCGCCATGCGAGCCCTCGGCGGCCACTTCCAGGGCCAGTTGGTCTACGACCCCGCCATCGCCCAGACCTCTGAGTGGGCCGACTACACGAAGGAGGGCAACATCGCCCGCCTCAACGAGATGGGCATCACCGACGTGGACAAGATCTACGAAGCGGAGGAACTGGCCTCCGGCGAGAACGTGGTCTTTGCGGGCAGCGGCATCACCGATGGACTGCTGTTCCACGGCGTCAAGTTTGAGAAGGACTGCGTGCGCACCAGCTCCCTGGTGATCAGCACCCTCGACAACACGGCCCGTTTCACCAATACCGTGCACATCAAGGACGGTGCAACCAGCATCGCCCTGCGCTGACCGAATCCCGCCAAGCGCAAACCAGACGATCCTCCATGCACATTGCCGTCGTCGGCCTAAGTCACAACACGGCCCCGGTTGAAATCCGCGAAAAACTGAGCATCGCGGAACAGACCATGGAGGATTCCCTCCAGCGTCTGCGGGCTGACGACCAGGTGCTTGAGGCCTCAATCCTCAGCACCTGCAACCGGCTGGAGATCTACACCCTGCTCCGCCACCCCGACCTTGGGGTGGCGGCCGTGGGGGATTTTCTGAGCCGTCATTCCGGATTGGAGCTCGGGGAACTCTCCCCCCATCTGTTCACCTATCACCACGGCGATGCCGTCGGGCATTTGTTGCGGGTTGCGGCAGGCCTGGACAGCCTGGTGCTCGGGGAAGGCCAGATCCTCTCCCAGGTGAAAAAGATGTATCGCATCGGCCAGGAGCATCGCTCCGTGGGGCCGATCCTCAATCGCCTCCTCAACCAGGCCGTCAGCACCGGCAAACGCGTTCGAACCGAAACGAATCTCGGTACCGGTGCTGTCTCAATCAGTTCTGCCGCCGTTGAACTGGCCCAGCTGAAGGTCGGGCAGTCAAGGGGAGTGGATGATCTGGTCTCCCTCGAGAATGAACAAGTTGCCGTGGTGGGTGCTGGCCGGATGGCCCGCCTGCTGATGCAGCATCTTCAGGCCAAGGGTTGCCGCGGAGTGGTTTTGCTGAACCGCACGGTGGCCAGGGCCGAGCAGATGGCTGCAGATTTTCCAGGCCTGCCGGTGCAATGCCGCCCGATCACCGAGTTGAACCACTGTCTGAGCACCTGTTCTCTTGTGTTCACCAGCACCGCCGCTGAGGAACCGATCATTGATGCGGAGCGGCTGAATCGGCTCAACCGGCGCTCCAGTTTGATGCTGGTTGATATCGGTGTTCCCCGCAACATCGCTGCCGATGTCGTGGGCCTTGGCGGGGTCGAGTCCTACGACGTCGATGACCTCAAGGAGGTTGTGGCCCGCAACCAGGAGGCCCGACGGGAAATGGCTGCCGAAGCCGAAGGGCTGCTCGAAGAGGAGTCACGCCTGTTTCTCGAATGGTGGGATGGACTCGAGGCGGTGCCGGTGCTCAACCGCCTGAGGCGAGAACTGGAGGAGATCCGGGAACAGGAACTGCAGAAGGCCCTGAGCCGGATGGGACCCGAGCTTTCGGCTCGGGAGAGAAAGGTTGTGGAGGCCCTCAGCAAGGGGATCATCAACAAGGTTCTGCACGCCCCCGTGACCAACCTCAGATCCCCGCAGCCCCGGCAAGAGCGTCGCAATGCGATGGCGGTGATCCAGCAGCTGTTCGATCTTGGCGATGACGCCGACCAGACCTGAGAGCTGCTTGCAGGACACAAAGGACAGTGTCGATCATGCATCGAAGTGTCCTGAAATCCCCAGGTTCACCCCTCTGCCCTCCTACTGTATTGGCGGTTTAATTCGGCGAAGGCAAGCATGAAGAGGGTTCTGGCGATCATCCTTGGTGGTGGAGCGGGTACGCGCCTCTATCCCCTCACCAAGACCAGGGCCAAGCCAGCTGTGCCCCTGGCAGGCAAGTATCGCTTGATTGATATTCCGATCAGTAACTGTATCAACTCCAGCATCAACAAGATGTACGTGTTGACCCAGTTCAACAGTGCATCCCTGAACCGTCACCTCACCCAGACCTACAACCTCTCTGCCGGGTTTGGCGTCGGCTTTGTCGAGGTTCTGGCAGCTCAGCAGACCCCCGATAGTCCCAGCTGGTTTGAAGGTACTGCGGATGCGGTTCGGAAATATCAGTGGTTATTCCAAGAATGGGATGTTGATGAGTATTTGATCCTCTCCGGTGACCAGTTGTACCGGATGGATTACAGCCTTTTTGTGGAGCACCACCGGAAGACCGGTGCCGATCTAACCGTTGCTGCCCTGCCTGTCAACCCCTCTGAGGCCGAGGGTTTTGGTTTGATGCACACGGATGAGCACGGCAGAATCAGGGAGTTCAAGGAAAAGCCAAAGGGCGATGCCCTTGCCTCGATGCGGGTGGATACCTCCCGATTCGGACTCAGTCTGGATCAATCGAAGGAGCGGCCCTATCTCGCTTCGATGGGGATCTATGTGTTCAGCCGCAAGACCCTCTTTGATTTGCTGAACAACAACCCAAACGCCACAGACTTCGGCAAGGAGCTGATTCCCGCTGCCCTGGCCCGCGGAGACAACCTTCAGAGTTTCGTCTTCAATGATTACTGGGAAGACATCGGTACCATCGGAGCCTTCTATGAGGCCAACCTTGCCCTGACGGATCAGCCGAATCCGGCCTTCTCCTTTTATGATGAGAAGTTCCCGATTTATACCCGTCCGCGTTACCTACCCCCGAGCAAGCTGCTGGACACCCAGGTCACGCAGTCGATTATCAGCGAGGGCTCGATGCTGAAATCCTGCAGCGTTCATCATTGCGTTCTGGGTGTCAGAACGAGGCTTGAGGATCAGGTTGTACTGCAGGACACCTTGGTCATGGGAGCTGACTATTTTGAATCAGCTGAAGAGCGTGCCGTGCTCCGTGAAAGAGGAGGCACGCCGATCGGTGTCGGCAAAGGCACCACAGTCAAGAGGGCCATTCTTGATAAGAATGCAAGAATCGGCCAGAACGTGACCATCGTCAACAAGGATCATATTGAAGAAGCTGATCGCCCTGAGCACAACTTCTACATTCGCAATGGCATCGTTGTGGTTGTCAAAAATGGCACCATTGCCGATGGAACCGTGATCTGATGTTTCTGAATTCTGGTATCTGATCCCGTCAACGAGGTTGAATCCCGTCTGCCTAAGGACGTTCCATTTCCCCATGGCGGTTCTGAAGGCGTTCTGAACGACATCTCAACCTCGATCGTTCATCCTGTGATCCTTAGACGCCTTCGGTTTCGGTCGAGATCTTCAGGTCTCCCCCAATCGAGGGCCCTTTTTTGTGCGGGCAGCGTTTCTGTGTGGGTTGTGTACGCGGATTGTTCCTGGATTCGATGCTGATCATCAATCAGTTCCAGAATTGTTCGGCTGTGATGCTGTCCCAGGGGTCGGTTGCGGAACCTTGGGGCCAGCACTCCGGGGAAGGGATCCAGAGCTTCTTCCTTGTTCGTTTGCAGAGTTTTTACAGAATTGAATCTCAGTGGCGCCCTCTTCCTTTGAGCCGCTCTGCCCGCCTCGGATCTCGGGCTGACTCAGGGATGACCCAGAGGACCTGTCACCTCCACGCCCTGTGTCTCCAGCCAACGGCGCTGTCTGATGGGGAAAACTCCCGGTTCCTGACAGAACCCCGGCAGATGGTTCAACCCTGGTGGTTCTGGCCACACTGAGGGGGATCTGTTCAGGATGGGTGGCATGGCCAAGGCCCACTTCGGCCTCATCGGCCTCGGTGTGATGGGTGAGAACCTTGTTCTCAATGCGGAGAGCAACGGCTTCTCCAGCGTGGTCTACAACCGCACCTTCTCAAAGACCGAGGAGTTCCTCGCCGGGCGTGGTGCTGGCAAGGCGATCACCGGTGCGGCGACCCTGGAGGATTTCGTCGCTTCCCTGGAGCGTCCCAGGCGCATTCTGATGATGATCAAGGCCGGTGAGGCCATTGATTCGATGATTGCCCTGTTGTCTCCATTGCTGGAGGACGGCGACCTGCTGATCGACGGAGGTAACTCCCTCTACACCGACACGGAACGCCGTGTCGCGGAGCTGGAGAGCAAAAGCTTCGGCTTCATCGGCATGGGAATTTCCGGTGGCGCCAAGGGAGCCCTGGAGGGTCCGAGCATGATGCCGGGAGGAACCCGCACGGCCTACGACGCCATTGAATCCCTGGTCTCGACCATGGCGGCCAAGGTCAGTGATGGCCCCTGCGTCACCTACATCGGCCCCGGTGGTGCCGGCCACTTCGTCAAAACCGTGCACAACGGCATCGAGTACGGGATCGAGCAGATCCTGGCCGAGGCCTACGACCTGATGAAGCGCAATGGCGGATTGGATGGTACGGCCATGGCCGATGTCCTCGGCCAGTGGAATCAGCTGGAGGAACTGTCGTCGTTCCTGGTAGAAATCACCGAGATCTGTCTGCGCACCAAGGACCCCCTCGATGGCGGGGATCTGGTTGAGCGGATTGTGGATGCCGCCGGCCAGAAGGGCACGGGGCTCTGGACCGTGGAGAGCGGCCTGCAGATGGGGGTGCCCGTGCCCACCATCTATGCCGCCCTTAACGCCCGGGTGCTCAGCTCGATGCGCCAGGAGCGGATGCAGGCTGAGTCGACCCTGGTGGGTCCGCCTGAAGGGGTCGTCGTGCCGATCGGCTCGCCTGATCAGGGCTGTCCAGCCCTGCGGGACGCCTGCATTCTTGCCAGCATCGCCAGCTATGCCCAAGGCATGGCCCTGCTGGTGGAAGCCTCGCGGCTTCACGATTACAACCTCAACCTCTCCTCGATCGCCCAGATCTGGAAGGGGGGGTGCATCATCAGGGCCCGACTGCTGCAGCGGATTCAGGACGCTTACAACACGAATCCGGCACTCCCGAATCTGATGGTTGATCCCTGGTTCGCCGAGCAGATCAACCGCAGATTGCCTGCCCTGCGCCAGGTGGTGGCTGGTGCCGCCGAAGCCGGTATCCCCGTGCCCTGCTTCAGCAGCTCCCTCGACTACATCGACAGCTACCGCAGCGGCCGCCTGCCCCAGAACCTGGTGCAGGCCATGCGCGATTGTTTCGGGGCGCATACCTATGAGCGCACCGACCGTTCTGGCTCTTTCCACACCGAGTGGATGGTCTGAGTCGTGACCACTCCCACCTATCGGCTGATCATCGCCAAAGATGGTGCCGATCTGGCCCGTCAGGCGGCCCAGACGATCGCATCCTGCCTGGATCTGGCCCTAGCCCAGCGTGACAGGGCCCAGATTGCGCTTGCTGGCGGCACTACCCCGCGCAGCTGTTACGAGAAGCTCGCCTCAGAACACCTGCCGTGGGACCGCGTTGACGTGTTCCTGGGAGATGAGCGCTGGGTTCCTGCCGACCATCCGGACAGCAATGCCCTGATGGTCGCCGACAGTCTCCTGGCTCAGGGGCCTGGAAAGGGAGCCTGCTTTCATCCTGTTCCCACCGATGCCGCAACCCCTGAGGAAGGATGCCGCCGCTACGGGACCTTGCTTCAGCAGCTCTGCCCTGGGAACCCCCCGACCCTCGATCTGGTGCTGCTCGGCCTGGGCGACGATGGTCATACGGCGTCCCTTTTCCCTGGTACGGCGGCGGCTGGAAACACCGCCGACCTCGTCACCGTTGGGGAAGGGAAGGGCCTGGCCAGGATCACATTCACGGCGCCCGTTCTCAGCGCTGCCCGTCAGGTGATGTTTCTGGTCAGTGGCGCCGGAAAGCAGCAGGCCCTCCGGCGCCTGCTGGATCCCAAGGAGGCTGCCGAACGTACCCCAGCCCGATTGGTCAGACCCCAGAACCCCGTGCTGATCCTGGCTGATCCGGCGGCAGCTGCCGGTGTTGAAGCCTAGGCTCTTAGCCCGCGCAACTCCCCCTAATGGCCGTTGATGCCTCTGCTGGATCACTCCTGATCTCTGGGGACGACTTCGCCGGCTGGGAAACCCTCAACGACACGATCATGGGGGGGAGCAGTCAGAGCGATTGCTCGGCGTCGCCACAGGGATTGCGCTGGCGTGGTCAGCTGGTCAGTGAGGGGGGGGGGTTCATCAGCGTCCGTTCACCCCAATGGCGACCGGCGCTGGATCTCTCAGCCGCAACCGGACTCCGGTTGCGGCTCGTCGGCGATGGACGCCGCTACAAGATTGCCCTCGCCTGCGCCGATCTGATCACCGGCATCACCGCTGCGCTCCCGGGTGGGCTGCGGTGGGTGCAGGGATTCGATACCCATCCAGGCGAGGATGAAACGATCACCATCCCCTTTGCCTCCCTGCGACCCAGCGTTCAGGCCCGCCCCCTCGGACTGCCGCTGCGCTTCCAACCGCAACGGATTGAACGAATCCAGCTGCTCCATTCCCGCTTTGATGACGATGGCGGTACCAATCCCGGTTATCGGGACGGTGACCTCGACCTTCTGATTCAATCGGTTGCCGTCTGCTGATGGAGCCCCTGGATGAGGACCCCGGAATGCTCGGTCTGGGGGTCACTTCCGATCTGAGCCAGGTCGTGGCCGGAGCTGCCGATCTGTGCCTGGCTCCCTGGCGCCACGCCGTCGTGGGCCTGGAGCCTGCGGCTCCGGTATCGGATGACATCCAGGTGCGCCTGGAAGCCCGTAGCCCCGATGGGGTGCGAGCACCTGAGCATGATCTCGAACTGGAGATCTACCAGAGCGGCACGGATCTGCATGTGATGCTCTGCTGGAGCCAGACCCCGGATCGACCGTTGCTCTGGCATGGCCGCCATCCCGTCTGGATGGATGGCCTCAGTGGTGAGCGCTGTGAACGTCCCCAGGATGGCTCCCCCCTGGAAGCCCTGGCCCGGAGGCTCAGGGCCCTGCTGGTGGGCTGAGCTTCAGATCGGACCCTGGTCGGTTACGGCACCGAGGCTGCTCGAGCTCACCAATCGGGCGTACTTGCCGAGGACGCCAGTGCGGTAGCGGGGCTCGGGGCGAATCCAGGCGGCACGTCGACGGGCCAGCTCCCCATCGGAGATGTTGAGCTGAATGAGAAGACGTTCGGCATCCACGGTGATGCTGTCGCCTTCCTCGATCAAGCCGATGGCGCCGCCCACCGCAGCCTCCGGGGCGACATGGCCCACCACCAGGCCATAGGAGCCACCGGAAAACCGCCCATCGGTGATCAGGGCCACCTTGTCAAGCAGGCCCTGGCCAACAATCGCAGAGGTGGGAGAAAGCATCTCCCGCATGCCGGGGCCACCGACGGGACCCTCATTGCGAACCACAACCACATCCCCCGGCTGGATCCTGTGGTCGAGGATCGCCGCCAAGCAGGTTTCCTCACTTTCAAACACCCGGGCCGGCCCAGTGATGACGGGTGTCTTGACGCCGCTGATCTTGGCCACCGCCCCCTCCTCGGCGAGGTTGCCCTTGAGGATGGCCAGATGGCCCTTGGCATAGAGCGGCTTGCTCAGGGGCCTGATCACATCCTGGTCCGGCGAAGGCTCGGAGGGGACATCAGCGAGCAGCTCCCGGATCGTTCTGCCTTCGATCGTGCGGCAATCCCCGTGAAGCAGGCCCGCATCCAGCAGCAGCTTCATCACCTGGGGAATTCCACCAGCCCTGTGCAAATCGGTGGCCACATAGCGCCCACTGGGCTTGAGGTCGCAGATCACCGGCACCCGCTGACGGATGACTTCGAAGTCATCGATGCTGAGGGGGACACCGGCCGTGCGGGCGATGGCCAGGAGGTGCAACACCGCATTGGTGGATCCACCGACGGCCATGATCACGCTGATGGAATTCTCAAAGGCCTCCCGGGTCAGGAGATCGAGGGGACGGATATTGGCGGTGATCGCCTCGACGAGCACCTCGGCAGAGCGGGCGGCGCTCTCAGCTTTCTCAGCGTCCTCAGCTGCCATCGTGGAGCTGTAGGGGAGGCTGAGCCCCATGGTCTCGATCGCCGAGCTCATGGTGTTGGCGGTGAACATGCCCCCACAGCTGCCGGCGCCTGGGCAGGCGTTCTTCTCGACGGCCGTGAGCTGCTCCTCATCAATCATGCCGGCCGTGTACTGACCGACAGCTTCAAAGGAACTGACCACCGTCAGATCACAGCCACCAAGCTTTCCGGGTTTGATCGTGCCGCCATAGACGAAGATCGCTGGAATGTTCATGCGGGCCATGGCCAACAGGGCGCCGGGCATGTTCTTGTCGCATCCACCGACTGCAAGAACTCCATCCATGCTCTCGCCGTTGCAGGCGGTTTCGATGGCATCCGCGATCACCTCGCGGGACACGAGGGAATACTTCATCCCCTCCGTACCCATGGAGATGCCATCGCTGACCGTGATCGTGCCGAACATCTGAGGCATCGCGCCTGCTGTGCGGGCCGCAGCCTCCGCCCTCAGGGCCAGCTCGTTCAGGCCGAGATTGCAAGGGGTGATCGTGCTGTAGCCATTGGCAATGCCCACGATCGGCTTCTGGAAGTCACCATCGCCGAAACCCACCGCCCTGAGCATGGCGCGGTTGGGGGAACGCTGAATTCCCTGGGTGATGGCAGCGGAGCGAAGCATGAAACCGATGGGTGATGCAGATGAGCAACCTAACGATGGACGGTCCCTGACGGGCCGAGGGTCTCAAGCTGACGGCGCACATCTTCAATCGCCAGATTCAGCCGCTGCACCTTGTCATGGAGCTCTCCTTCAGGCATTTCGGGCCCGACCAGGGCCTCTTCGGGAAGGTCGAGGCCCGGGCGGGAGCGGCGGCGGGGGTTGGTGGGAGCCCCTGCACCGCTCAGGCGGCGGCGTTGTTCGAGCCGGCGGAGCAACCAGAAACCGAGGCCTGCAGCGCCGAGGACGGTGCCTGCCATCAGGCCGACGAGGATGGCTCCCCCGTCGCTGCCTCCATTCCCGCAGCGGTCCCCACCGCGATCGGATCCGCTGTGTCCAGAGCCGCTGCGCTCAGCCATCGGTCACGCTCCACCTGATTGCCCTCAAGGGATCACCCTAGGCATTCCTGTTCAAGGGGGCCAAACAGACGCGTTTCCACATCTCCCAGCCCTGGCAGAGGTCGGTTCTGGTCATCCAGCTCAGGATCGATGCAGGCGGAATAGAGGGTGAGCTGGGGAAATCGTTCCCCCAGGGTCTTGAGGCCAGGGCTGGCCACCAGGGCCGTGATCACCCGCACCCGCTCTCCCACCACTCCGCGGCGTTCGAGGGCCTCGAGCACGGTGATCAGCCGTCGCCCATGGCCGAGCACGGGATCAAGAACGATCACGCCGACCCGTTCGCCGATCTGGTCAGGAAGGCCTTCCAGGGCCAGGGTTTCGGATTCCGGGGTCGCCCGCAGCTGGGCATGGGCCACCGAGGCCCCCGGCAGCACCAACTGGGCCCCCTGCCACAGACCCAGCCCCTGCCGAAGCAGGGGAACAGCCAGCAGGGCCACTTCCGGATCGATCACGGTTCCCTCGGTGATCCCGCCTGGGGTTTGCACGGGTTGGCGGCGGTGGGGCAGCCAGTCGCGACAGGCCTCGTAGGTGAGCCAGCGGCCAAGCTCGGCCAGGGCGGTGCCGAACAGGGGTGTCGGTGTCCTGTGATCCCTCAGCAACGTCAGCCATTGGCCGATCAGGGGATGGGGCGGCACCACCACCCTCAGGGACATGCTCATGGGAAGGGGGTCTCGCGCAGGCCGCTGGGCTGCCATAACTTGAGGCACCACCGTATCTGTGCGGCATGATCCGCCCCTCGGGCCCGCTCCCCCAGCCGGCGCCGGCTGCCCTACCCCGCCTGGTCCAGGCCATCACTGCCCTGGGCTGCAGCGCCGCCCTGATGCTCGGCTGCCTTCTCTTTGCTCCCGGAACCGGTCTTGCGATCACAGCCCCGGAACTGCGCAGCCAGCGGTCGATGCAGTCGATCAGCAAGGACCTGCACGGCCAGAACCTGCAGCAGCAGGAATTTCTGAAGGCCGACCTCCGTGGCGTGGATTTTCACGAGGCCGACCTGAGGGGAGCCGTGTTCAATTCCAGCAATCTTCAGACCAGCAATCTGCAGGGCGCCAATCTTGGGGACGTGGTGGCCTACGCGACCCGTTTTGATGGAGCCGATCTGCGCGATGCCCTATTACGAAACGGCATGTTGATGCAGAGTCACTTCAAGGATGCAGAGATCAGCGGAGCCGATTTCACTGATGCGGTTCTCGATCTTCCTGAGCAGCGGGCCCTGTGCAAGCGGGCCGATGGGGTGAACAGCATCACCGGTGTCAGCACCCGCGACAGCCTGCGCTGCCCGAGCTGACTCCCTGAGGGTTCAGCGCCGACCATCCCAACGGCATCCGCTGACGAACACGACCAGACCAACCGGATTCTCTCCAGCCCTCCTTTCCATGGCCAACGCTTCGGCATCGTCCCGTATCCCTGTGACGGTGGTCACCGGTTTTCTGGGGGCTGGTAAGACAACCCTGCTCCGTCATCTGCTCTTGCACTCCGGTCTTCGACTGGCCGTCCTGGTGAATGAATTCGGTGAAGTGGGGATTGATGGGGCGCTGCTGCGGAGCTGTGGCTTCTGCCCGGATGGGGAGCTGGATGGCCGCCTGGTCGAACTGGCGAATGGCTGTCTTTGCTGCACCGTGCAGGAAGATTTCCTGCCAACGATGACGACCCTGCTCGAGAAGGCCGGCGACCTCGATGGCATCGTTGTCGAAACCAGTGGGCTGGCCTTGCCCCTACCCCTTGTGGAGGCCTTCCAATGGCCTGAAATTCGCACCCGCACCCGCGTCAACGGCGTGGTGACCGTGGTGGATGGTGAAGCGCTGGCGGGTGGATCCGTGGTGGCTGATCTCCAGGCCATCGAAGCCCAGCGATCGGCGGACCCCAGCCTCGATCACCTTGATGACATCGATGGCCTGTTCCACGATCAACTGCAGGCGGCCGATCTGGTTCTGATCAGTCGGGCCGATTGTCTCGATGCGGTGGCGCTGGGCACTGTTCGCGAAAAAATCGGCTCCATGGTCCGCCCAGGAACGGGGATTCTTCCGATGCAACGGGGCCAAATCGACCCTGCCGTCGTGCTCGGCCCCAACCACCGCGACGACCACGGTCAGCCAGCGATCCATGCGGAGCCCCACGACCATGGGCTTCCCCACAGCCATGGGGATGCCCACAGCCATGGCGAAGCCCACAGCCATGACGATCACCACCACGTTCCGATGCAGTCGGTGGCGATCGATCTGCAGGGTGTCTACGACCGCAGCAGGCTCGAATCCGTGCTGCACCAGCAAATCCGCGACCAGGTGCTGATCCGGGTCAAGGGCCAGCTGCAGCAACCGGATCGGACCCATCCCCTTCAGATCCAGGCGGTCGGTCCCCGGCTGGAATGCTGGTTCGAGCGGGCTGTGCCCCCTCAGGCGGATGCCGGCGAGCCACGATCTGCCATCACCACGCCCGGGCTGCGACTGGTGGCCCTTGGCCTCCAGGTCAATGGCGATCATCTGCAGGCAGCCCTTGCCACGGCCAGGCTCGACTGACGGGTTGCCGAGCTGAAGGGGCTGAAGGGCTGAGCTCGTAACCGATGGTCGCCGCCCGTGCCGGAGGACCGCTTCAATCGAGGGGGATTGCTCCCTCGGCGCAGAGACCATCCCAGCAGAGAACCCTGCTGGAACGCCACCTGGTGGTGACCGGCTTCGGGCTCAGCGCCCCTTCCGCCATCGTCACCGACCCATGGCCGTCGTGGCGAAATTCAAAGCGTCGTTTGCCCACCACCAGCCACCAGTGCTCACCGATGCGATCGATGACCATCTGGCAATCAGTCCAGGAGGCAAAACCGATCTGGCAACGGAGGTCGATCGCATCGGCTGGGGGTTCTGCAGCGACAGGCCTGGCCCTGGTCCCAGGCGCCCCTGATTCCAGCAGGATCAGCACAGCCCCAAACCATGGAAGGCATCGCTGAGCAGCAGCCACCCAGGCGTCCTGGGAATTCCTCATCGGATTGCTGCTGCCCCTGCCGCCCATCGGTCGGACCTTCCAGGCCACCTTCCCTCAAGCTGACCAGCGATTGCTGGCAAGGATCGACGGGCTGCCAAGATTTAACAAACGCCCCCAGCCCCGGTGCCGCTCTACTCCGCCCGCGTCCTCATCTCACTCCGGCCATCGGTGCTGGATCCAGCCGGGGAAGCCACCCGTGCCGCCGCCGCCCGTCTCGGGGTGGATGGCATTCAGCGCCTCCGCGTCGGCAAGGCCGTTGAGGTGGAGCTGGAGGCTCCCGATCGTCAGAGCGCCGAAGAGCAGCTGCGACTGCTCAGTGACCGCCTGCTGGCCAACCCGGTGATCGAGAACTGGGCCCTCGAACTCCAGGATCCCGCCTGAACGATGACCATCACCGTCGGCATTGTCGTGTTTCCCGGCTCGAATTGCGATCGGGATGTGCAATGGGCTGCCAGTGGCTGCCTCGGACTCAGCCACCGTTTTCTCTGGCATGAGGATCGCGATCTCAACGGGGTTGATGCGGTCGTGATTCCTGGCGGCTTCAGCTACGGCGACTACCTCCGCTGTGGTGCCATCGCCCGCTTCTCCCCCGTCCTCGAATCTGTTCGGGCCTTTGCTGATGCCGGGGGCCCCGTGCTTGGGATCTGCAATGGTTTCCAGGTCCTCACGGAAATGGGACTCCTGCCTGGGGCCCTGACCCGCAATGCCAATCTCCATTTCATCTGTGAACCCGCGGTCCTGACCGTGGAACCGGCCCATTGCCGCTGGCTGAAGGGCTATGGGTCGGGGGAAAGGATCACCTTGCCGATCGCCCATGGTGAGGGGCGGTATCAGCTGGACGCTGATCGGTTGAACCAGCTGGAACAAGCGGGGCAGGTGGTTCTGCGCTACGGCCACAACCCCAACGGATCCGTCGGTGATGTGGCAGGACTGACCAATGAAGCCGGCAATGTGCTCGGGTTGATGCCCCACCCGGAACGGGCCTGCGATCCGAGCACCGGAGGCATCGACGGACGTCGAATGCTTGCCTCCCTGCTCAATTAAAAAAGGGGCCTCTAGGGCCCCATGGATTCATGATTTAGGAGGCCCCATTGCCACCAAATGGGGGCCATGGGTTTGGTGGCAATGGGGGGCTTGCAGCGTCAGTTGACGGCAGCGAAGAAGTCCTTGCTCTTGACTGGATCGGGATTCATGGTCTTTTCACCGGGTGTCCAGTTGGCGGGGCAGACCTCATCCGGATTGGCCTGAACGTGCTGGAAGGCCTGCAGAACGCGGAGCGTTTCATCGACATTGCGACCCACCGGCAGGTTGTTGATCGTGCTGTGCATGATCACACCATCGGGATCGATCAGAAACAGACCGCGAAGGGCAATGCCAGCATCCTCATCGAGGACGTTATAGGCACGGGCGATCTCTTTCTTCAGGTCGGCCACGAGCGGGTAGGCGATGTCTCCGAGGCCGCCATTTTTGCGGTCGGTCTGCACCCAAGCGAGGTGGCTGAACTGGCTGTCGACAGAGATCCCAAGGATTTCGGTGTTACGGGAGGTGAAATCCTGATAGCGCTCGCTGAACGCAATGATTTCCGTGGGGCAGACAAAAGTGAAATCGAGCGGGTAGAAGAAAAGCACCACGTATTTGCCCCGGTACTGGGACAGGGTGATCTCCTGGAATTCCTGGTCAACCACGGCCGTGGCTTTGAAATCAGGGGCCTGTTGACCGACGCGCAGACAACCGGTGCTGGTCATGGAACGATCCACTGTAAGAGGGGAAAACAACGTTGGTCGTACGGGAGCGGCCTTGGAGACCGAAGCGGACGGCTCCCCTAAGGCGTACTCGTTACGACTACTGGTTGCAACTCCAACAATTTATCACGGATCCTGGCGCCCTGTGGCATAGTCTGGCAAGACATTCGGCCCCTGAATCGATGTCCTGGGATCCAGGTGTGCTGCGCAAATACAACAGCACCGGCCACTTCCGCCTGCTCAACCAGATCCGATCTGAGCTGAAGGCCAACCCCCTCGATCGCAACAGCAGTGGAGCCTTGGCCGAAACCCCCAGCTTCCGGGGCAACAGGCCCGGACGTGGTCCCGGCTGGAACCGGGGCGCCTCCCGGCGCACCTCCGCCTACGGGCCGATCGGTTCTGACAACGGGTCCCGGGGTGGCGACGGTTCCCAGACCCCGGCCAGTTTCCGTGATCGACTCAACGCCATCGACATGCGCTGAAGGCCTGCTGGAGGATGGGGCTGTTCCCAGGAGATTCGAGCTGACCAGCCCCAGGTCCTAAAGGCACAATCGGAGCTCTTCAGCGGAAGTCCGGTGGGCAAGTGTTACAAGCCCCTGGTATTGGGTTTGAATCCGGGATCCGGCTTGAGGGAGTCCTCAAGCAATGAGTTGCGAGGATCGACTGAAGTCAGACCCTGGGGGGCTGAGCAGCGTGGAAAGCGCTGAAAACAACACACACAATGGCTCGGGGGAGACTTGAACTCCCGACCTTGGGGTTATGAATCCCACGCTCTAACCAGCTGAGCTACCGAGCCGTGATCGATCCATTGTAAACGATCGCCTGACGGGTTCACCCTCCAACCCGCTGCCGCCCCTCAGGCCTTGGCCGGCAAAAACTGCAACGGATTGAGGGCGCCTCGGCCGGGCATCCTGATCTCAAAGTGAAGGTGGGGACCGGTGCTACGGCCGGTGTTGCCCATCAGGGAGATCGGGGTTCCCTGGGCCACCTCCTCTCCAACCCTCACCAACAGACGGCTGTTGTGGGCGTAGCGGCTCACACTGCCGTCGGCGTGCTGCAGGTCCACCTTGTAGCCGTATCCACCATCGTCCCAGCCGGCAAAAATGACCCGGCCGGTTCGGGCCGCCACGATAGTCGTGCCAACGGAGTTGGCGATGTCGATGCCGTTGTGCATCCGACCCCAACGCCAGCCGAATCCAGAGCTGAATTGTCCGGAGGTGGGCCAGATCCAGGCCGACTGACCGTTGGTGAGGGGAGGGGTGCCCTCCGCTCCGAACTCAGGCGCATCGGGCCAGCTGAGGCCACCGCTGCCCACGGGCCGAAGACCGAGCACCACCCTCGGCCGGAGTCCACCGGCCTGGGCCACCTGCTGACGATGGCCCGCCACAAGTCGGGCAGTTTCTTGGCCAGGGTTCTGTCGGAGCAGTTCCTGGATGGTGAGGCCGTAGCGCTGGGCGGTACGTAAAAGGGATTCCGCCACGTTGGTGGTGCCGGACCCGGCGGAGGCATCGGGTGCCGGGGGCTCGTTCAGAGGGGCACTGCGTCGGGCCTCACTCGTGTCGAGGGAGGCGAGCATCCGGGCCTTACGGATGGAAGGGGAGGGGATGACCAGCCAGTCGCCCCGAGTGAACTGGTGGGCTTCCTCAACGTCGTTCAGCAGGGCCAGACCGGCATCGGTGAGCTGGAGATCCTTGGCGAGGTCGGGGAGCGGCACGTCGGTGCGCACCTTGACCCAGAGTCGGTCGGGGATCGCCGGAAGGCTCGCCAGAAGAGGACGCACGGACGGAGCAGGGCCAGCCTGAAACTCCGAGTCCTGACGATCCTCAAGTCCAGAGATCTTGGGATAGTCGGCCCGCGCCACCACACCGAGGGTTGGAAGGGTGATGAGCGCGGGCAACAGCCATCGACAAGATTTCATGCACCACATCCGAACAACAAAGCAGCTCGCGCAACAACGGTTGCTTCAAGTGCCTGGCTGAGAGTAGTCGCATGAACAGGTTTTCACAAGTCATCTTCGCTACAGCCTGCTGTAGATCCCTGTCATGGTGAGCTTTTCACCCCATCCTGACGCAGTTGGCGCAGGGCCTCGAACAGAACCACCGCTGCAGCCACCGACAAATTCAGACTGCGAACACCCCCTCCGGCTGCCCTGGCGGGCATCGGGATCGTGAGCACCTGATCGGCCTGGGCGAGCACCTCGGCCGGCAGGCCGTCGGTCTCGCGGCCAAAGAGGAGCCAGTCGCTCTGTTGGAACGGAACGCAGTCATAGGGTTCGCTGGCGTGGCTCGAGAGGGCCAGCAGGCGACCACCCCGGGCGAGCCGCTGGTGGTTGAAGGCTTCCCAGTGCTCGTGCTGATGCAGGGGAACCCAGGGCCAGTAGTCGAGGCCTGCCCGCTTCAGCTGGCGATCGGAGATCTCAAATCCCAGCGGACCGACCAGATGGAGCTCCGCTCCGGTGGCGGCACAGCTCCTGGCCACGTTGCCTGTGTTGGGCGGGATCTGGGGTTGATAAAGAACGACGCGGGGCATCAGGGCTGTTGGTGATCGGAGGTGTGGATCGACACACCGAGGGTCTGCAGATCAAGCGCTCGGCCCCGGATCACCAGCCAGGAGCCGCTGCAGAGGGGCTCAATGCACTCCAGCAACTCCCCCAACCGATCACGAAACAGTCCCCCGACCTCGGTGGGGGGGACAACTCCCCAGCCCACCTCCTCCGCCACGAGGACGACGGCGGCGGGGCACAGCCCCAGGGCCTTCAACAACAGCTCGATCTGCCCCTGCCAGGCCAGAGCATCGCGTTCAAGGTGATGGACCAACCAGGTACCGAGGGAATCGACCAACAGGAGATCGGCAGCTGTTGGCCCACGCATCAAGGCCTCCGGCAAGCCGACCCCGACCTCCTCGGTACGCCAGCTGGCTGGACGGCGCTGCCGATGGCGCAGCAGGCGTTGCTGCCAGGATGGATCGTTGGGCAGGGAAGGGCCGGTGGCGAGATAGGTGACCGCCAGACCACTGAATCGAGCCAGCTGTTCAGCCCAGGCACTCTTGCCACTGCGGGCTGCCCCCGACACCAACACGGTTGATCCTGGCTGGATCGGTGCAGAAAGGGGTCGCGCAGCCATCTGACTTAACCGCCGTCCATGCCCCGCAGGGTGGCGACCGTGGATGGGGACGAACGATTCAGGTAACGGAAGATCCAGAACTTGAAGATGGTGGCCAGCACCACGGGGAACGTGGCAATGAACAACATGATGAAGTTCTCCTGGGCTGGGAAGCCCAGGTGATGGGCTATGCCATCGAGGAGAACCGTCCAGCCTTCCGGACTGTGGAACCCAACAAAAATATCGGTGAACAGAATGATCGTGAAGGCCTTTGCGCTGTCACTGAGGCCGTAGACAATCTCATCGATAAAGCCTCGCAGCACCTGAATATCCTGTCGGCCGAGAAAGCAGACCAGCACAAATCCAAAAAAGCCAGCCACATCGGCCAAGACGTTCTTGATGGCACTGTTGCTTTCGACACTGGCTTCGGCATTCAATTCCTGGGCCTTGACGCTCAGCTCATGCTTGATCTCTTCCTGGGTGGGGGGATCCTGGCCCGCCAACAGGGCCTGAAATTCAAGTTCGGCTTTGTAGCGTCCCAGCTCCTCGACGGCCTTCTTCTGAAGATGCGGCCTGGGGTTACTCACCACCTCCCGAGCTGGATCCAGTTGATCGAGCAGGGGTGAAATCAGGTAGCTGCGGCTGAGCTGCTGAATCAACACGGGTACCAGCACGAGCAACAGCAGGATGCGAAGGGACACCAGGGTGGAATCCCTGCGGCGCCTGAACCCTGCGACCAGGGAGGCCTCGGCTTCGGGATCCAGCTGGCGACGCACCTGGTCGACCACCCCAAGCAACGAGCGGGGGAGGACGGCCTGGCTGCGGGAGATCTCAGGCAGGGAGCGACGTTGACCGCTGTAGCGGGAGTAGACCGATTCGATCAGCTGAAGCTGCCGCAGCTCCTGGCCAGCCAGCTCCTGGCGAAATGGCTCCAGCTCGCGCAATCCTTCCCGCGTCACGTCCAACGCGGCCCGAAAACGTCTGAGCACCTGGTTCTGGGTGGCCTTGGGGATGGCCAGCTCCAGATCCGGACGCACCGGCCGGTCGTTGTAGTACTCAAGCTCGATGCTCTGGATCAACAGGGCGGCCTCGTAGGCCCTCTCCAATTGAAGGGAGAGATCACGGGCCTGGGCGCGACCGAAACTGCCAATCCAATCCGTGAGGGCCATGAAAGGTCAGCGGGAGAAGACCCACCAGGTCAGCATTGGAACCACGGTACCGACGATCAGCAGAACGGCGACCCAGGTGAAGGCGTTGCTTTCCGATGTTTCCTCCTTCGTGGGGACATTCGTGAGGGCCACCTGATCGTCCTGAATCAGCGGCGGACCGGGATCTTCCCCCCCTAGCAACACGGTTTCAAGGCGATCGAGGGCATCGAGTGAAGCCTGGCGGTAGCGGGCTCCCTGCCGCAGGGGCACCGCCATGGTGGTGCTGCCGACGCTGCTCAGGAGGCTTGCGGGAAGCTGATCGAGCAGGTCATCACTGGCGGCCACGGCCGCGGTGATCGTCTGACCGTCGATGGCTACCACGAGTTGTTCCGACGAATCCTGGGCTTCGCCGGCCCAGCGGTTGGCGAGCTGCCGGGCAAGGGTGTCGAGGTCCAGTCCGTAGTCGAGGCGATTGAGCGTGATCAGATGGCCATCGATGTGTTCCTTCTGCAGATCATCCAGACGGCGCTCAAGCTCCTGCTGAGCAGCACGACTGAGCAGATCAGCCCGATCGAGCACGCGCGCCTGGGGGGGCACATCGGGGAAATCGACGGCCGAAATGGCCATGGCGCCGCCGGCCGGCACCAGCAACCAGACCAGGGCGACGACGGCCAGGCTGCTGATCCTGCGACGCAGGACCCGGCCCAGGTTCGACACCGATTCGATCGGATTCACCGCAGGGGAGATGAAGGTGCTCCCAGTCTGACCCGAAGGCGGCATCCAATTCGCTCAGTCACCTGGGAAGATCAGGCTTCTCCAGCCGTTGTCCGATGGGGTTGCCACTGCCGGCTCGGATTGCCCTCGCCTCCGGAATTCTCGGGCTGCTGCTGGCGCTGCTCAACCAGATCCTCGGACATGGGGATCTGCAGCAGCTGTTGCGCGCCAATGGCCTGGCAAGTCTCCTGGCCATCGGGTTGATGCTGGTGGCAGTGCTCTGGACCCGTGCGGTCCCGGGAGCACCGGAGCGGGTGGTGATCGAAAATCCCCAGGGCCTGGTCCTGCTTCCAGGTCTGCCCGATGCCCTCGTGAAAGAGCTGGGCTGGGGCAGCCAGATGCTTCTTACCGCCACACCGGCGGCTTCACTCCTGGTGCATTGGCAAGGGAAAACCCTGCTGCGACGGGGTTTGCTCGCTGAAACGCCCTTTGCGCCCGGCAGTACCTGCCTGCGGTCCACCCAGCGCGGCCAGGCCATCCATCTCGTCGACCTCAAGCACTACCCAGCCCGGGAGGAATGGCTGGCGTTGCCGGCGGCGATTCCATCACTCGTCGTTCAACCCCTTGGACAGGATGGCTGGATGCTCGTGGGTGGCTGGTCTGCCCGCTGCTTCAGCCGCAGTGATGAGCTCTGGATCGCCGGCTGGGCGGCCCGGGTCACGGAACGATTGCTGGAGGACGACGGGGCGATCGGGGCCCTGTCCCCTGCACCTGAATCTGGGATTGAACCCGACCGCCCGGGGTGAAGACCATCAGCCCGCCCTGCGGACCCAGGCGCCCGGTGAGGGCTTCACTGCGGGTGACCTGGCCACTGACTGACCGTTCCAGCGTCACGCCCCCCTGGGCCCAGACCTCACTGGTGATCCAGTTCCACCGGCACTGCTGGGCCTGGAGGTTCATCCCAGGCTGTCGGATCCGGCAGTCCGCTGGAATCAACGCTTGGTTCTGCACCAGGTTCACGGCAACGCTCCCTCCGTTGATCAGCAGGTTGCCGATGGTGGCCCGCACGGGCTCATGGGAGGAAATCCGTTGACTCACCAGGTCGATCCTGGTCAGCAGCGCGTCGATTCTGGTCTTGCGGTCTGGATCAAGAAGCACCACAGGAGCCAGCAGTTCAAGGTTCTGCTGTTTGGAATTGCCGTGCATCGAAGCGGCACTGAGGGTCTGGGGCCTGCTCTGACCTGGCACCAGGCGGTTCCCCTGAATCGGACCCGACGCCTCCCAGTCTCCGGTTTTCAAGGACCATTCCGCCTTGCTGGCCCGCAGCTGCAGCGCGGCGGGATCAGCCCCGGCTGGGGCATCGGGACCCAAGGCTGTTCCCTGGTGTTGGTCGGGGGACGACCACCGTTCAAACACCGGTTGGTTGCGAAGCAGAACCGTTTCAGTGCTCAGATTGAGGGTGGCCTGGCCGGCACGAACGAGGCTCAGACCTTCTCGAATCCTCGGCTGATGCTCGAGTTCCATCAACGAGCGCGATGGATACCAGCGCAGCCGCTCCGCTTCGATCAGCACGGGCCGGGCCCCAAGCCGACGAATGCTCACCGCACCCTCCAGCTGGATCACCTCGCCATCGTTGATGACCAGGGCCCGTTGAGCCGATAGGCGGTAAAGGGGTTGACCGGCGGCATAGATCAGCCCGGCCGGATTGACGGCTGACGCGATCCGCCGATTGATGTCGTAGCGGGCCTCCGGACTGGTCACCTGCCAGGCGGGCCGACCCTGTTTGTCCTGTTCACGCAGGTTCAGGGCCCGGAACACAAAGGGTGGGCTGGCCTCGCGGCGATCCGGCTGGGTGATGCAGCCTGAAAGGGATGCCAGCAACAGCGCCCCTGCCAAGGCGATGGAACGCCTCACAGGGGATCCTCCAGCTCAAGGCGACCCATCACAGGCGTTGGTTCCGGAAGGGGTGTCATCGGCTCCAGCAGGCCCCAGTCGAGGCGCTCCAACCAGGGGCCGCTCGCGGAGAGGGGCTCCTGGGCAAGCTGGTCGAGCATGCGGGCCGACAGGTCGGGAAGCAGGGGCGCCAGCAGCAAGGCGATCCAACGGGTGGCCTCCAGCACCGCATAGAGATCGTCGGCCACAGTTTCCTGCTGCCCCTCCTGCTTCATGCGACTCCAGGGGGCCTGGTCGTTGAGGAAACCGTTGGCCGTGATCGCCAGATGCAGGATCGCCTCGGAGGCACGGCGGAAATCGAGGTCTTCAAAACCGGCTGTCACCCCGTTGCGGGCCCCTTCGGCGGCCAGGGCCAGCGGATGGCCCCGATCCCGGGCGCCTGCAACGGGCGGTACGCCCCCCCCAAACCAACGACGGGCCATGGAGGAGGTGCGGTTCAGAAGATTGCCGATCGTGTTGGCCAGATCATTGTTCACCAGATCAACGAAACGTTGCTGTTGAACGTCACCATCATCTCCGAAGGGAATGTCCCGCAGCAGATACCAACGAACAGCATCCCGTCCACAGCGCTCGAGCAACTGCTCCGGATCGAGGACATTGCCGAGGGATTTGCCCATCTTCTGACCCTCGCGGGTCAGGAATCCATGGCCAAACACCTGATGGGGCAAGGGGAGGCCCGCCGACAGCAGCATCGCCGGCCAATAGACGGCATGAAAACGAAGAATGTCCTTCCCGATCACGTGCAGCTGAGCCGGCCATCCGTTCTGGAGAACGTTGTTGAGGTCGACCGGTGCTGCTGCGGGCACCAGGGCTGTCAGGTAACCGAGCAGGGCATCGAACCAGACGTAAAAGGTGTGCCCTTCGTGGCCAGGAACGGGAAGACCCCAGGGAACATGCCGGCGCGAGATCGAAAAATCTCGCAACCCCTGGGCGACGAAATTTTCAACCTCCCGGCGGCGGCTGGCGGGTCGAATAAAATCCGGACGGGCGATCAGCTCTTCGATCTGTTTCTGATAACGCGACAGGCGAAAGAAGAGGTTGACCTCATCACGCCATTCCAGGGGCCGCTGGTGGGTGCTGCAACGGGGCTCGCTCGCCTCTGCCGGGTCATCCTTGAATTCCTCACAAGCAACGCAGTACCAACCCTGCTGACGCCCCTCGATGACATCACCGCTCGCTTCGACCCGGGCGAAGAACTGGTTGACGATCTCCCGGTGACGGGGATCGGTGGTGCGGATGAACGCATCGTGACTGATCTGCCAGCGCTCCCAGAGGCGCCGGTAGGTGCTGCTGATCCCATCGCAGTGCTCCTGGGGGCTCACCCCGGCGGCCTCGGCCGTGCGCTGAATCTTCTGGCCATGCTCATCGCAGCCGGTCACGAACGTCACCTGCTCTCCCCTGAGGCGGTGGAAGCGGGCCAGGGCATCACAGGCCAGGGTGGTGTACGCACTGCCGAGATGGGGCCGGTCGTTGACGTAATAGAGCGGGGTGGTGAGGGTGTAGGTCATCAGCCAAGGTGGGAGCGCGGGGGATGCCCAGAACGGGCGAACCCGCAGGCCGTCGATTGGCCTCGCGCCGGCGCCGGATCCTACCCAGCCTGGCTCAAGCGCCCACTCAGCAGCTGGGCCCACCGCTCACCGTCAGAACCCCTGCCTCGCCGCCGTGTCTGAACCGTCCCACCCCGTGTCCGGTGCCGACCATCACGCCGTGGCGGTGGTGGTCTGGGGTGGGGGCAGCGGTGGCATCGCCGCCGCCCTGCAGTCGGCCAGGACAGGGGTACGGACCCTGCTGCTGACCCCGGGACCCTGGCTCGGCGGCATGGTCAGTGCCGCAGGGGTCTGCGCCCCCGATGGCAATGAACTCTCTCCCTGGCAGACAGGCCTGTGGGGAGCCTTGCTTCGGGAACTGCGGAGCCGGGAGCCTGATGGCCTTGACCACAACTGGGTGAGCTGCTTCGGCTATCGACCGGCCACGGCCGAGGCGATCCTGCGCGAGTGGGGCGAGCAGGCCGGTCTGATCTGGTGGCCCGACTGCCGCCTTCTGGCGGTGGAGCGTGGGGGTGATCGGCTTGAAGCCCTCAGGGTCGAGCGTCGGATCGAGAACCGCTGCGAGCACCTTCGCGTCAGAGCTGAGGTGGTGATCGACGGCAGCGATCTCGGCGACCTGCTGCCGTTGGCTGAGGCCCCCCATCGCCTCGGTTGGGAAGCCCATGAGACCTGGGAAGAGCCCAGTGCTCCGCCTCGCCTGGCCCTGGAGAGCGAACCTTTCTTTCAGGAGCAGCCGGTTCAGTCACCCACCTGGGTGGCGATCGCCCGGATGGGGGAAGGTCCCTGTCCACCAGGACGGCCACTGCAGGCGCCCTTTGAAGGAGCATGCGAGCGCTTCGGGCTGGAGAAGACCCTGCTCTATGGCCGCCTGCCGGGTGGGCTCCTGATGCTGAACTGGCCACTTCAGGGCAATGACTGGCACCACGGCCTGACGCGCGCCTTTGGCACAACGTCGGAACGGGAGCAGCTCAACGAGGAGATGCGCGAGCACAGCATCAGCTTTCGCCGCAGGCTTGCGGAGGCATCGGATGGCTGGCTCCGGCCCGCCGCGGTCTTTCCAGGACGATCGGAAGCCTCGCAGGGCGCCCTGGCGGGTGCCCAGGAGCTGGCTCTGATGCCCTACTGGCGCGAGGGACGGCGTCTGATTGGGCGTGACCTGGTGCGGGAACAGGATCTGCTGCCGATGGCTGAGGGAGCAAGCCTGGCCCCCCTGCCCCGCGATGACCAAGGCCGGGTGACGGCGATCGCCGTCGGAAACTACGCCAACGACCATCACTACCCAGGGCCAGACTGGCCCTTGGCCCCCAAAAGCTGCCGCTGGGGTGGCCGCTGGACCGGTACGCCGTTCTGCATTCCCTTCGGTGCCCTGATCACCGATTCGATCACCAACCTCCTGGTGGCCGACAAGGCGATCAGCACCAGCCATATGGCGAATGGCGCCACGCGGCTGCAACCACTGGTGCTGAACGTCGGACAGGCAGCAGGCCTGGCCGCTGCCCTGTCGTTGCGGGGGGGCGTTGCGCTGGCCGAACTCCCGATCCGCCAGCTTCAGGATGCCCTCATCGCGGACCCCCATGCTCCGGCTGCCCCGGTGCCCCTCTGGGACACCCCCTGGCACCATCCCCAGTGGGCAGCTCGGCTGCGGTCGGTGCTCGATCAGCCTGAGCAGCTGGAACACCCGGGGATCCAGAAGCCAAGCGGGCTGGACCTTCCCGACCCACCCCGGGAACGGGGGGAACAGTTGCTGGAAGGACAGCTGGAGCCCGATGGGATCGGGGGAGGGACCCTGCACACAGGCTCAACCCGCTGGCCCGTGATCACCCTGGAGCCTGCCCTGCATCAACGGTTCAAGGATCTTGATCGCCCCCGGGCCGTGCGTCTCTGGGGATGCCTCAACCCCTGGGGGCCCTGGCTGCGGGCGACGCGGCTTGCCCCCTGAGCAGGGGCTGAGCCTCCAGCCTAAGCAGGTCGGCGAGGGAGTCCACCTCCAGCACACGCACCTGAAGGGAATCCCCCGGCTCCGATCGTTCACGGCACAGCATCGGCAGCTCCATGGCCAGGGCGTCGATGGCCACGAGAGCCAGGCCGTCCTGGGGTCGCAGCCACCGGAGGAAGACACCCTCCCAGGTCTCCTGACGATGACGTTCAAACCACACCTGCTGCCAGTGGCGTTGGTCATCGCGGCTGATCTGAATTCCCTCCCGGACCGCAGGATCCACCTCCGCCAGCACGGCGCCGAGGGCCTCAGCATCGAGCGGAGGATGGTCTGAAGAACCGAGCAAAGCAGCGGCCAGTTGACGGTGGCTGATCAGGTCGCCGTAGCGACGGATTGGTGACGTGGCCTGCACGTAGGAAGGTAAGCCGAGACTGAAGTGGGGAGCGGGCTGAAAGCCGGTGTGACCCCGACTCAGGCAGCGCTTGATCGCGGCATGGCGCACCGGACCGGCAGGCAGTTGATCAAGCTCCGAAGCCGGCGGCAGCTCGGCGGCGGGTTGACTGCGATAGGGCAGGGCCAACCCATGCTCGCGACCGAATTCGGCCACTGCCGCCCCGGCGAGGATCATCGCTTCCGCAACGAGCAGGCGCGCCTTGGAGGGTTCGACCACCTCCAGCACCGGCTGATCGTCTCGGGCGCAGATTCTGCCCTCGGCCTGGTCAAGCAGCAGGGCGCCCCGAGCCACCCTCCAACGGCGACGCCGCTCAAGCAGCACCTGCAGCTGGGCCAGATCGTCGTCCTGGGGAGGCGCCAGTTCGATCAATTCCTCCGCATCGTCGTAGGAGAGCCGGTAGGTGGGACAGATCCAGCTGCGCTGGAAGCTGCTGGAAAGAATGGAGCCGTCCTGATCGAGCACCACCGCAAAGCTCCAGGCAGCAGAACGATGGCCCTGCCTCAGGCTCATCGGACCGGTGGCCAGGCTCAGGGGGAACATCGGCACCGTTCCCGATGCCAGGTAAAGGCTCGCAGCGCGGCGCCTTGCCTCCTGGTCCAGGGGGCTGGCCGGCTCGATCAGGCGGTCGGGGTCGGCGATGTGGATCCAGATCCGCGGTCGACCAGCGGGGTCAAGGTCCAAGCCGAGGGCGTCGTCGATTTCCCGGGTCTCGACATCGTCGATCGTGACGCAACGCAATCCACACAAATCGACCCGGGTGCTGTCGGAGGGGCGCGGCTCCTGGGCGGTGGCAGTCAGCTCTGCTGCCAGCTGTTCAAGGTGGGTCCCAAAGCCCTGCTCCCAGCAGGTACCTGGCAGGGAGGCCAGGCGATGGGGATCCCAATGCCCCAGATCGAGCAGCAGATGGCGCAGGTCGGCCGGCCGCTCCGAGCTACGGGCGGCCTCCAGGGCCCGACGCAGGGGCACGGGCCAGGGGGTATCGAGGGTGCCCAGGGCACCGGCGCAGAGTCGGTCGAATTCCTGGCGCTCCTTCGGGGCCAGCTGCCCGGGATCGAGGGGCTGGCGGGCCTTGAGCAGGGCATGCCAGGCCTGCTGCCGATGGTGCACCAGGGCCTCCTGGTGGCGTTGGCGCCGGAATTGACGAAGCTCGTCGAGGGGGCGCGGCTGATACACGCCCTGCCGCTGGCGGAACCAGAGCTGGGGCCCCTGCAACGCGAGCCAGAAAGCTGCCCGATGCAGGGGAGTGTCGCCCTCGGCAGCAAGGGCCACAAGCTCCTCGAGCGTGACCGGCTCACCGGCATCAAGGAGGAGTAGCCACGCCTCTCCCAGGAGTCGGGCGGATGGGCGCGCCGCCTGCAGAGCGGCTGCATCGAAGGCCCAGGCGCCAGAGCCGATCCGTTCAGGCAACGGCTGCCCTGAAGGAAGGGCCATCAAGCGGTCGAGATCCCGGAGCGGCAGCACCTGCTTCTTGCCTTCGAAGCCGATCCTCAGGTCGCAACGGCGTTCCTGAATGGATGCAATCACGGCAAGTCGAGCGCCTTTCGGGTCGCGCAACCCGACCAGATCACCGGGATGAAAGGAGCTCAGGAGCGTGGCGGCAGGGGATGGCGGCAGGTGGAGTGGTGGCCTGCAGCAGGGAGGACAGCGCCCTCATCCGCAGGCCACCCGGCGTCGATCAACCTTCAGGGTTGACGAACGGCAGCAGGGCCACGATCCGGGCACGCTTGACAGCGTTGGTGAGATCACGCTGCTGCTTCGCCGTGAGGCCCGTGAGCCGGCGGGGAAGGATCTTGCCGCGTTCGGTGATGAACTTCTTCAGCAGATCCACATCCTTGTAATCGATGGGATCGCCAGGCTTGATCGGGGAGAGGCGCTTCTTGAAAAATGAGCTGCTCATTGGAAGTCAGGCAATGGAGAGAGGGAGGTCTGCGGCAACTGGGGGCTTCCTGGAAGACGGGCAGTGATCAGGAAGCAAGGTCGTTGGTGTCAGAAGGGATCGGATCAGCCACGCTGCAGCCACCGAGCGATCGGGGCCTGGGGAGCCGGTGAGATCCGGGAACCAGACCGAGAATCCCGACGCGGGATCGGGACAGGGAACCGGTACAGGGAATCAATTCGACGATTGATTCAGCTGATTCCGGCCAAGGGATTTAAGGCAATCAACTCAGAAAACGAGATGGGCTGAGCTGGCCGGTCGATCCGCTTGGTGGGCTCGGGTTCAGGCTGGGCGAGGGGATGAACCTTCGCCTGGCAAGGAAAAGGTGCTGACTCACGCCAACACCCCTCCCAAGGGCCAGGACTTACTTGATCTCCTTGTGATTCGTCGACTTGTTGCAGTGGGGGCAGAACTTCTTCAGCTCCAGCCGTTCCGTGGTGTTGCGGCGGTTCTTCTCGGTTGTGTAACGGGACACACCAGGAGACCGCTTGGCGGGGTTGGACCGGCATTCGGTGCACTCGAGAGTGATCACGATCCGGACGCCCTTGTTCTTGGCCATAAAGGACGTTGCGCCGCTTTTGCGAAGCGAAATGACAAGGATCCACTTTACCTCTTGATCGGTCTGCCCTCCACCGATCCCTAAAGTCGCTCTCCAATGAAGGGATGGTGACGATGCGGGTCTCGCTCCAGTGGCTGCAGGAGCTCGTGACCTGCGACCTGCCCCCGGCAGCCGAATTGGCTGAACGGTTGTCGATCGCCGGTTTCGAGGTGGACGCCATCGAGGACCTGGGATCGCTCGCCGCTGGCGTGGTCGTCGGGTATGTCAGGGAGCGGCGCCCCCATCCCAATGCCGACAAACTCAGTGTCTGCACCGTGGATGTCGGGGAGGCCGAAGCCCTGCAGATCGTCTGCGGCGCAGCCAATGTCAAATCTGGCATCCATGTGCCCGTGGCCAGGGTTGGAGCCGTGCTTCCGGCTGTCGAGCTAACGATCAAGCCGGCCGAACTGCGGGGGGTGGCCAGCAGCGGCATGATCTGTTCCCTGCGGGAGCTGGGCCTCAACGATCAGAGCGACGGCATCGCCGTTCTGGATGAGTTACTGCCATCCGTGCCGCCGATCGGCACCGCGATCGGTCCGAGCCTCGGCCTCGATGATCAGATCTTCGAGCTCGCAATCACCGCCAACCGTCCGGATGGGCTCTCGATGCTGGGCATTGCGAGGGAAGTGGCTGCCCTGGCCGGTGGACGGGTCCAGGAGCCGGCCGTACCCGCCGGGCCTGCCTCCAGGGATCTCCCCGTGGACGGCTCCAGCCGCTCCATGATTGAAGGTGGCGGACTCTTCAGCCTCACACGCCTGGACGGGCTGCGTGTCGGTTCTTCACCGACCTGGCTGCAGCGTCGGCTTGAGAAGGCCGGAGTGCGGTCGATCAACACCGTGGTCGACATCACGAACCTGGTGATGCTTGAAACCGGTCAACCCCTCCACGCCTTCGATGCCCTGGCCCTGGCCAGCCTGCCCGGTGCCCCGGATCAGGATCCAGCGGTTGGCTTGCGCCAGGCCCGGCAGGGCGAGGTGCTGACAACCATCGACGGCGAGCGACGCACCCTCGATAACGAGGGGCTGGTCGTGACCTGGGCCGACCAGCCCATAGCCCTGGCCGGTGTGATGGGTGGAGCTGCTGAATCCGTCAGTGAGTCCACCACGTCGATCTGGCTGGAGGCAGCCCTGTTCGCTCCCCAGGCGGTGCGACGCAGTGCCCGTTCCGTGGGTCTGCGCACCGAGGCCAGCTTGCGTTTCGAGAAAGGGTTGCCCAGGGAGATGACCCTGGCGGCCGCCGATCGGGCCGTGCAGTGGCTTGTGGAGCTCTGCGGTGGCCGGCCCAACGGCCGCTGGGTCCATGCCGCGCCCGCGGATCCGGCCCTTCCCATCCCCCTGCGCCGCGATGGCCTCCACAACCTGCTTGGACCAACGGCCGATGGCAGCGATTTAGGCGATCAGGAGATCACCGGCACCCTGATGGCCCTGGGCTGCACCCTGGAAGCCTGGCAGGACGGTGAGGGTTGGTCGGTGACGATTCCGCCCTCCCGGGCCATGGACCTGGAGCGGGAGGTCGACCTGATTGAAGAAGTGGCCCGGCTGGTCGGTTACGACCGTTTCTCGGCCCATCTGCCGGATCCCATCGAACCCGGTGGGCTCAGCCCGCGGCAGATGGCTGAACGACGGTTGCGTCAGGCCCTTCGCCAGGCTGGACTGCAGGAAACGACCGCCCTCTCCCTGGTGATGGCGGCCCCGGATCGCCTAGCCCTCAGCAATCCGCTGCTCGCTGACTACAGCCATCTGCGCGACAACCTGCACGATGAGCTGCTTCAGGCAGCCCGTCGCAACATCCAGGCTTCGCAGCCCGGCTTCTGGGCCTTTGAAATCGGCCATGTGTTCCGGATCAACTCCGGAGAGCATCAACAGGTTGCCCTGCTGGCTGGCGTCCTCAGCGGTGAACGGCGGGCGGAACGGTGGAGTTCGAGCGGCAAGCGGCGTCCTCCGACCTACTTCGAGGCCCGCGGAGTATTGCAACAGGCGCTCACCTCCCTGCAGGTGCCTGTGGAGGATCGGACACTTCGCGACGATCCTGGCCAGGGCGAGCCCCTGCTTCACCCAGGCCGTGCTGCCCAGCTGGTGATCGAGGGAAAAGCCGCCGGTTGGTTCGGACAACTCCATCCCGATACGGCAGGGGCCCTGGACCTACCGGAAGGAAGCTATGGCTTTGAGATCGATCTGGAGGCCGTCCTCACCGCGGCCACCCGCCAGAACCGCTGGCAGCCCGGGTTCCGAAACTTCCCCACGGTGCCTGCCTCCGAGCGGGATCTGGCCATCGTGGTGCCGGTGACTGTGTCGGCCAGCCAGCTGTTGCAGGCGATTCGTAAGGCCGGCAAGCCTCTGCTCGAGCATGTGGAACTGATTGATCGCTACGAGGGGGAGCAGGTCGCTGCCGGCTCCTGCAGCCAGGCCTTCCGTCTGCGCTATCGCGATCCGGCCCGGACCCTCACCGACGACGCTGTCGAGCAGGTTCACAGCAAGGTTCGCCTCTCCCTGGAGCGACAGTTCCAGGCCCAGCAACGCTGAGGCCGATCGTTCCGGGGCTCCCATGCCCCGGGCGATTCAGACCAGCAACGTGGGTTTCAGGGTTGATCAACGGGCATGGAATTCCTCTGCAGCACAGCAACCGCCTCCACATGGGAGGTCTGGGGAAAGAAATCCACAGGTTGGACACGCTGCAGGGAGTAGGCACCCCCCTCCCGGCAGAGCTGGGCGAGATCCCGGGCCAGGGTGGAAGGATCGCAACTGATGTAGATCACAGTCGGCGGTGGTGCGGCCTCGATGATGGCCACCACCTCTGGATCGAGCCCCTTGCGGGGGGGATCGAGAACCAGGGCCTTGGCAGCCTGGAGCGAATCCTGCAGCAGAAGTGCCACATCGCCATCGACAAAGCGACAGCGCTCCTCAAGACCATTGCTGAGGGCATTGCGACGGGCCTGATCAATCGAGCGACTCTGCTGCTCGATGCCGAGCACGGCATGGCCGGCCTTGGCCAGGGGGAGGCTGAAGGTACCGACACCGCAGTAGGCATCAATCACGCGTCCAGCGGCGGCAGAGGATGGGGGTATGGCATCGAGGACCAGCTGAACCACCCGTTCGGCCTGGCTGGCATGAACCTGGAAGAAGGTGTCGGCGCCGATCCGGTAGCGAAGACCGGAAAAGCTGTCACTGATCCAGTCCCGACCAACGATCACCTCGGTCTCCGGACCCATCAAGGTGTTGGTGGCCTTCGGCTGAAGGTTGAGACAGACCCCCACCACCTGGGGGAACCGCTCCATCCAGCTGTCGGCCATCGTTTCGATCCCGGGGAGATCGCTGTGGCTGCTGATCAGGGTGATCAGACATTCGCCGGAACGGTGACCGATTCGCAGGGCGAGATGGCGCAGACCACCGTCGGCGGAGAGATTCGCATCCACGGGCCAGTCACTGGCTTCAAGGTCATCCTTGAGGGGTTGGATCAGGGCATCGATGCGAGGATCGAGCACCGGACAGTGGTTCATGTTCACGATCCGGTGGCTGCCGGTCCGGTAAAACCCTGCCCGCAGTCGACCATCCGCCAGGCGCTCCAGGGGGATCGTGGCCCGATTGCGATAGCCGAACCCTGCCCCGCAGGAGGAGAGAGCCCCATGGTCGTCGGTGAGAATGGGCATCACATCGGCCTGAAGACCTCCGATGCGCGCCAGGGCCTGGCGGACCCGGTCCTCCTTCCAATGGGCCTGGGCCGGGGCCGCCAGATGCTGAATGCTGCAGCCGCCACAACGTTCGGCCAGGATGCAGGGCGGGCGGCGCCTGTCGGGAGAAGGCTCCAGCACGTTCAGCAACTCCGCCACGAAGTGGCGTTTCGCCCGGTGGACAAGCCGAACCCGCACC
>JBEINY010000041.1:0-17638 GCA_040377855.1 Prochloraceae cyanobacterium | reverse complement strand
AGGCTCATCGGCTCCTCCCCGTCGATGCCGTAGCGCAGTTTCAGCACCCGGCCCTGCAGTTCCGGCAGCTGCTCCAGCAGATCCCGCAGATCTCCCTTCAGGCAATCGCCATCCACCTGGTCCCCCGGCAGGGTTCCCTCCGCCGCCAGCAGATCCAGCAGTTCCGTGTCCTCCCCGTCGCCCACCTTCGTCTCCAGGCTCACCGGCTGGCGGGCTCGGCACAGCAGCTCCTTCACCTCCTCCTCCGGCAGCTCCACCGCCACCGCCAGTTCCGTCACCGTCGGGGTGCGGCCCAGCTCCTGGCTCAGTTCCCGTTGCCCTTTCTTGAGCTTGTTCAGGGTCTCGGTGATATGGATCGGCAGCCGGATCGTGCGGCTCTTCTCCGCAATCGCCCGGGTGATCCCCTGCCGGATCCACCAGTAGGCATAGGTTGAAAACTTGTAGCCCCGGGTCGGGTCGAATTTCTCCACACCCCGCACCAGGCCGATCGTGCCCTCCTGGATCAGATCCAGAAGCTCCATGTTCCTCTTGGTGTATTTCTTCGCCACGCTCACCACCAGCCGCAGGTTGGCCGCCACCATCCGCTCCTTGGCGCGGCGGCCACCCACCAGACGCTTCTTGAGCACCGCAGCGCTCAGGCCTGCCGCTGCTGCCAGCTCCTTCTCCGTCGGCTTCTGACCACCGGCACGCAGGGCCAGCTCCGCCTCCAGCTCCTCGATCACCATCAGCTCCTGCACCTGACGGCCCAGGGTGATCTCCTGCTCATGGGTCAGCAGCGGCACCCGGCCGATGTCCCGCAGATACGACCGCACCAGGTCGCCATCCAGGGCGATCGGGGAGCGGGCAGGGGACCCCTGGGCCCCGGGGCGATCCGCAGGGAGTGCAACGACCATGGCGACAAGAGTTGAAGCTTTATGAAGCCTAGCCTGAAGATCTGTGAACTCCTCTCACAAACGCGAAATCCGGTGGTGCATGCCCCGGGTGTGCCTGGGGTCAGGGGCGTATCCGCCGGAACGGGCCGACCGCCGACCCCTCCGGCTAGGGTCCCGCCGACCCGTTTCAATCCGGAACCATGGCCCTGACAGTGACCGATGTGGTGGTGCGCACCGCCGAGGGTGAGGAGCGACGGCTCGGGGACTGGGCCGGGCAGGTGCTCCTGATCGTCAATGTGGCGAGCCGCTGTGGCTTCACCCGCCAGTACGCGGGCCTGCAGAGCCTGCAGCAGACCTACGCATCGAAGGGCTTCACGGTGCTGGGCTTCCCCTGCAATGACTTCGGAGCCCAGGAACCCGGAACCCTGAGCGAAATCCAGCAGTTCTGCAGCACCACCTACGGAGCTGACTTCCCCCTGTTCGACAAAGTGCATGCCAAAGGAGCGACGACTGCTCCCTACGACGTGCTCACCCAGGCAGAGCCGGCGGGCGATGTGGCCTGGAACTTCGAAAAGTTCCTGATCGCCAAAGATGGAACCGTGCTGGGCCGCTTCAAGAGCGCCGTCGAACCAGAGGCCCCCGAACTGATGGCCGCAATCGAAAGCGCCCTGGCGGCCTGATCAGCGCCGCTCAGCCGAGCAACCAGCCCCGGCTGGTCCCTGCAGCGGCCGCCGCCTCCACCTGGAGCCAGCGGCGGCCATTCGGGGCCAGCCAGCTGCGGAGCACCCGCAACGGCACCCCGGGCTCAAGGCTTCGCAACACCGGCGCCTGGCAACGGGGTGCGCAGTGGAGGGTCATGGTCATCGCATTGAGGAGCGGCTCGGAGCCGCCCTGCTGGCGGCGTCGCACCTCCGGCTGGCGGCGGTCTCCACCACCGGCAGGCAACGCCGCCGGGGCGACAAGGGCCAGACCCAGAACAGCCACCCAGCGCCAGAACACCTGGGAGGAGGGAGTGGAACGTCGAACGGAAGGCCAGGAGGCGGCCATCAGATATCGAGCTGGGCGAGATCGAGCTCGGCGCTGTGGGTTTCGATGAACTCGCGGCGTGGTGCGACCTTGTCGCCCATCAGGATCGTGAAGATGCGGTCTGCTTCGGCCGCATCTTCGATCTCCACCCGCTTCATCATCCGGGTGGTGGGATCCATGGTTGTCTCCCAGAGCTGCTTGGGCATCATTTCCCCGAGGCCCTTGAAACGCTGAATCGTGTAATTGGCCTTTTCCCCAAAGCCATCAAGGGTCTTTTTGAGGTCAGCCTCGTTGTAGCAATAGGTGTGATTTTTTCCCCGCTCAACCTTGTAAAGAGGCGGACAGGCGATGTAAATATAACCGCCTTCGACAAGGGCTTTTTGGTAGCGATAAAAGAAGGTCAGCAACAGGGTGCGAATGTGGGCCCCATCGACGTCGGCATCGGTCATGATCACGATGCGGTGGTAGCGAAGACTCTTTTCCTCAAACTCCTCGCCTTTGATGCCGAGACCAAGGGCCGTGATCAGGGCCTGGATCTCAGTATTTTTATAAATCTTGGCATCATCAGTCTTTTCAATGTTCAGAATCTTGCCCCTCAGAGGCAGGATGGCTTGAAACATCCGATCCCGGCCCTGTTTCGCGGATCCTCCAGCGGAATCACCCTCCACGATGTAAATCTCGGATTCGCGAGGATCCCTTGAACTGCAGTCGGCAAGCTTGCCCGGCAGGGTGGAGCTTTCAAGCACCGACTTGCGTCGCACCAACTCACGGGCTCGCCTAGCCGCCTCAGCCGCATTGAACGCCTGAATCGCCTTCTCCAGGATCAGATCAATGACCCCAGGGTTGAATTCGAGGTACTGACTCAACGACTCGCCCACCAGGGTGTCGACGATGCCTCGAACCTCGGTATTGCCGAGCTTTGTCTTGGTCTGACCCTCGAATTCAGGATCAGGCACCTTGACCGACACCACGGCGGTAAGCCCTTCGCGGATGTTTTCTCCGGCAAGGTTGGCATCACTGTCCTTGCGTTTACCCCGTTTCTTCGCAAAGGTGTTCAGGGTGCGGGTAAGAACTGTCTTCAGGCCCTCGATATGGGTGCCACCATCAACGGTCCGGATGTTGTTGGCAAATCCGAGAATGCTGTCGGAATAGGCATCCACACACCACTGCAGAGCCGCCTCAACCTGAACGCCGTCCTTTTCAGCATCGACATAGATGATCTCAGGATGAAGGGGATCCTTCTCCGCGTTCATGTAAGCGACATATTCCCGAATACCGCCCTCATAGTGATAAACCTCCTCGTGGGCGGTGCCATCAGCCGCCAGGGACTGGGCCCGCTGATCCCGGAAGACAATCCGCACACCCCCGTTCAGATAGGCCAGCTCCCTGAGTCGGGCTGAAAGGGTCTGGTAATCAAAAACGATGCCGGTGCTGAAGATCTCGATGTCGGGCTTGAAGCACACCGATGTGCCGGTCACACCGCTGTCATCGGGCTCGGACTTCAGGGAACCGATCGGATTACCCCGTTCGAATCGCTGGCGATGCACATGCCCCTGCCGACGCACGGTGACCTCCACCCATTCACTGAGGGCGTTGACCACGGAAACACCGACCCCGTGCAACCCGCCGGACACCTTGTAACCACCTGAACCGAACTTGCCGCCCGCATGCAGCACCGTGAGCACGGTTTCCAGGGCGCTCTTGCCTGTGCGCGGGTGGATGTCGGTGGGGATGCCCCGCCCGTTATCGCTGACGGCACAGGAGCCATCGTCGTTGAGAATGACTTCAATGTCGGTGCAATGGCCCGCCAGGGCCTCATCCACCGAGTTGTCAACCACCTCATAGACAAGGTGGTGCAAACCCCGCGGCCCGGTGGAGCCGATGTACATGCCAGGTCGCTTGCGCACCGGCTCCAGGCCTTCCAGCACCTGGATCTGCTCGGCGCCGTAGGCGGCCTGGACTTTGGTGGCGTCGCTCATGCTGGAGAGGTCTCGCTCGGGGATGGCACAGGACGGCGAGATCCCAGGGATCAGGGCACCGCTGGCGGCGGCAGGGCACGGAAAGGTGCCGGGAGGGTCGGCCGGACGCCTGGGGATGGACCCGCCACCAACCATTCAATGGCAATTTACCACCGGCTCCCAGGGCGCCGGGGCGGCGTGCGCTTTCGGCACAGGAACCGACAGGCAGAGTGACTCCATGGTTGCCACCCCCCATCCACCCCTGGTGATCGCCCTGCTCGGGCCCACGGCCAGCGGCAAGACCGAGCTCGGCATCGCCATCGCCCAGGCCCTCGATCTAGCCGTGCTCTCGGTGGATTCCCGGCAGCTCTACCGGCGCATGAGTGTCGGCACCGCCAAGCCAACAGCGGAGCAACGGCAACGGGCCCGCCATGAGCTCCTCGACCTGCGGGACCCGGACAATCCGATCACCTTGCAGGAGTTCAGAACCCTCGCCCTGGAGGCGATCGCAGCGGAACATCGCCGCTGCGGCATCGCCCTGCTGGTGGGTGGCAGCGGCCTCTACCTGCAGGCCCTCACCCAGGGGCTGGAGCCGCCGGCCGTTCCACCCCAGCCCGGCCTGCGCCAGCAGCTCAGCCGCCTCGGCCAACCCCACTGCCACGCCCTGCTGCGTCAGGTGGATCCGGTGGCTGGCTCCCGGATCATGGCCAACGACGCCATCCGCACCCAGCGGGCCCTGGAGGTGTTTTATGCCACCGGACGGCCCCTTTCAGCCCAGCAGCACCGCAGCCCTCCGCCCTGGACCGTGCTCGAACTGGGCCTGAATCCCCCGGACCTGGGCCAGCGCATCAGTCTTCGCACCAAGGGCCTGTATGACCAGGGCCTGGTGGAGGAAACCGCGACCCTTCTGGCCGACTACGGCACCGCCTGCCCCCTGCTCGACACGATCGGCTACGGCGAAGCCCGGCAGCTGCTGAGCGGCAGCCTGGAGGCCGGGGAGGCGATCGCCCGCACAATCCAGCGCACCCGCCAGTTCGCCAAACGGCAACGCACCTGGTTCCGACGCCAGCACCAGCCCATCTGGCTCGATCCGGGAGGGTCACCGCTGCAGGAGGCGTTGCAGAGGATCGAGCAGGTCCTAGGGTGAAGGGCCACCTGATCTGCGGCCCCGACAGCCCGCACCTCCAGACCCTCGCCGTCCTGAATGCCTCCCCGTCCCCGTTTTGACCGCCGTGCTCCCGTGCGGGAGCTGCCCAACATCAACGAGCGCATTGGCTACCCGAATCTGCGGGTGGTGGACGCCGACGGCAGTCAGCTCGGAGTGATCACACGGGAAGAAGCCCTCGAGGTGGCCAAAGACCGGGAACTCGACCTTGTGTTGGTGAGCGAGAAGGCCGATCCTCCGGTCTGCCGGATCATGGATTACGGCAAATACAAGTTCGAACAGGAAAAGAAGGCTAAGGAAGCCAAGAAAAAATCGCATCAGACCGAAGTCAAGGAGGTCAAGATGCGCTACAAAATCGACGATCATGACTACCAGGTGCGCATCGGCCAGGCCGTGCGTTTCCTGAAGGCCGGTGACAAGGTCAAGTGCACCGTCATCTTCCGCGGCCGGGAGATCCAGCACACGGCCCTGGCGGAGCAGCTGTTGTTCAGGATGGCCCGGGATCTCACAGAAAACGCCGAGATTCAACAGGATCCGAAGCGCGAAGGTCGCAACATGATCATGTTCCTGAGCCCCCGCAAGGCCGCCTCGCCCAAGGGCTCTGCCAGCCCGCAGGCCGGGGGCACCACCAGGGTGATTGCGGCTCCTGCCAAGGACACCGCCAACCGCGAGGAACCCACGGGCTGAGGGCGCCCTGAAGCCGGCGAATCAGACGTCAGGTGGCTTCCGCGAAAGACGCTCACCGCCGCAACCCGCCCGGGCCCGCAAGGTTCGGCACCAAGGATTTTGGTCAGGCACCACTCCAGGCTGGCCTCCAATCCCTTCTCGGGGAAGCACCCCACGGGGCCGGTGGACGGATCAGCTCACGCCCTGCTCGAACAGGTCGAGCAGGGCCTGCCAGGCGATCGCCGCCTGGCCCGGATTGAAATCGGCTCTGGCCTCGCAGAGATAACCGTGCCCTGCCCCGGGGGCACACCACAGCCGATGCCGACCCTCCGGCCGCTCCGGCGGAATCCCCCCATTGGCAGCGGTCATGGCGGCGCGAATCGCCGCCACCTCGGTGTCGGGAATCAACGGATCGTCATCTCCGACAAAACAGCAGAGCCGACCAGGGACCTCCGGCAACAGCTCCAGGGTGGGGGGACCACCCCCCGGCCGGAATGAAGACACCCGTGCCCCGTAAAACGAGCAGGTGACACCGATCTCCTCGAGGGTGGCAGCCAACAGGGCCAGATGGCCGCCGAAACAGAACCCCACGCAACCCAGGGAGCCAGGGGCCAGGCCTGCCGCCAGCAGGGCCTGCTGCAGCCAATGGACCGCGGCCCGGGCATCAGCAAGAAAGGGCTGGGCCTGCACCTGATCGCGATGCTCCCGACCGGCCGCCAGACCCACCGCGTCGTAGTCCAGGTCGAGGGTCGGGGCGGTGCGGGCAAAGGGGGTGATCGCCAGGGCCCCGTAGCCCTGGGAGGCCAGCCGATCGGCGACGCTCCGCACCCAGCCGTTCACCCCAAACACCTCGGGCAGCACCAGCACCCCACCGCGAAGGGGTAGGCCGGCAGGTCGTGACCACCAGGCCCGGATCGTGGTCGGACCAATCCCTGGAGCCGCACCAACCGGTATCGACACCCAGTCCGCTCGCACGTCTTCGGGCCGGGGCAGCGGCGGGATCGTGGCCTCAGGCATGGGAAACCCTCTCCAGGTGATGGGCGGTCGGGAACGGGACAAGCCCCGGTGGCGGGCAGCCGCACCCCAGGGGAAGCAGGCCAGGCGCCAGGGAGTGGGCCAGCCGGACAATTGTCACTGCGACCAAACCTTCGTAGGGTGGCCAGACCCAGATCTGGCCCAGACCGGCGTGCGATTCCATATCCAACAGGAAAGCGAGATCCCGGCCTCCACCCAGCTCTACAACCAGATCTGTTTTGCAATCGCAGCCAGGCACTACCCGCCGGGCCACCGGCTGCCCAGCACCCGTCAGCTGGCCATGCAAACCGGACTGCATCGCAACACGATCAGCAAGGTCTACCGCCAGCTGGAAAACGACGGTGTGGTGGAAGCGATGGCAGGCTCCGGGATCTACGTGCGAGACCGCCAGAAACCGCGGGATCTGAAACCGACCCCTGGACCCCGGGGCAGGATCCTGCCCGACATCGACCGGGAGGTGCGCCAGAGCGTGGATGGCCTGCTCAATGCCGGCTGCACGCTCCAACAGGTGCGTGAGTTGATCACCCACGAAATCGACTGGCGTTTGCGCTGCGGCGCCAGGGTGCTGGTGAGCACCCCCAGGGAAGATCTGGGCGCCTCGATGCTGATCGCCGAGGAGCTCACCCCCCAGCTGGATGTGCCTGTGGAAGTGGTGCCGATGGAGGAGCTTGAGGCGGTCTTGGAGAACTCAAGCAACGGCACGGTGGTCACCAGCCGCTATTTCCTGCAACCGGTGGAGGCGATCGCCCGCCGCCACGAGATCCGCGCCATCGCCGTCGATCTCAATGATTTCAGGCACGAGCTCGACCTTCTGAAGGAACTGCGGGCCGGCAGCTGTGTCGGACTGGTCAGCATCAGCCCCGGCATCCTGCGGGCAGCCGAAGTGATCCTGCACAGCATGCGGGGCAATGAGCTGCTGCTGATGACCGCAACCCCGGATGTCGGCAGCCGACTGCTGGCCCTGCTGAGGGCCTCAAGCCACGTGCTCTGCGACAAGCCAAGCCTGCCCCTGGTGGAGCAGAGCCTGCGCCAGAACAGGGCCCAATTGATGCGGGCCCCGCAGGTGCATTGCGCCCAGAGCTACCTGGGGCGGGCCACGATCGACATGCTGCGCAAGGAGATCGGCAGCTAAACCAGCCCCATGGCACTGATCAGGAGCCTGACCATCAGGCCTCGACCGTCTGGGGCTGGAACATGAACATCGAGTAGATCACGTTGCGACGCATCTGGGTCATCATCTCAAGGAACATGTCATAGCCCTCATTCTTGTACTCAATCAGCGGATCCTTCTGGCCATAGCCCCGTAGGCCAACAGACTCACGCAATGCCTCCATGGCCTGGAGATGGTCCCGCCAGAGGGAATCGATCTGCTGAAGGATGAAGAAGCATTCCGCCTCCCGCATCAGGCCAGGCCGCGCCTGCTCGAACTGCCCCTCCTTGATGTCATAGGCATTACGCATCTGCTCCTGAAGGAAGGCCTTCAATTCCTCCATCTGCAGGCCCTGAAGCTGTTCTGGCGTCAGGTCGTCCAACAGGTAAATGAATTCCTTGACCTTCTCCACCAATCGGGCCAGATCCCACTCTTCAGGCGGCAGATCGGGATTGACATAGGCCTCAACAATGTCGTCGATGGTGCGCTCCCCGTAGCCAATCACCTGCTGCTTCAACTCACGCCCTTCCAGCACACGACGACGCTCCGCATAAACAGCGCGACGCTGATTACTCATCACTTCATCATATTCAAACACCTGCTTACGAATGTCGTAATAGTAGGTTTCAACCTTTTTCTGCGCCCCTTCAAGGGAGCGTGTGAGCATGCCTGATTCAATCGGCATGTCCTCCTCCACCCGGAAAGCATTCATCAGGCTCGCCACCCGATCGCCACCGAAAATCCGCAGCAGGTTGTCTTCCAGGGAAAGGAAGAAACGGGTGCTGCCCGGATCCCCCTGCCGTCCCGCCCGGCCGCGCAGCTGGTTATCCACACGACGGGATTCGTGGCGCTCCGTGCCGATCACATGCAAACCACCTGTTGAACGCACCTTGGCCTCCTCGTCCTTCACCACCACGTCGTATTCCGCCTTCACCCGGGCGATCAGATCCCGGAGCTCCTGGATCTGGGGGTCATCGGTAGGCGCCTTTTCCGCCGCCTGGGCAATGCGATCCTCCAGCTCAAGCACGGTCAGGGACCGATCACCCCAGGCACCGACCAGGTCATGGACGAGCTCCACAAGGGAGGCCTCCGTGGCCGCACTGAGATCACAGGGATACAGCGCGCCGATGGCCCTGGCCTCCGTGGGCGGACCGACCTTGGTGTCGCCGTCGCCTCCGAAGCCACCGCCCGCCGGCGGGGCCGCCGATCGCTGGAGGGGAACGGGGGGCCGATGGCCCTCCTCCGGCCGCACCAACCGGGGCAGCAACACCTCGCGGAGCTTCAGCCGAGCCATGTAATCGCTGTTGCCACCGAGGATGATGTCTGTGCCGCGGCCCGCCATGTTGGTGGCGATCGTCACGGCGCCGGCACGGCCGGCCTGGGCCACGATCTCGGCCTCGCGCTCCACGTTCTCGGGCTTGGCATTGAGCAGGTTGTGGGGAATGGCCTGTTCGCTCAGGAGGGTGGAGAGCAACTCCGATTTTTCAACACTGGTGGTGCCCACCAGCACCGGCCGGCCCTCCTGATGCACCAGGGACGTTTCCAGGGCGACTGCACGCCATTTAGCCAGCTCTGTCTTGTACACCTGATCGGTCCAATCAGCCCGGGAGCGCTGACGGTTGGTGGGAACGATCGCAACCTCAAGCTTGTAGGTCTTCTCGAATTCAACCTCTTCTGTTTTGGCGGTACCGGTCATGCCCGCAAGCCGCGGATAGAGCAGGAAGAAGTTCTGGTAGGTGATCGAAGCCAACGTCTGCGTTTCCGGTTGAATCGGCAGCTCCTCCTTGGCTTCAATGGCCTGGTGCTGACCATCACTCCAGCGTCGACCAGGCATCACACGGCCCGTGAACTCATCAACGATCACGGCGTCTTCGCCACGTACAATATAATTGACGTCGCGAACAAATAGCTCCTTGGCCTTCAGGGCGTTGGTGATGAAATGAGCCCAGGGGTCCTCAGGATTGAAAAGATCCTGAACACCAAGCATCTCTTCGGCCTTGGCATAGCCCTCATCGGTAAGGGTGACATTGCGCTGCTTCTCATCCACCTCGTAGTCGCCTTCCGGATCAATGCCGTCCTTGCCCATCTCGGCGGCACGCAGCAAAAGGCCTGCCACCTCGGCAGCCTTCTGGTATTTCTCCTGGGGCCTCTCGATCTGGCCGGAAATGATCAGGGGTGTCCGCGCCTCGTCGATCAGGATCGAATCAACCTCATCAATCACGCAGTAGTGGAAGTCACGCTGCACCACCTCGGCGATATCGGTCGCCATGTTGTCGCGCAGATAATCGAAGCCCAGCTCCGAGTTTGTGGCATAGGTGATGTCACAGCCGTAGTTCCGACGGCGATCGGCGGGGCTCATGTCCTGCTGAATCAGGCCCACCGACAACCCCAGAAATCGATGCACCTGGCCCATCCACTCCGCATCGCGGCGGGCCAGGTAGTCGTTCACGGTCACGACATGCACGCCGCGGCCGGTGAGGGCGTTCAGATAGGCGGGCAGGGTGGCCACGAGAGTCTTGCCCTCGCCGGTCTTCATCTCGGCGATCTGACCGTTATGCAGAACCATGCCGCCGATCAGCTGCACGTCGAAATGGCGCATGCCCAGGACCCGGCGGCTGGCCTCCCGCACCACAGCAAAGGCCTGGGGCAGCAGCTCATCGAGGATCTGCTTCTGCCGTTGGTGGTCAGCGCCGGCCTTCCCGAGGGTCTGGCGAAACTCCTGTGTCAGTCCACGCAGCTCCTCGTCAGAGAGGGGCGCGATGTCCTCCTCCAACAGGTTGATGTCGGAGACGATCGGCTGGTAGCGCTTCAGCTTGCGGGCATTGGGATCACCCAGCAGCAGCTTGAGCATGGGAAGGGGGCCTACCAATCCAGTACGGGCAGCCTACCGAGACACGCCGGTGCCCCAGAGGCGAGGATTTCCGAATGCATCCCCGAACGCTGCGGGCCCGTTGAGCGCTTCCCCTCCGATCCGGCTGATCCGCCATTCGCCCCTCGTCCTGCGCCTGCGCCTGAAGCTGAGCGCCCTGCAGGCCCTGCTCAATGGGCACAGCTTCTGGGCCGAAGGGCGCAGCGCCGCCGACCTCAGACGGATGCTGGCGGGCAGCCAGGCCATCGTCAGTGCCTGGTGCAACGGGGACCTGGTGGGATTTGGTCGGGCCACCTCCGACGGGGTGTTCCGGGCGGTGCTCTGGGATGTGGTTGTGGCGGAGCCCTTGCAGGGGCAGGGCCTGGGCCGTCGGCTCGTGGAGAGCCTGCTCAGTCACCCGAAGGTCGCAGCCGCCGAGCGGGTCTACCTGATGACCACCAACAGCGCCGGCTTCTACCAACGGCTCGGCTTTGAGGAAAACCACGGGCAACGGCTGCTGCGACGGTCTCGCTGAGCCCGCCACCGCCCCTGCGCGGTTGCGCAGCCTCGGCAGCCGGCCGGAGGGACCGGAGACAGGGGATCTAGGGTGCCTGCGGTCCCGCAGAAGCCTGCAGCCACCATGCAGAAATCAGCACAGAAATCAGCCCTGATCACAGGGATAACCGGCCAGGATGGCTCCTATCTGGCGGAACTGTTGCTGGAGAAGGGCTATGCCGTGCATGGGATCAAGCGACGGGCCAGCAGCTTCAACACCACCAGGATCGACCATCTCTACCAGGATCCGCACGAACTCGACCCGAGGCTGATTCTCCATTACGGAGACCTGACCGACTCAACCAATCTGATCCGCATCATTCAGCAGGTTCGTCCGGACGAGATCTACAACCTGGGGGCCCAAAGCCATGTGGCTGTGAGCTTCGAAGCCCCGGAATACACCGCAAACAGCGATGCCCTTGGTACGTTGCGGATCCTGGAGGCGGTGCGAATGCTTGGCCTCACTGACACCACCCGCATCTACCAGGCCAGCACCAGCGAGCTCTACGGCCTTGTTCAGGAGACACCCCAGAAAGAAACCACCCCTTTTTATCCAAGAAGTCCCTACGGCGTTGCCAAGCTCTATGCCTACTGGATCACGGTCAATTATCGTGAAGCCTATGGGATGTATTGCTGCAACGGCATCCTGTTCAACCACGAAAGTCCCAGGCGTGGCGAAACCTTTGTCACCCGAAAAATCAGCCGCGGCCTGGCCAGGATTGATGCCGGCCTGGAGCAATGCCTCTACATGGGTAACCTCGATTCCCTCCGGGACTGGGGTCACGCTCGCGACTATGTGGAGATGCAGTGGCGCATGCTGCAGCAGGACCACCCCGAGGATTTTGTGATCGCCACCGGACGCCAGGAAAGCGTCAGATGCTTCATTGAGTTATGCGCGCTCCAGCTGGGCTGGGGTGCCCTGGCATGGTCCGGCAGCGGCCTTGAGGAAACGGGTCGGCGCCAGGACACAGGCGATGTGGTGGTGAGAATCGATCCCCGCTATTTCCGGCCAGCGGAGGTGGAAACCCTGCTCGGTGATCCCGGCAAAGCCAAGCTGAAACTGGGCTGGACACCAACCACAACCCTCGAGGAGCTCGTGGCCGAGATGGTGGCGGTCGACAAGGAAGAAGCCGCGAAGGAGGCCCTGCTCCGGCGCAAGGGCTTCAAGGTGGTCGGATCGATGGAGAACCCGCCCAGCAGCAACCTCGCCCACCCATGAGCAGCCAACGGTTGATCCAGCCCAGCGACCGCATCTATGTGGCCGGCCACCGGGGGATGGCTGGCAGCGCCATCGGCCGAGCCCTGCAGCGCGGGGGTTACAACAACCTGCTCACCACCAGCCGCCAGGAGCTCGACCTGCTTGATCCCCAGGCAGTGGCCCGTTGGTTGGCCGATCAGCGACCTGATGTGGTGATCCTCGCCGCCGCCCGCGTCGGCGGGATCCTGGCCAACAACACCTATCCGGCTGATTTCCTGCTGGAGAACCTCAAGATTCAGAACCATGTGATCGAGAGTTCCTGGCGGTACGGAACCCGACGGCTTCTGTTCCTTGGAAGCAGTTGCATCTATCCCAAACACGCTGAACAGCCGATCCGGGAAGAAGCCCTCCTGACCGGGCCCCTGGAGCCGACGAACGAGTGGTATGCCATCGCCAAGATCGCCGGCATCGAACTCTGTCGGGCCCTGAAGCGTCAGCACGGCTTCGATGCCATCAGCCTGATGCCCACCAACCTCTACGGCCCAGGGGATAACTATCACCCCACCAACAGCCACGTGCTGCCTGGCCTGATCCGCCGTTTCCATGAAGCCAAGACGGCAGGCGCCTCCCACGTGACCTGCTGGGGCAGCGGCTCCCCCCGGCGGGAGTTTCTGCATGTCGACGACCTCGGATCAGCCTGCGTCTTTGCCCTGGAACACTGGCAGCCCGGGGTCGATGAGATTCAGCACCTGAATGTGGGAACAGGCATCGATCTGACCATCAAGGAGCTGGCCGAAGCCGTGGCCACGGCCACGGGATATGAGGGCACGATCCTCTGGGACACAAGCAAGCCGGATGGCACGCCCCGCAAGCAACTGGATGTGGGCCGCCTTGCCGCCATGGGCTGGACGGCCTCGATCCCCCTGGCCAAAGGCCTCAGGGACACCGTGGGAGCCTTCGACAGCCGCCTGGCCAGGACCTGATCCCGCGGGCGACCATCGGTCCGATCCCCCATGGGACTTCCAAGGGGGGCCCCTGATAAGGCATGATGGTGTGGTCGGAGACAAACCGACCGGAGCGCCAGTTTGGTCTGGTGACTCGAGAAGCGCCTTGAGTGCTTGATGCGGATGTAGCTCAGTGGTAGAGCATCTCCTTGCCAAGGAGAGGGTCGAGAGTTCGAATCTCTTCATCCGCTTGTAGAACCGAAGCCTTCTGAAGGGCCGACCCTTTTCCGGGCCTTGCGTTCAGTTGGGAAGGTCTTGATGACGACCCAACGGGGCAGGAGCGCCAAGACAAGGGAACACCGTCTCAGGACCTGGCCTGATCCAGGACAGGGTCAGCCCGAGCCCCCTTCCCCCATGGGCTGACCCGAGCCGAAGCTCGAGCCGAAGCTCAAGCCGACACGATGATGCCGGTGCTCGATGGGGCTGGGCTCAGATCTGCCCCTGCCTGGCAGCAACCGAGACTGCGGCAGCAATCAGTGCCGCTGCGAGCAGGGCACCCAACGAAAAGCCCTGGTTCAGGGCAGGGTGGACATCAGGCTGCCCATCTCGAGGGCCTCCAGTCCATAGGTCCAACCCAGGTTGGCCTTGATGCCAGCCCGCTCCAGGGCCTGCTGAAGGGTGTCGGTGGTGAGAACCCCGAAGATCACAGGCACCCCCGTCTGCCGGGAGACAGTGGCCACTCCCTTGCTGACCTCGGACACGACCACATCGAAATGGGGGGTATCACCACGGATGACAGCCCCGAGGGTGATCACCACTTGGTAGCGCCCACTGGCCGCAAGCCGCTGGGCCACCAGGGGGATCTCAAGACTGCCTGGTACCCAGGCCACATCCAACTGCCCGCTGTCTTCGGAGGTGTCAATGCCGTGGCGACCGAGGCAATCCAGGCAGGCGCTGAGGAGTTTGCCGGTGACCAGATCGTTGAACCTGGCCACGACAATGGCGATGGACAGACCCGCGACGTTTGTGAAACGTCCTTCGAAAACCGTCAAAAGGTCAGACCACGAAGAAACTCATCCCCCAGTTCAGCAGCACCAGGGCCACCCAGGCCAGCCCCCCGAGCAGAATCAGCCGATTGGAACGGCCGCTGTCTTCGCTGCTGGCGTACAGAACCGGCACAGCCACGATCAGGGCGAAAGAAAGCACAACCAGGGCCAGAACGGTCAGCGTGTTGAGGATGGTCATGGATCAGCGTCTGGTTGGGCCGGCCCGGGTTCCAGCCCGATGCGGTCAGTGGGGCGATTCTCACACGGCCGCTGAAACCTCCCCCACGGCTGCGCCGTTCCTTCACATGTTGTGGGGCAGCTGGCCCAGGCAGCGGCCCCTACGATCAAATCCCGTTCGCCCCCTTCCCGTGGTCGCGGCCCCCGACCCGACGCCCGAGCCCGGCCCGGCAGTCCAGGGAAGCCTGTTCGGGGCCCCTGAGCCCGCTCCCGCCAGCCTCGGCTCCGGTCGGCGGCGCCGGCCAGGGGCCTTGGCCCCGTCCCAGGCCTTGCCCCCTGGGGAGGCCCCAGCGCCGTCGCTGCAACGGGAGCAGCTGCTGGCCGATGCCCTGGCCCGGCCGCGGCAGCGGCGGCAGGCAGCCCAGCCCGAGTCCAGGCAGGACACCAACGCCATCAGCACCGCCCCCGCTGCGGCCCCAGCCCTTGATGGCGATCTTCCCCCCTGGCATCACCACGACCTGGTGGATCCGAACCAGCTGACGCCGATGCTCCGCCACTACGTGGAGCTGAAACGCGCCCATCCGGAACGGGTGCTGCTTTACCGGCTGGGGGACTTCTTCGAGTGCTTCTTCGAAGATGCGATCACCCTGGCGCGTCTGCTGGAACTGACCCTCACCGGAAAGGAGGGCGGCAAGGAGATCGGACGGGTGCCGATGGCAGGCATTCCCCACCACGCGGCCGAGCGTTACTGCACTGAACTGGTGCGCCGGGGCCTCAGCGTGGCCCTCTGCGACCAGCTCGAAGCCACCGCCAGCAAGGGGGCCCTGCTGAAACGGGACATCACCAGGATCCTCACCCCGGGCACCGTGCTCGAGGACGGCATGCTGGCGGCACGCCGCAACAACTGGCTCTGTGCGGTGCTGCTGGAGGGCACCGCCTGGGGGCTGGCGGTCGCTGACGTGAGCACCGGCGAATTCCGGGTCACCCAGCAGAGCGGGCCGGACCGGCTCCACCAGGAACTGCTGCAGCTGGAGGCGGCCGAGGTCCTCTGGCCCGGGGCGGCTGGTGCCCCTGGGGCTGGATCCCGGCCGGCCTGGTGTCCAGAATCCCTGCACCTCACCCGGCTGGCCCGCACCCCGTTCGAGACACCGGAAGCCCGCGCCACCCTGCTGGAGCGGTTCCGTCTGGCCAGCCTTGATGGGCTCGGACTCGGTGAGGTGCCCCTTGCCCTGAGGGCCGCCGGTGGCCTGGTCCGTTATCTCGACGACACCCAGCCCGACGCCGTCCCAGACCCGCAGTCCGAGGTTGCCAGCGATGCCGTGGAACCAACGACGGCCGCCGGACGGGCCGCGGCCCGCCTCGCCGCCATTCCCCTGGACCCTCCCACCACCTGGCATGCCGGCGACCACCTCGTGCTCGATGCCCAGACCCGCCGCAATCTCGAACTGACCCGCACCCAGATGGGCGGGGTGCTCCCGGGATCCCTGCTCTGGGCCATCGATCGCACCGCCACCGCCATGGGCGGCCGCTGCCTGCGCCGCTGGATCGAAGCCCCCCTCATCGACCGGGTGGCGATCCTCGAACGCCAGTCCGCAGTCAGCGAACTGGTGGAGCACAGCACCCTGCGACGCAGCCTGAGGCGCTTGCTGCGACCGATGGGTGACCTGGAACGGCTGGCGGGGCGGGCCGGAGCCGGCAGTGCCTCCGCCCGGGATCTGGTGAGCCTGGCCGATGGGCTGGAGCGGCTCCCCCAGCTGGCCGGCCTGCTCGCCAAGGCAGGCAGCCGTCCTCTCCAGGCCCTGGCCCGACCCTGGCCGGAGCTGGCGGAACTGGCGGCCGTGATGCGGCACACCCTGGTCGAGACCCCCCCCCTCTCACTCACGGACGGGGACCTGATCCACGACGGTGTGGACCAGGAGCTGGATGGGCTGCGCAACAGCCTTGACGACCAGCAGGCCTGGCTCAACGGCCAGGAGGCCCTGGAACGACAGGCCAGCGGCAACGCCAACCTGCGCCTGCAATACCACCGCACCTTCGGGTATTTCCTGGCGGTCAGCCGGGCGAAGGCCGGCCAGGTGCCCGACCACTGGATCCGGCGTCAGACCCTGGCGAACGAAGAGCGCTTCATCACCCCGGAACTGAAGAACCGGGAAGGCAAGATCCTGCAGCTGCGGGCCCGGACCGCCCAGCGGGAATATGAACTCTTCACCCGGCTGCGGCGCCAGGTGGGAGAGCAGGCCGGCCCGATTCGCCAGGCGGCTCGGCTGGTCGCCGATCTTGACGCCCTGGCCTCCCTGGCCGAGGTGGCTGCCACGGGCGGGTACTGCGCCCCCACCATCACCGAGGGCCGCGAACTTGAGATCGAGGAGGGCCGCCATCCGGTGGTGGAACAGCTGCTGGTGGAGACCGCTTTCACCGCCAACGGCATCGCCCTGGGCAGCCCGGCATCGGGCGCCCCGAAGCCGGGCTCCAACCCTGATCTGATCGTGCTCACCGGTCCGAATGCCAGCGGCAAAAGCTGCTACCTGCGGCAAACGGGCCTCCTGCAGTTGCTGGCCCAGATCGGCAGCTGGATTCCGGCCCGGTCGGCCCGCCTTGGCATCGCCGACCGCCTGTTCACCCGGGTCGGCGCCGTCGACGACCTGGCGACGGGGCAGTCCACCTTCATGGTGGAAATGGCCGAAACAGCCAACATCCTTCACCACGCCACGGATTGTTCCCTGGTGCTGCTCGATGAGATCGGCCGGGGCACCGCCACCTTCGATGGCCTGGCGATCGCCTGGGCCGTGGCCGAGCACCTGGCTGGCACCATCCGGGCCCGGGCCGTGTTCGCCACCCACTACCACGAGCTCAACGAACTGGCCGCGCTCCTGCCCAATGTGGCCAATGCCCAGGTGCTGGTGGAGGAAACCGGGCACGAGCTCCTCTTCCTGCATCGCGTTGTGGCCGGTGGGGCCAGTCGCAGCTACGGCATTGAGGCCGCCCGGCTGGCAGGGGT
>JBEINY010000050.1:0-15757 GCA_040377855.1 Prochloraceae cyanobacterium | reverse complement strand
CATCCCGAGAATGAAGGCGAATCCTTGCGTAGATCCCACTTCTGGATGGTCGTTGGTTGGGGCTGCGTCTTGTCGGAGACCTGATCAGGCTGGACTGACGCAATCCATCAGAGGCGTGCAGGGTGGGATCGTGATCATCACCCTGTCGCCACACCATCCTTCTCGATCCAGGGGACTGGATCATCAGGGGATGGTGTAGGCGACGGCGCCGGTGGTTGCTGTCACGGTGATCTTGCAGGTCTTGCCGACAGCCATGGATGTGTTGCCGCACTTCGAGCCGGTGGCCACGGCCGCCGTGGAGGTGAAGGTGACATCTGCTGCGGGTGCGGAGGCTGTTGTGCCGCCGTTGCAGTTGCCCGAGGTGCCACCGGCGATCGTGAGGCCGCTGACGGTGACACCACTGGTGGTGACGTAGTTGGCCGGGTAGGGGCCTTCGCTGAGGATGGCGGCGGCACATTCCTTGGCCAGGCCGGAACCCTCGGCAATCTGGGTGTTGAGCTTCGCCTTGTCCTTGACGCCCATGAACTGGGGCAGCGCTACCGCGGCCAGGATGCCGATGATCACAATCACCACCATCAGTTCAACCAGGGAGAAGCCCTGGCTGCCCTTGTGGCCGAGAGAGTTGATCAGCCGAAGCTTCAATCGGCCAGCGCTGGCGCGGCGCAGCCTTGAAACGGGCAGGGCGGGGGCCATGAAAGGAATTGACATAGAGCCCCTTATACCAATGATTCCGCGCCGGGCAAGGCCTGCGGCCATCGGCAGAGCCTGCCGTCAGAGCACTCCCGGTGGAACGAGGCTGTTCGCCATGCTGGAGAGCCGTGGCTGAGGGTTGATGGCCCCCGTTGCTCCGCTCGGGCTGCCCGGTCGTCGGGTCCTGAGCCTCTCCAGCCGCCTGGCGAGGCTGGGTCTGGTGATCGTGTTGATCTTTGCCCTGATCGCCGTGATCAGCCCCGCGCTGGTGCACCTGGGGGTGCTCAGCGATCCCAATGAAGGCCTGGCCAATCCCCTCCATGCCCCCCCCAGTTGGACCCACTGGTGTGGCACCGATCGCCTGGGTCGGGATGTCTGCAGTCGCACCCTGGCGGGCAGCGGTGTGGCCTTGCAGGTGGTCCTCGTGGCCCTGCTCCTCGCCCTGGTGGTGGGGGTGCCCCTCGGGATGGTGAGTGGCTATCTGGGGGGATCAATCGATCGGGTTCTCGTGCTGTTGATGGACACCCTCTACACGCTGCCGGTGCTCCTGCTGTCGGTGGTCCTGGCTTTTCTGCTCGGGCGGGGACTGCCCAATGCCGCCGCTGCCCTCTGCGTGGTTTATGTGCCCCAGTACTTCCGGGTGGTGCGCAACCAGACCGCCCAGGTCAAGGCGGAGCTTTACGTGGAGGCGGCCCGCTCCCTCGGGGCCGGACCGGCCTGGATCCTGCGGCGGTACCTGTTCCGCAATGTGATCACCTCGGTGCCGGTGTTGCTCACCCTCAATGCCGCCGATGCAGTGCTGGTGCTGGGGGGGCTGGGCTTTCTGGGGCTCGGTCTGCCCGAAACCGTGCCGGAGTGGGGTGGTGACCTGCAACAGGCCCTCAGCGCAGTCCCCACCGGGATCTGGTGGACGGCCCTCTATCCCGGCCTGGCGATGACAGTGCTTGTCCTGGGTCTGGCGTGCCTGGGGGAGGGGTTGGAGGCCTGGCTCAGTGGCGGTGAACGCTGAAGTTGCCGAGGCCGAAGTGTGGCAACGGTGACGGCCCTGCTCCCGGTGGTTGCCGCCATAGTGGAAGCGTGCGTCCCCTCTCCATGAGCTGGTCGGTCAGCCTGCTGTTTCTCTCCATCAGTGCTGTTCTTTGGTTCGCCGGAAACGCCACCAGCGACGATGTCTTCGGCCTGCTGGCCAAGATCATCGGCACGGTGTTCGGCCTTGTGGTGATCCTGTTCGGCCACCAGCTTCCCCTGGAACTGCTCGGCCTGCTGCTGGCCCTGAGTCTGCCGGCCGCCCGAAGCTTCCAGGGGCGACCGGGGGGCGTCCATGGGCGCAGACCAGGCCGTCCCTCCCCCTGGACTGTTTTCTCCGACTGACGGGTTTCGCTCAATGGCCGCATCTCCCTGACGGTCAGGTTCCCCGACTGGCCTTGGGACCTTCCCGGTCGTGCCCCTGCCCAGGGTTGTCAGTCCCACGGTTGACGGTCAGTAGCGCAGCCTGACGCTGCGAGGCAGATCTTCCAGGATTTCGCCGTCTTCTCCCAGGGGCGGGTAGGGGCGTCCCTCCCGGCGGCACCACTCCGCCACCGTCGGGTACGACCACTCGAACAACCGGGCCTTGTAAAGCTCCTCAGGCAGCCCTGATCGTGCCTCGGGGCTGCGGGCGTCCCGCTGGCGACGTGCTTCGAACAGCAGGGTCGCCGCCGCCACCGAGACATTCAGCGACTGCACCATCCCCACCATCGGAATGAAGATCGCCTGGTCCACCAGCTCGGTGGCCTCCGGGCTCAGCCCCCATTTCTCGGCTCCGAGCAGGAAGGCCGTCGGACCCGTGAAATCGCAGCTGCGGTAGTCCACGGCCTTCACCCCCAGGTGGGTGCCGTAGATCCTGAAACCCCTGGACTTGAGGGGTCGCAGGGCTGCAGCAATGGCGGGATGGGGGTGGAGGGGTACCCACTTGTGACTGCCTTTGGCGGTGCTGTTGAAGGTGCGGGGCCGCCCCGGCAGACTCACCACATGGGCCTCGAGCACCCCGACGGCATCGCAGCTGCGAATGATCGCCGAGAGGTTGTGGGGTTTGTCGACCTGCTCGAGCACGACGGTGAGGTCGTCGACCCGGTGGTCGAGAACCGCCTTGATCCGCTCGAAGCGGCGGGGCAACAGGGGCATGGGCGACAGGCCTTGGCACGACGGACCTTTGATCAGAGGGTATGGGATGCCGTGGCCCAGATCCCGGAGGGGCGCCTGGCCACCTACGGCCAGATCGCTGCAGCCATCGGCGCCCCCGGGGCAGCCCGCCAGGTGGGATGGGCCCTGCGGCGTCTGCCTTTGCCCTCGCCCTTGCCCTGGCATCGCGTCGTCAATGCCCGGGGCCGCATCACCCTCACCGCGAGTCGTGAGGGATCCGACTGGATCCAGATCGAACGGTTGATTGCTGAAGGCGTTTCCGTCGCATCCGATGGGAGCCTGCCGCTGGGGCGCTATCTCTGGAAACAGGTCTGATCAGGTGTGCCCTTGCGTTCTCCCCTGCCGGCATCCGCTGCCGGGCCCGCCGCCGCCGAGGTGCAGGGCCTGGCGGCCCGTCGGGTTGCCTGGGCGGTGTTGCAGGCCGTGGCTGCCGGTGCCTATGCCGATGGCGCCCTGGAACGGGAGCTGCAGCGCCAGCCCCTGGGGCCCCTCGACCGGGCCCTGGCCACCGAGCTCGCCTACGGCGCCATCCGTCAGCGGCACCTCCTTGATGGCTGGCTGGACTGGCTGGGGCGGGTGCCGGCGCAGCGCCAGCCCCCTGCCCTGCGCTGGCTGCTCCATCTGGGGCTGTATCAGCTGCTGTTCACGGCCCGGGTGCCGGCACCGGCGGCGGTGAGCACCACGGTGGAGCTGGCCAAGCGCGGCGGCCTCGCCAAGCTGGCCCCCGTGGCCAACGGTCTGCTGCGGCAGGTGTTGCGGCGGATGGATGCGGGGGAACGGTTGCCGCTGCCGGCTGATCAGGCCCAGGCCCTGGCCCTCGAGCAGTCGCTGCCGCCCTGGTTGGCGGCAGACCTGTTGCGCTGGCGTCCCCTGCCAGCGGTCGAGGCCTTTGCGCGGGCCTCCAACACTGCGCCGGTGCTGGATCTGCGCGTCAATGCCTGTCGCAGCAATCCGGAGGCGGTGATCGGGGCCCTGGCGGCCGTGGGCGTGGTGGCCGAGCGGCTGCCCCATCAACCCTGGGGGCTCACCCTCAAGGGACGCACCGGCGATCTGCGCCTGCTGCCCGGTTACGAGGAGGGGCACTGGTGTGTGCAGGATCGATCCGCCCAGTTGATTGCACCGCTGCTGGAGGCCCGCCCCGGGGAGCGGGTGCTGGATGCCTGCGCAGCCCCGGGAGGCAAGGCCACCCATCTGGCGGAGGCCATGGGAGACAGCGGCGAGATCTGGGCGGTGGATCGGGGGGGGCCGCGCCTGCAGAGGCTGGATCGCAATGCCCAGAGGCTGGGGCTGACCTCGATCCGCTCTCGGGTGGCGGACGCCATGGACCTTGCCGAGGCGGAGCCGGCCTGGATCGGCTCCTTTGATCGGGTGCTGCTGGATGCGCCCTGCTCCGGTCTGGGTACCCTGGCCCGCCATGCCGATGCCCGCTGGCGCATCAACCCTGGGGCGATCGAGGCCCTGATCCAGTTGCAGGGCGACCTGCTGCGGGGTGTGGCGCCCTTGGTGCGACCGGCCGGTCGGCTGGTTTACGCCACCTGCACGGTGCATCCTGGGGAGAACCGGGAGGTGATTGAGGCGTTCCTGGCCCAGCATCCAGACTGGCGTCTCCAGGCGCCGCCTGAGGCTCTGGGCTCCCTGACCTCCGGGTCGTCCTGCCTCGAGATCTGGCCCGGGGAGGTCCAGGGTGGGGATGGCTTCTTTGCGGCCGTGCTTGAAGCCCCTTCCGCCGGAGGGAGCTGATCAGCGGCCAGGGGCGGTGGATGGAGCCGGTGGGGCGCTGATCGGCGGCGGCGTACGCAGGACTGGTGGGCTGGGTGGCAGCGAGGGGGGCGCTCCCGGGGGCGTCGTGGTGGTGGTGCCAGCACCGGCTGCACCAGGAGCGCCACCCGTTGGTGCGGCCGGGATCGCACCGTCCGGAGCGATCGGAGTGCTGGGCGTGGCAGGTTGACCCCCTTCGGGGGGTGTCGTCGGTGCGGGCCCGAGGCCCAGGCCCTGGGGGGCGGAGCCGCTGCCCACCCCTGGGGAGCCCCCTGGGGGTGCCGGGCTGACGGGCCGCCGCTGCAGCACGGGCTTGGGTGGGAACTGCCGCACCGGCAGATCACGGACCACCTTGCTCATGTAGTCGTGCCAGGCAAGGGTGGCGAGTACGCTGGTGCTGTTGGTGGGGAGGTTGTTGTCGTACCCCAGCCAGAGCCCGGTGGTGAGCTGGGGGATCGAGCCGATGAACCAGAGGTCCCGCCCCCCTTCCGAGGTGCCGGTCTTGCCGGCCACCGGCCGGTCCTTGAGGGCCGCACCGGTGCCCGTGCCCCCCTGAACCACCTGCTGCAGCATCCAGAGCATCGTGTCGGCGATGTCACTGTCCACGGCCCGCTGACCCTTGTCCCCATCGACGCGGCGGCTCCAGAGCCGTTCCCCGTTCGGTCCGTAGATCTCAACGAACGGGGTTGGTCGGACGTAGACGCCGCGGTTGTTGATGGCGGCGTAGGCGGCGGTCATGTCGAGGATGGTCTGCTCGTAGGCACCGACGGCGAGCGGGTAGAAGTTCCCCATGTCCCGCTGCAGGCCGAGACTGCGGGCCGTGCCGATCACCTTGTCGAAGCCGAACCGCTGCAGCAGGCTCACCGAGACGGTGTTCAGGGAGTTCTGCAACGCCGTTGAGAGGGCCACGGTGCCCATGTAGCGGTTGCCAAAGTTGCGGGGGCAATAGCCGGCGAAGCAGCGGGGGGCATCCAGGATCGGATCCTCGGGCAGCATCCCCTCCTTCAGGGCCGTGAGATAGACGAAGAGCTTGAACGTGGAGCCCGGGGAGCGCAGGGCCTGGGTGGCCCGGTTGAACTGGCTGGCCTCGAAATTCGTGCCCCCCACCATGGCCCGCACCAGGCCTGTGCCCGGTTCCATCGTCACCAGGGCCCCCTCGAGGCCACCGCCGGTGTGCTGGCGGATCACGGTCTGGCCGTCGTCCTGCCAGCGCAGATTGAGGCTGGTACGGATGGTTAGCCCCCCCACCTCCAGCTGCTCGGGGGTGAGCACCTTGGGCAGCTCCTGGGTTACCCAGGTGGTGAAGTAGGGCGCCCGGCTGGTCCAATACTTGGGCAACGAAGGCCTCAGCTGCAGGGGCTCTGCGTCGGCGTTGGCCCGTTGCTGGGCCGTGATCGCGCCGTTTTCCTCCATCCGCCGCAGCACGATGGATCGGCGCTTCAGGGCCAGTTCCGGATGGACCAGGGGCGAATAAACGGAGGGGGCCGGCGGCAGGCCTGCGATCAGGGCCGCTTCGCTGAGGGTCAGCGCATCGGGGGTTTTGGAGAAGTAAATCCAGGCAGCATCGGCCACGCCATAGGCGCTGGAGCCCAGATACACCACATTGAGGTATTGCTCCAGGATCTGCCGTTTGGTCAGCTGCCGCTCGATCTTGCCGGCCAGGGCAGCTTCCTTGAGCTTGCGGAGCAGGGTGCGGTCCTGGCTCAGGAATACGGTGCGGGCCAGCTGCTGGGTGATCGTGCTGGCGCCCTCCTCCACCGAACCCTGGGTGAGGTTGCGCAGCAATGCCCGACCAATCCCCTGGAGGTCGATGCCGTCGTGCTCATAGAAACGGCGGTCTTCAGCGGCGATGAAGGCCTGCTCCACCAGGTGGGGCATCTGACCGGCCGTGATCTTCTCCCGGGTGGCAGGCCCCACGGTCTGAATCACCTGGCCGTCGTCCGAGAGGATCGTCAGGGTCCCCGGCCGGTTGAACTGATCGATGCCGGTGGCATCGGGCAGGGTGCTGTCGATCGCGGCCACGATGGCGCCCTGGCCAAGGGCCGTGCCAACGCCGACGGCGGCGGCCAGCAGGGTGGCCTTCAGCAGCCGGGATCGGCGCTGTTTCACATCAGGGCCGCCGTTGGGGCAAGGGTCGAGGGCAAGAGGGTGAGGCTGCTATGGCCGATGGCGAGGGCGGTGACCAGCATCCCCAGCACCAGGAACGGCTGGGCACTGGCCTGATACTTCACATCGAAGGCCACGGGATCCCGCAGCAGCCAGATGTCCTGGAAGGTGATCTGGGGAACGATCAGCAACACCAGCAGCACGGCTGCAAAGTGCTGACCGATCAGGATCAGCACGGCCACCATCGCCAGCTGGAACCCGTCGATCATCGCGGCACTGATCCAGCTGGCCCTGGAAATGCCGAAGACGACGGGAAGGGACTGCAGCCCGAGGGCCCGATCCCCCTCAACGCTCTTGAAATCGTTGACCACGGCTATGCCGAGGCCCGCGAGGCTGTAGGCGAGGGTGAGCAGGGCTGTGGTCCAGGTGAGGTGGCCGAACAGGGCCTGGCCGGCCCACCAGGGCAGGGCGATGTAGCTCGCCCCAAGGGCGTAATTCCCCAGCCAACCGTTCTGCTTGAGCTTGAGGGGCGGGGCCGAATAGATGAAGCTCACAAAGGATCCACCGAGTGCCAGCAGCAGCAGCACCGGCGTTTGGTGGCAGGCCCAGCGATCGAGGCCGTAGGCCACGGCGAGGCCCGAGAGCAGCAGAACCCAAACCTGAAGCTTCACCTGGCCCAGGGGAATGGCACCCGAGGGAATCGGCCGGTAGGGCTCGTTGATCGCATCAATATCGCGATCGTAGAAATCGTTGATGGTCTGGGTGTAGCCCGCTAGCAGCGGGCCGCTCATCACCATGCAGGCCACGGAGGCGGCCACCTCGGGCAGGGTCCAGTGAAAATTGCCGGAGGCAGCAGCACCACAGATCACCCCCCAGATCAGGGGAATCCAGGTGACCGGCTTCATCAGCTGAAGGCGGATCTTCCAGATGTTGGTGGTGCCGGAGGCTCCCTTCATGCCCAGCAGCTGACGGGCTCCGGCGCCACTGCTGGCGGTGGGGTTGGGGCTCTCGCTCACGGCTACGGGGGGGGGTCTGGGGAGCGATCGGATCAGGCCGCGGTGATTTCGTCATCGAAGAACCAGGTCTTCGAACCGTTGGCGAGCTCCACCACGACACCGATGCCCTTGCCGTCAGTGACCTTGAAATCCCTCACCGTGCCGGTGGCATCGGCCTTGAGGGCGGCCACCAGGTCGGCGGGGATGCGATCGCGCACTCGGGTGACCCGCACCTTGGAGCCGATGGTGATGGCAGCCTGGGCCATGGCCTGCGCGACGCAAAAGTGGCGCAACCTTAACAGTGCCTGGCCGTCCGGGAGGCCTTGGCTGCTGGCGCTCCTGGCTTCCCCCTGGCCCGGCCGTACTGTTCAGAATCTCTGTTGCCGGGGTCCCAGCGTCCAATCCGACGTTGTCCCGGAGCAGCCGTTGTCCCGGAGCAGCCGTTGCCTCGGATCAGTTCCCTGAAGCCATGGTCGCCAAACGGATCATTCCCTGCCTGGATGTGGCCGACGGACGGGTCGTGAAGGGGGTCAATTTCGTCGGGCTGCGCGATGCCGGTGATCCGGTGGAGCTCGCTTGCCGGTACAGCGCATCCGGTGCGGATGAGCTGGTGTTCCTCGACATCGCCGCCAGCCACCAGGGCCGCGGCACCCTGGTGGAGCTCGTGGAGCGCACCGCGGAAGCGGTGACGATCCCGTTCACGGTGGGGGGGGGCATCAGCAGCGTCGATGGGATCACGGCTCTCTTGCGGGCAGGCGCCGACAAGGTGAGCCTTAATTCCTCGGCGGTGCGCGATCCCGACCTGGTCGGCCGCGGGGCCGAGCGCTTCGGCTGCCAGTGCATCGTTGTGGCCATTGATGCCCGCCGCCGCCAGGGGAACGACGGATGGGATGTCTACGTCAAGGGTGGGCGGCAGAACACCGGGCTGGATGCGGTGACCTGGGCCCGGCGGGTGGTGGCGCTGGGGGCCGGAGAGATCCTGCTCACCTCCATGGATGGTGATGGCACCCAGGCCGGCTATGACCTGGCCCTGACCCGAGCCGTGGCCGACGCGGTGGAGGTGCCCGTGATCGCCTCCGGTGGTGCCGGCTGCATCGACCACATTGCGGAAGCCCTTGATGGCGCCCAGGGCGGCGGCGGTGCTTCCGCCGCCCTGCTGGCCTCCCTGCTCCATGACGGGGTTCTGACGGTGGAGCAGATCAAGGGGGATCTGCTGGCCCGCGGGCTTCCACTGCGACCGTTGGCAGGGCCCTCTCCGGGCCCCTGAAGCCTTGCGGGGCTTGTCAGGGTTGATCGCGTTCCCCCCTCCATGCTCGTTAGCGTTTTGTTGCATTCATGCCGGAACCGTGGGGCGGCATCCTGTTCGTGATGGTCTTCACCCCCTTCGCCACCTCCCCGCCAGGGCTCGCCTCTTGGCTGGCCCTTCCACCCGTGATCACCGGGCTGGCCCTCGGGATGGTGTTGGCTGTGGTGGCAATGGTGGCCTGGGCCCTGCAGTTGATGCAGGCTGCCTCTGATCGAAAGGAATTCTCCTTGATGCTGGCGGGTTGCATGGTGTGTTCAGCCGCCGTTGGCCTGGCCACCGTGATGGTGCTCACCCTCACCAGCCCCGACCGCCTGGAGGCCCGGGGCTTGCATGCCAGCTCCCCCGACTCGGAAGCCAGGATCAGTCTTGATGCCGTGGTGCTGCCCTGGGATGAAGGCCTTGACTCCTGGTGATCCGGAGGCGGTTCGTGCCCTCTTCGATCGAATTGCCTCCCGTTATGACCCGCTCAACGATCTGCTGAGCCTTGGCCTGCATCGGATCTGGAAGCGGGAGGCCGTGCTCTGGATCCAGCCGAAACCGGGCCAGAAGCTCCTGGATCTGTGCTGCGGCACCGGGGATCTGGCTCTTCTTCTGGCCGCGGCGGTGCGTCCGGGGGGCCGGGTGCTCGGCCTGGATGCGGCGGCTGAACCGTTGAAATTGGCGGCTCGACGTTCGGCCAAGAGGCCCTGGCTCAGCCTGGAGTGGCGCCAGGGTGATGCCCTCGCCACCGGAATTGAGGGGGGTTGGGCCGATGGGGCTGTGATCGCCTACGGCCTTCGCAACCTCGCAGATCCCGGGGCTGGCCTCCGGGAGCTGCGGCGGGTGTTACGGCCGGGCGGCCGGGCGGCGGTGCTGGATTTCAACCGCCAGGATCCCCAGCAGGAGGCGGAGGGCCTGCCCCGTTGGAGGGCGGCGGTGGCCCTCCGCTTTCAGCAGCTTTATCTGCGGCGTCTGGTGGTTCCGCTGGCCGATGTGGCGGGAATCCGCGAGGAGTATGCCTACCTCGAGCCGAGCCTCCTTCGTTTCCCCACCGGTCGCCAGCAGGAGCAACTGGCGTTGGAAGCCGGTTTCAGCCATGGGCGCCATTGCCCGTTGGCCGCAGGCCAGATGGGCATGTTGCAGCTCGTGGCCTGATCCTTGGCCCGTTGGCGGACTCCCGCTTCCTTTTTTAATCTCCGGTCAATCGCCCCAGAGCCTTGGCCTGTCGGCTCCATCAACCTCAGCATCGACCGGCACCCGAGGTGGGGATGCAGTCCCAGGCTGCTGATCGGGGTTCCCTCTGGTCGGCCCTGGGGCGGCGCCTGCAGGTTGCCTCCGCAGCCCTGCGGCGGGCTGCCTCGCGGGCGATGCTTCCCCTGGTGATAGCCCTTGGCCTGCTGGCCCCGGCCTGCAGTCCGGCAGTCGCGGCGACAGCGCTGTCAGGGCTGGAGAACACCGTCCCAACGGGCAATCCGGAGTGGGCAAGGGTGGGCATGGTGGTGACCCAGCTCTACGACTTCAACGTCCGGGACAGCACGTTCGGGGTGGAATTCTGGCTCTGGAGTCTGGAACTTGCGGATGGGCATAATCTCCTGCTTTCAAGCTCGTTTGCCAATGCGGCTTCTGTCGTCCGTTCTCCGATTGAGGTGCGTAAAAAGTCCACAGATGAGGGCGAGAAAAAACTCTTTATTCAGAGTGTCAGGGGTACCTTTCGTCATGATTGGTCCCTCGCAGATTTTCCCTTTGATCAGCAGAACCTCAGGATCATCCTGGAGGAAGATCGGCAGGAATCGTCGGAACTGCTGCTCGTTCCCGATGTGGTCAACACCGATGTAGATGTTGAGATCCTCGACGGTTGGCGTGTGGTCGACTGGTCCCTCAGGCCTGGGCAACGTCTCTACCAATCCCGCTTTGGCGACGAGGTCAAGGGCGCCGAGCCCCTGTCGCGCTATTCGAGACTGCTGATGACAATCCAGGTCTCCCGGATCTCCGCGGCAGCGCTGTGGAGGTTGTGCGCGGCTCCGCTGGCTGCGGTGATGCTTGTGCTCCTTTCCTATTTCATCGACGTCTCCCTGCCGGGGGCCCTGCCTGCCCGGGCCGGCCTTGTGGGCGCCTCGTTGTTTGCTGAAATCATCAGCCTGCGGGCTTTCGCGGGTGAGGTCGGCAATGAAACGGGTCTGACCCTGATCGAGGCTCTGCATCTGCGGGCCATTGTTTACACCCTCTTGGCGGCGACCATCACCTCGATTCAGTGCTTCCAGCTTTCCCGATCGGTGGGTGTCCGCGCCATGAGGCGTTTGGACCGCTTCGCTGCCCTGGTCAGTTCCCTGGTGCTGATCGTGCTGGTGCTGACTTCGTTCCTCAGGGCGATCAACCGGATCTGACAGGGAGACCGCCCCAGCCTTCCTCGCTCCCTGAGCCCGTTGAGGGACGCCCACAGGGACAATGGGGCCATGGGCAGACGCCCAACCGTTCGGCAACTCCGCCAGCCCCGCGATCCCCCCAGCAGCGGCCCATGCATTTCCAGGACATCATCACCACCCTCAACCGCTTCTGGGCTGCGCAGGGCTGTCTGCTGTTGCAGCCCTATGACACCGAGAAGGGGGCCGGAACGATGAGCCCCCACACCGTGTTGCGGGCGATCGGGCCGGAACCCTGGGCGGTTGCCTACCCCGAGCCCTGTCGCCGCCCCACCGATGGCCGCTACGGCGACAACCCCAATCGGGCGCAGCACTATTTCCAGTACCAGGTGCTGATCAAGCCCTCACCAGATGGGATTCAGGAGACCTACCTGGCTTCCCTGGAAGCCCTCGGCATCCGTCAGCGAGATCACGACATCCGCTTCGTGGAGGACAACTGGGAATCGCCGACGCTCGGTGCCTGGGGGGTTGGCTGGGAGGTCTGGCTTGACGGCATGGAGGTGACCCAGTTCACCTACTTCCAGCAGTGCGGCGGTCTCGATTGCCGGCCCGTGTCGATCGAGATCACCTATGGCCTGGAGAGGTTGGCGATGTACCTCCAGGATGTGGAGAGCATCTGGGACCTCTCCTGGGATGGCAATCGCTCCTACGGCGACATCTGGCTGCCCTTTGAGAAGGGTCAGTGCACCTACAACTTCGAGGCATCCAATCCGGAACGGTTGCAGCAGCTGTTCGCCCTGTATGAGGCCGAGGCCAGTGACCTGGTGGCCCGCCGGCTGCCGGCGCCGGCGCTTGATTTTGTGCTCAAGTGCAGCCACACCTTCAATCTTCTCGAGGCCCGGGGGGTGATCTCAGTGACGGAGCGGACGGCCACCATCGCCCGGATCCGGCACCTGGCCCGGCAGGTGGCCGAAATCTGGCTGCAGGAACGGGAGTCATTGGGGTTCCCACTGCTGGCCGGTGCGGCTCGTGAGGCCTGGCTGGCGGACCATCCCATCGAAGCGGCTGCGGTCTGATCCAGGCCAACCCACAATTCAGGGGGCAGGCTGGTCGGGCACCGGCACCGCCGGTCCATCGAGGGTGTTGCTGCAGAGGTCGAGCACGATCCGCTGCGCCACCGATCGGGGCGCCGGGGCAGCCCAGGGCTCCCACCCCCCATCGATCCGCCAGGTCTGACGGACCGTGCTGCACTGCACAGCGACGGCCGTGGCGAGGGCTCGCCTTGATCCGAGGTCGGTGGCCGATGGTTTCACCAGGGTGATCCGTACCCCGCCCGGGTGCAGTCTCCAGCCGTTCCAGTCGACGAGGGTGCCCCCGAAGCTCTTCCACTGCACCAGGCCACTCGCTTCCCGCAGGGCGAGTTCGGCCCGATCCCGCCGTTCGGCGCCGCTCAGCAGCAGGGCTGCTTCCGCGGGTGGGGCCGTGTCCACGGGTGGGGCCTGGTGGCGGGGTTCCGCCGACGATGCCGGTGGAGACAAGGTTTGCCGGGGGCCGCTCCCTGGCCTTGCAGTGGCGCTGCCAGGAGCGTCCTGGAGAGGGCTGCCGCTGCCCCGCGGCAGTTTCAGCCAGGCCCCTACGGCTAACTCCTCCGGCCGGATCCCCGGGTTGGCAGCCTGCAGCTGCCGCACGCTCGTGCCATGGCTGGCGGCGATCGCGTCAAGGGTGTCGCCCGCGCGGATGATCACCCCATTGCCGGCGGGTGGTAACCGCAGCACCTGGCCCACCTGCAGCTGGCGCGGATCCTTGAGTCCGTTGGCCTCGATCAGGGCACTCAAGCTGACCCCGTAGCGGGCACTGATCGCTTCCAGGGTGTCGCCGCTGGTCACGACGACGGACACCGGCTTGCCGAACGCGGCCTTGGGGGTGCCCTGGCCAGCCACCATGCCGCCGGCCAGCAGCAGGGTCAGCACCAGGCGGAGGTGGTGGGGCAAGGCGGGTGGCAGATCGGGCCTCCGCCGCACCTTAAGGGAGTTTTCTGCTGTCGCAGCGGGGAACTCTGGTGGCGATGGCCGTCGTTTCGGGGATGCCTGCGTTCGTGGTGGCCCTCGCTCTGGTTGGCCTTGGGCTGGGGGTGATGCCGCTCGGGGGGGCTGCGCTGGCGGCGGCGTTTGCGGGCCTGACCCTGCTGATCGGCGCCCTGGGCCGCTGGCGTGGGATCCCGATCCGTGGCCGCCTGCTGTTGGCCACGGTGCTGGCGTTGGCCTTGCTCTGGGGCGGCCTGCACAGGCCCCAGCCCGGTGCCTCCGACCCGGTACGACAGCTCGCCGGCCGCTCCGGTCCGGTTGTGGTGACCCTGCAGGGCACCCTGCTGCGTGACACGCCTGCAGGCAGTGAGGCGTTCTGTCGGTTGCCCTTGGAGGTGGCCGGTGCTCGGGTGCAGCTGCGCCTGGAACCCTGCAGATCCCTGCAGGAGGGTTGGCGGGTGGAGGTGAGCGGGGAGCTGTCGCGGCCCATGCCAGGCGCCCATGCCCTGCTGGCAGGGGCGGCGGAACGGCTGGCGCGGGAGGCGACCTGGAGTGAATTGAGGGTCCAGGAGTTGCGGGTGTTGCAGCGACCGCCCACCCCGATCGCCGATCTACGCCGGCGGATGGCAACGGCCCTGATCGCCTGCGGCGGGCCTGAGCTCGGGGGGGTCTGGGCGGCCCTTGTGCTTGGCAGTGCCGTGGTGCCCGTGCCGGCGGCTGTGCGGGAGTCGTTCCGGGTGGCCGGGCTCTCCCACGCCCTGGCTGCCTCCGGCTTTCACCTCACGGTGTTGCTCGGGGCGGTGATGGCCGTGGCCCGCCGCGCTCCAGCCCCACTGCGCTGGACGGCGGCGGGCGCCGCGATGGCACTGTTTCTGCTCCTGGCCGGCCCCCAACCTTCGGTGGTGCGGGCCGTCCTGATGGCTGCCGTGGCCTTTGCAGTGCTGGAAAGTGGCCGTCGATCGCGGCCCCTGGGCATCCTGGCCCTGACGGTGCTGCTGATGCTCCTCTGGTCGCCCTCCTGGTTGCTTGATCTGGGCTTCCAGCTGAGTGTTGCCGCCACGGCTGGCCTGTTGCTCACCGCCGGAACCCTGGAGCAGCTCCTGGCCCAGCGGCTTCCGCGTTGGCTCGCGGCATCCCTTGCGGTGCCCGTGGCGGCCTGTCTCTGGACCCTGCCCCTGCAGCTCCTGCATTTTGGAAGCCTGCCGTTGTATTCCGTGCCGGCCAATCTGCTGGCGGCCCCGCTGCTCTCGCCGCTCACCCTCGGCGCGATGGCCATGGCGGTGCTGGCGGTGGTGCCGGGCATGGCAGGGGTGCTGGCCCTGCTGGCCCTACCCCTGGCTCCCCTGACCCGGTTGCTGCTGGCGATCACCGATCGCTTTGCTGCCCTGCCCTTGGCCCAGTGGCAACTCGGGAGGCCACTCCCTTGGCTGGTGGTGATGGTGACACTCGGATTGTTGCCCTGGCTGTTGCCGGTCGGCTGGCGGGGGCCGGCCCATCTGGCCCCACGACGCTGGGGGGTGGTGCTTTTGCTGGTGGCCAGTGCGTTGCATGGCTGTCTGCTGCTGCAGGACCAACTGCTGCTGGTGCATCAGGGGGGTGGGGATCTGCTGGTGGCGCGGCACCGCGGCCATGGCGCCCTGATCAGCACCTCAGCCGATCGGCGCCTTTGTCGTCAGGCGGGTGAGCTGGCCCTTGGTCTGGGTCTGCAGCGCTACGACTGGGTGGTGGTGCTGGATCCCGTCGCCGCGAATGCCCCGCAGTGCTGGCAGGCGCTCACGCCCACCTGGATGGCGATGGTGGATGGGTTGCCGGTGCTGCAGCCAGGGCAGAGGTTGGAGAGCGAGGGGCTGACGCTGCAGTTGCAGCCAGCCTCGCCGCAGGTGCATGAGCTGCTGATCGATGGACGACCCTGGGTGCTGCTGCCTGATCGTCAGACCTACTGGGCCTGGAGCACCCCGGGGGCGTCCGGCCGCTCCCGCCCCCAGGCAGGCATCTGGCTCGGGTTTGTGCCCCGTCCCAGGGAGCAGCAGCAGCTGGTCAGGAGCGGCGTCGATGAGGTTTGGATCAGCGGCGAACGACCAGCGCGGGAACCGAACTGGCCGAACCATTGGCGAGCCAGTGGGGCCAGTGGTTCCCTGCAGGCAGGGATCAGCTGACCATTCCATAAGATGGGCAGGTGTCCCGCCGGGGTCCGAGGCCTTTCGCTGCCTCTCCCTGCAGACGTGTCCGCCTACGGACGCTGCCGGGCAGTGGGCTTGACGCCCAATCTGGAGAGGTGGCTGAGTGGTCGAAAGCGAACGACTCGAAATCGTTTGAAGGGCAACCTTCCGTGGGTTCGAATCCCACCCTCTCCGTTTT
>JBEINY010000062.1:0-11987 GCA_040377855.1 Prochloraceae cyanobacterium | reverse complement strand
CCTGCATGGAGTACGGCTACACGATCGTGCCGTCGCAGTCCGACAAGGACGAGCAGGGAAGGCTTCTCGACGATGCCTTCGATCCCCGCTGCACGGAATGGTTGGTGGAGATCCCCACGGAGGTGAGCTGGGCCAACCTGCCCGGTGCCGATCAGGTGGACATCAACAACTTCTCGGCCCTGGCCCAGTTTGATTTCTACATGCAGGTGCAGCGCCATTACACCGCCCACAACACCTCCGCGACGGTGGAGTTCCGTGAGCATGAGGTGGAGCCGCTGGCTGATGCCATCCATCAGGCGATCGAGCAGGGCGAGGGTTACATCTCGGCGGCGCTGCTGGCCCGCTTCGATGCCAATGCCACCTTCCCGCGGCTGCCGTTCGAGCCGATTGATCACGCCACCTACACCCGCCTGTCGGCTGAGGTGGTGGAGCGCCGGCGCACGGATGATTTCTTCCAGGCCCTGCAGCGCTACGACGGAGGCGGCGAGCTGCTGGAGGCTGGCCCGGCCGGCTGCGATTCCGACAAATGCCTGTTGCCGTTGGCCAAGCCGGAAGGCTGAGGTCTGATCACCGGCAGGGGGCTGGTCCCCTTGCCGGTGACCATGGGACCATGGAAGCAACCGGGTGACGGCATCCGGAACCACCGGCCCCAGCGGCCGGTGACCCCTGGAGAGGTGGTCGAGTGGTTGATGGCTCCGGTCTTGAAAACCGGCGAGGTGAAAGCCTCCGTGGGTTCGAATCCCACCCTCTCCGTTACGCAACGTGCCCGAGACTTCCTGCTCTGGCTTGGATCCCGTGACCGATGGGGTCAGGTCCAGCGAGGTGATCTTGGGCTTTTCGGTGATACTTCGGCATTGTCATTCACCGATGGCTTTGGTGCGCATCGCATCCTCAAGGCTTCTGATCTCAGAAGCTGACAAGGTGGGGCGATCAAGCCGGATTGTCAGCTGATTCAGCTTTCCTGTGAACCGGAATGGTGGCTGGTAGTCCTCGTCATTGACGCCGGTGAGGGTGCCCGCCCCCTTGGCGGCATAGGCGAAATCGAATTCAATCCTGTGCTTGCCTGGCTTGAGGGGCTCGCTCCCCTCCCACTTCAGCCGCTCTAAATCCGCCATGTTCCACAGCCACACCGGCTTGTTGTTCTTGAGGTAGAAGCCGTAGCCCCCAAAACGGCCGCCTGATGTCAGCAGCATGCCCTCGGCGCCAGTGGACGGCACCTCAATCTCTGCGGTGACGGTGTAGGAGGTGTTGAGGAGTAGGGGCGAATCGCCCTGGGGAAGCCCCACCATCGGATGGCTGTAGATGAATTCGTTACGACCAGCGGTGATGTTTGGGCGAGCCGCGACAATAGGTGCCGCCCCAGAGGCATCGAGCGGGAAGACCTGATACTTTTTGGCTTCGGCAATGAACTCCCTTGGGGCACGGTTCACCTTGGTGCTCAATAACCATCCCTCGTTGTAGAGCGCCTATTGTCCAAACATCTCGAAATACTGGGTCTTGTGTCGTGAAGGTACGCTGGCATTTTTGCTTCAAAGGTGTACAGAAAGCTGGTGCCTTCGATCGGCTTCTGGCGAATGCCATCTTTCGAGCGCTTTCTCCCAACTCCGCGATTGAAGGCCGCTGCTGCTGTGCTGAGCGGGCTGATGGGGTCCCCTTCCTGGCTCAGCCGTCGTTGTCGTTCGTTCAGGCCTCTGATTTCACCCACGGTGATGACCGGATTGGATCGTGCCCAGCTGCCCGGAGGCAACTCCTTGGGCGGGCTCCGATCTGACGGTCGCCGCGCTCTGCCATTAGGCCTTCAGGGTGGCGCCATCGAGCCGGTCGGGTCCGTGGCGGAGAAGGCCGCTGTGTTGCCGCCAGCAGCCTTCCCAGCTTGTTCAAGGCATGCGGTAATCAACCCCACAGCGGCTGCGGATGTTCCCCACCTGAGCATTCATGCTCTGGCAGGCAATTTTTATATCTGTCGCTTGCTTCGGCACGGTGTCCATCACCATGCGGCGGGTGTTCTCCAAATCCCAGTTGCTGGTCATTGAAAAGCTCCCGGCGAGCACGGGAGAGGCGCAGACGAAGCTGCCGGCCACCATGGCCGCCGTGAAGATGTGGCGCAGGGGTGCATCAGTCATTCAAGAGTTGTCGGGGCCCTTTTGTTGTAGGCATCCCCAATCCCTCCACTGGCCCCATCCATGGCCACGGTTTGCCAGGGATCGGCTGCAGGATGGGGCAGCCAGGGTAAGGGAATCCTGTTGGTTCTGGCAGGCTGTTGGTTCTGGCAGGGGCCTTGGCCCTTTCTCCCTCACCAGGAGCGGACCCATGGCCGCCTGGCCGTCGTTCCCCCTGCAATTGTTGGATAACCCCTTAACTCCGATCGACATGCTTCACAAAGGGTCACTGCCTCCAGTCACCATGGTCGATTGATGGATTTTTCCCTCAAAAGCCTAGTTCTGAAGCTGTTTTTCGTCTCCCAATCTTACCCTCTCAGGCGTTCTATTGGTCGTCGAATGTGCCTCTAAATACACCACCTTGTTGTGATCGATGGCCAATAGGGGCTGCGCCGGCTTCCTCTTCTGCCGTGGTGCTGGCGGCTACCCTTCAGATCCCTGCCCCTTCCCCGAAGGTTTCCTGGCGGGCCCGGGCCTGGGTGATTGTGGTCCCGGGTGGCACGCTGTCTGTGATCCAGACATTGCCTCCGATCGTTGAGCCCTGGCCGATCGTGACCCGCCCCAGGATTGTGGCTCCGGAATAGATCACCACATCGTCCTCAACGATCGGGTGGCGCGGCAAACCCTTCACCAGATGCCCTTGTTCATCGATCGGGAATGATTTGGCCCCGAGGGTGACAGCCTGATAAATCCGCACGCCATTGCCGATGATGGCGGTGCCGCCGATCACCACGCCGGTGCCATGGTCGATGAAGAAGCGTTCCCCGATCCGTGCACCGGGATGGATGTCGATGCCGGTGGCGGCATGGGCGTCTTCCGTAATGATCCTCGCAATCACTGGCACCCCCTGGCTGTGCAGCACATGGGCGAAGCGGTGATGGGTGATCGCCTTGATTCCCGGGTAGCAGGCCACGATTTCATCGAGGCTGTCCGCTGCCGGATCTCCGTGGTAGGCCGCGTCGATGTCGGAATCCAGCAGTATCCGGATTCCAGGCAGCGCCTCCGCGAAGACGCGGGTGATCGCCTCCGCCTGGTCGTTCACCCTGATCCGGTCGCCGGCGTCGGCCGAGGGGCCCAGGCGTCCACTCAATTCGATCGCCACCTCCTTCTGTAGTCCTTCCAGGCTTCCCAGCAGGCAGGCTTCCACCTGCTCATCACTCGTGAGTGGGCTGTTGTGGTCGAGCAGCCCAAGCCTGTTCGGATAGAGCGCCTGGCGCAGGGAGGCCACAATCGCGTTCAACCGTTGGCTCGACGGGAGTTGCACGGCCCGGCGCGGCGGATCACTGCGCTGCAGCGCCTGACGACGGATGACGCCAAGGGCTGCCGTCACCTCGGCCACGTCGATGCGTTCGGGGCTGCGGGTCATCCCAGTCACTGTGCAGGGTGGGCAGACACCGATCGGTCGGCCCCGTCAGGGGGCATTCTCCCCTCCGGTCGGACCGGCGACCTCCCGCAAAACTGGATTGCCGGGCTCCCGGCACCAGTCACGCCATGAGCCGTCATGGTTGAACAGCCGGGTTGGGTCCCATCCCAGGCGGGCCAGCGCGAAGAGCACGGTTGTGCTTCTCACCCCTGATTGGCAGTCGACGATCTGCTCCATGCCAGGGTCGAGGCCGTGGCGTTCCACGATCGTCGCCAGTTCGTGGTCGGGTCGAAAGGCAGTGCCGTGGCCCTCTCCACAACGGAACTCCCGCCAGCACAGATGGCGGCTCCAGGGGATCCGGCCTGCCCTCCGGGCTCCCCTGAGGCGCTGACGACCGCTCCACTCGCCTGGATCACGGCTGTCCCAGAGCTGCACCCCATCCCCGCGCTGGGCCCTCCCAGCCCGCCCGCCTTCAGGAGGCACGGCGTTGCAGCTTGAACAGATTGCGCTGCAGCCAGGCGGAGAGAGCCCAAGGCGTCAGCAGCAGCACCAGGCTGATGGTGACGAGGCCGGGCGACAGTTGCTGCAGTCCCAGCAATAGGGTGATCCCGGCGATCAGGATCCACCAGGGAAAGGCCTGTTCCCGGGGTCTGGCAGGTTCGGGATCAGCAACCTCAAGGGGCAGTCCGGCGGCGCTCCATTGGCTCAGCCCACCCTGCAGGTGCTGGATCCGCCTTGGAAAGCCACGGTCATAGAGGGTGCTGACCAGGTTGGACGTGTCGTCGTCGTGGGCTCCCACCAGGACCAGGTCGCGATCCGGAAATTCTGTGCTGATCAGCCTTGCCGCCGTGATGTTGTGGCTGCCTGGAATCCGAGTCCGACGAAATTGGCGGTGGCTGCGAATGTCCACAATCAGGGGGGCGTGGGGCTGGGAGAGGGACTGGAGCTGGACCTGGAGCTCCCTGGGCTGGATGCTGTCGCTCATGATCAGGAGATTGTTGCGGGGGCGAAGGGGGGATCTGGTCGGGTCACCGCTCCATGACATCGTTCCCGTTCAGCAGGTTGTGGCGGTGGGTTCTGGACGATCACGGTGCCTAGGGATCACTTGATGCCACCACTGTTTCGTGATCGTTCAAAAACTGAGGTATCCCGAGCAACAAACTGGTGAATAGTGGGCGGGCCGGGTCCCCGGTGGAGTGGTTGGCTGGATCTTCCGCTTTCAGGCGGTGGTGCTGTGGGCTGCTTCTGCCCCTTGGATCAACAGCATCGATTCCCCTGGCGCCAGGGCTCGCCATTGTTCGTTGCAGGTGAGGGGTTCGGTGCTCACGATGGTGACCACGTCCTGCTGGGTGGTTTCCTGGGAGAAGTCCACGGTCACGTCGTCGTCGGCCAGGGTGGCCGTTGTGAAGGGGGCTCGACGGGTGATCGTGTGCAGCTTGCTGCCGCAGAAGGCATAGAGCCAGGAGCCATTGCTGATCAGGCAGTTGTAGATGCCCTGGCTCGCAAGCTGCCGGGAGCAGTCGTTGAGCAGGGGAAACAGGTTCAGGCCGTCATCCGGATCGTTTTGTCCCTCCTGCTGCAGGCGGTTGAGGATCCAGCAGAAGGCCGCTTCACTGTCAGTGTTGCCGATCGGTCGATAGGGATCGCCGCTCGGGATTGATCCCTTGATGTCGCCGTTGTGGGCGAAGACCCAGTCGCGGCCCCCCAGGGAACGGCGGAATGGGTGACAGTTCTCCAGGGCCACCACCCCCTGGGTGGCCTTGCGGATATGGGCCAGGGAATAGAGAGCCTTCAGGTCCTGGCTGGCGAGATGGGCAGCGACCGGAGAGAAGGCCGCCGGGGTGTGTTCCCGATAGATGTGGAGCTCATGACTCTCGGGATCGAAGCTGGCAAGGCCCCAGCCATCCTGGTGTTCACCCGTCGCGCCGCCCCTGCGGGCCAGGCCGCGGAAGGAAAAGCGCATGTCGGTGGGGGTGTTGGCGCTCAGGGCCAGGAGCTCGCACATTGGCCGCAGATGGGATGGGGAAACCTAGGGGCGTTATCGGTTGGGGGTCGTATTCCCGGTCACTTCCATCGGGAACTGTATTCACCCCATGGCGGGCCTCGGGAGGGAGAGGCCTGTCGTGGAGACCAATCTCGCCGGCACTCCGCCCTCGGGCCAGGGTCAGGGAATCCTGGGAAAGGCCGCATGCCTGATTGGGTATTAGTGCTATGGTGTTGTCAATCCTTCGGGTTCCCCATGGGCTGTTGTCGCCGAATGCCCCCGACCAGCGCCTTGCTGGCCCCCTCCCGGTTCATGTCGATCATTTCCTTCCCGTTACACCGTTCCCGTGATCATCGCCGCCATGCCGACCTCTGCCATCGCCAAGCAGCCTCTCCGCCTGACCCTCCAGCCAGGTGATGTCCTGCCTGAATCCCTGAGCTGGAAGATTCTCGATGGTTATATCCGCACGTCTGTCCTTGAGGAGGATGGAGAATCGATCATCCTTGGTGTCTGGGGGCCTGGGGATTGGGTTACAGCCGCTTACTCTGCACTGAAGCCGATTGAAATTCAGTGCATTTCTCCCGTGGTTGTCGAACAGTTTCAGCCTGAGTCGGAAGATGTTGAAACCCTCCTTCTTCAGCAAATTCAGAATCTTGAAGAGATCTTTCAGTTCAACCGCATTCGTTCAGCCGATCTTCGTCTGCTGAGGCTGCTCACCTGGATCGGGCGACGTTTTGGACAGGTCAATTCCCGCGGCTACCGTCTTTCGCTGAAGGAGATGAACCTCACCCATAAATCTCTTGCGGATCTTTGCGGTCTGACCAGGGTAACGGTGACCAAGGTGCTCAACAGTTACAAGGTTGAGGGGGTGTTGCAACAGATCAGCCCAGATGATCTCTTCATTCCCTTGAATGCCCTTTCTCCTGAGTTCGCCTGAGTAGGGGGTCGTCATCATGCAACGCTTGCCCCATCCCTCTCACTACACCATTCTGCTCAAGAATGGCCAGCTTCTTCGCCATCAGGACCCCCTCTCCCTGGCCCAGTTTCGCTCGGATGTGCGGCTGGCCCATGCCTGGCCCGAACAGGCACCGCCCTGCCAGCCGCGAACCTGAGGGTTTTACCCTGCCCGTTGATGGCTTAAGGACCAGCCCCAACCGGGGCTGGTTTTTTGTTGGATCGGCCAGGTCGGTTCCCAGGCCCGTCTCGAGCGGGGCCCCTGACCGCGTCTGCGGCGTGTGGTGGTGTCAGGGAAGGAGGGTGTTTGTGAGGCTGGGCGCCAGGTCTTTGAGCAGGCTTGCCAGGCTGGTGTTGGCGAGCTCCTGAAGCCAGCGATCTTCGAGCTCCTGGATCCAGTTGTCCACGGATGAATGGTTGTTGCGTTGGCGGGCTCCGCTGATGCCGAGTTGCAGGTCGAGGAGGGTGATGGCCTCGGCGGGGCGGGAAAGGTAGTAGCCACCTTTTCGTCCCTTCTGACTGATCACCAGGCCGAGCCGGCGCAGTTCGCTCAACACATTGGCCAGATAGCGCCCGGAGAGCTGGTGCCGCTCCGCGATCACGGAAGCCTGCAGTCCGTCGCTGGAGTTGCCGATCTCCACCAGGCCGATCAAGGCATACCGAAACGTGATAGAGAGCACGGGGCCACCCAGCGGTCGGCCCAGCGTAGTGCTTAATTCCGATTGTCGAAGTGTTGTTAGTCGAAATGGGGTCCGGTTCCCTCCTTGGATCCGGTCTTTGCGTTTGCCCCGGGGCGATTGCCCGGGCTCAAATCGTGTAGTCGGGCACGAAGGAGCGGGCTTCCCGGCTGCGGATGTGCAGCTGGGCCCCGGGCGCCAGGCTGTCGTAGGCCAGCTGCTCCCTGGGGATCTGGGCCGTCACCACCTGGCCGTCCGCGAGCACCAGTTCCGCCTGCAGATCCCGTCCCATGTGGCTCAGGCGCCTCAGTTCCACCGGCACCGTGCCGGCATCCGGCTGGGTGAAGACCTCCACATCGTGGGGGCGAACGAACAGGGGGGCATTGGTGCGCTCGCCCTCTTCGCTGCGGCCGGCCACCGGCAGCACCCCCTGGGGCAACACATTGACGGCGCCGATGAAACTCATCACGAATGGGCTGGCCGGTTGGTCGTAGATCTCTGCCGGGGTGCCGATCTGTTCCACCTTGCCGTGGTTCATCACCACGATCCTGTCGGCCACCTCCATCGCCTCCTCCTGGTCGTGGGTGACGATCACCGTGGTGACATGCATGTCGTCGTGGAGGTTGCGCAGCCAGGCCCTCAGCTCCTTGCGCACCTTGGCGTCGAGGGCGCTGAAGGGTTCATCGAGTAGGAGCACCCGCGGCTGCACCGCCAGGGCTCTGGCCAGGGCCACGCGCTGGCGCTGCCCTCCGGAGAGCTGGGAGGGGTAGCGGTGGCCGAAGCCCTGCAGCTGCACCAGTTCCAGGAGTTCATCGACCCGCCGGTTGATCGCCTCCTTCTTCCAACGGCGCAGTTCGAGACCAAAGGCCACGTTCTGCCGCACCGTTCGGTGTTTGAACAGGGCGAAATGCTGAAAGACGAAACCGACCTCCCGGTCCTGCACCGAGCGGCTGGTGGCCTCCTCTCCCGTGATCCAGATACGGCCGGAGTCGGTGTCCTCCAGGCCGGCAATCAGCCGCAGCAGGGTGCTTTTGCCAGAGCCGGAGGGGCCGAGCAGGGCCACCAGGGAGCCGCTCTCCACCTCGACACTCACCTGATCAACAGCTTGAAAGCTGCCAAAAGCCTTGCTGACGTTCTCGACCCGGATGGCCATGACGGCTGATCGTTTTCGGCATTCTGATCATTGATCGGGATCGTTTGACCAGCCTTGCTGCCGATAGCGCGAAAAGCACACGAAGCTTGCGTGGTTTTGAGCGTTCAGCGGTGGTACGGTCACTGGAATCGCGTCGGCCCGTCCCATGTCCGCCGTCTGGTCCAGCTGGCGTCCCGGTCGCGCCCAGGGGCCCCGCCTTCTCTTTCTCCTGGTGGTTCTGGCGGCAATCCTCGCCCCGGTGGCAGGGATTTTGCTCAGGGCCGTTCTGGCCGGTCCATCGGGCTTCCAGGCCTCCCTTGCGGAGCCGGCCTCCCTCGTCTCCCTGGAGATCAGCGGCGCTTTCCTGCTGGTGCTCTTGATCTCGGTGCTCACCACCACCTGGTCGTGGCGGATCACCTGGCTTTACCTCACCTTGATCCTGTTCCTTCCCTTGGGCAGCATGGTGCTCAAGGCGGCAGGCGTGGGGCTGGATTCCTTCTGGGAGACGGCGATCTCCGAGGAGGCCGTCGCCACCTACAAGATCAGTTTCGGCCTGGCGCTGGTGGCCAGCCTTCTCAATGGATTCTTTGGCCTGCTGATCGCCTGGGCCCTGATTCGCTGCCGCTTCCCGGGTCAGCGGCTGCTCGATGCCCTGATCGATCTTCCCTTCGCCCTGCCCACCGCCGTCGCCGGTCTTGCCCTCACCGCCGTCTATGCCAAGGAGGGCTGGCTCGGCGGGCCGATCTTCAAACTCTTCGGTGTTGAGGTGGCCTTCAGTTCGCTCGGGGTGGCGGTGGCGATGGTGTTCATCTCCTTGCCCTTCGTGGTTCGTACCGTTGAACCGGTGCTTCGTTCCCTCGAAAAGGAACAGGAGGAAGCCTCCTGGTGCCTTGGCGCCAACAAGGCCCAGACCTTTATGCGCGTGGTGCTTCCCCAGCTGATGCCCGCCATCCTGTCCGGCGTGGCCCAGGGCTACAGCCGGGCGGTGGGGGAATACGGCTCGGTGGTGATGATCTCCAGCAATGTGCCTTTTCGCGATTTGATCACCCCAACTCTGATCATTCAGAAACTTGAGGAATACGACTTCGGTGGCGCCACCGTGATTGGTTCGGTGATGTTGATCTTCTCGCTGCTGTCGTTGCTGGTCATCAATCTGATTCAGGTCTGGGGACAGCGTTATCAAGGCACCGAAAGTTCGGCCTGATTGCTTCACGGCCAGTCTTCTGTTGATCCTGCAGCCCCTCTCCCCTCTACCCCTGCCATCCGGCCGATGACCTCCGTCATTCCACCCCTCAATGATCTCAGGCCACCCCGCTGGGTCAAACCCACCTTCCGGCGCCGTCTGTCTGCCCTGGTGCCCCTGCTGATCGTGGTGGTGGCCTGCCTTTATGTGGGTGTGGTGATTCTGCTGCCGGCCGTGGCGGTGGTTGCTCAGGCTTTCGCCAAGGGTCTGGGGCCTTACCTGGAGAACTTCCGGTCTGAGGAGCTGATGTCGGCCTTACGGCTCACCCTGCTCACCGCGGCGGTGGCCGTGCCAGCCAACTGCATTTTCGGGCTGGCGGCCGCCACGGCGATTGCCCGGCGGCAGTTCCGGGGAAAAGCGCTGCTCCTCAGCGTGATCGATCTTCCCTTTTCGATCTCTCCTGTGGTGGTTGGCCTGATGCTGGTGCTTCTTTATAGCCAAACCAACGGCCTGCTCAGTGATCTGGTTAATAGCCAGGGTTGGAAAATCATCTTTTCCCTACCGGGCATCATCCTCGCCACGATCATCGTCACCTTCCCCTTCATGGCCCGGGAGGTGATTCCGCTGCTGGAAGAGGAGGGCTGGGAGCAGGAGGAAGCGGCCAAGACCCTTGGTGCCAATGATTGGCAGGTGTTCTGGAAGGTGACCCTGCCTTCGGTGCGCTGGGCCGCCCTCTATGGCCTGATCCTCACCACGGCCCGCGCCCTGGGGGAATTTGGCGCCGTGTCTGTGGTCAGCGGCAACATCAGTTCCCAGACCCAGACCCTGCCGCTGTTTGTGGAGGACGCTTATAAGCAGTATCACACCGAACTCGCTTTCGGCGCAGCCACCGTTCTCGGCGGTGTGGCGATTGTGTCCCTGTTGCTTAAAATTGTTGTGGAGCGATTGCTTGAGCATGACAGGGAGGCCATGCGGGCTGAAAATTAAAGCACTTGTAGTTCCCGTTGATTTTTTCAATATTCCCTCATGATTGCGGCTGCTTAAAGCTTTCATTCGGTGCTTTCTGCTGTTCTTGCGGCCTGCTGGAGCCTGGGCTATTTTATTGAGTGCATCAAGAAATTTTAGTGTTTGATTTGATTTCGTTTGCGTGTTAAAGCTGCTTTCGGGTCTCGCAATTGGTGGGGTTCTTGATGGCGACGGGTGAGATGGCGCCATTCCTATGGTTGCCTGCTATGTTGCCTCAGGCTCAGTATTGATTGCCAGTAATCTCGATGAGATTGTTATGTGGATGTGGTTGTTTGCCACTGCCCACGCCAATCAAGAGCATGGGCAGATTGTCGTCGGTCTGTTCCTGGGTTTTGCTGTTCTTGTTCTGGCCAGTCTCGTGGGCTGCTCCATGGCAGTGCCTTCTGCCTGTTGCCCCGTGACCTAGCAAGCGACGTGCGGGCACTGGCCATGCGAGCCCTGGGATCCCGGCGCGGCCCTGGCGCGATTGCGCGAGCGCCCATCGCGGCTTGTTGAGAACGGCCTGCAACAAGCGATCGACTGCGCTAGGTTGCGAACGCTTCTCAATAAGCGGCTCTCGCTCCCTTGGCTTTCCCTGCGTTTCAGGCTGCGACTCCGATGGCGACGGCGCCTGGGGTCGTCCCATCGGCGGCCCCTCGATCGGCCCAGGGCGGCACCATGCACCTGGTGGCCGGTCGCTCCTTGCTCCTCCCCGATGGACGCGGTTCCGAGGGGGCTGGGGTGCTCGAGGTGCTCGATGGGGTAGCCCGGGTCGCCTGTGAAGCCCACTGTCCTGGCGCTGATTGCGGCGCTTTCACGGTGGCCTTTCTCCAGGGGGGCGATGCCCTCTCGCTCCATCAACTCTGCGCGGAGGGGATCGTGATCGAGGCCATCTCCCCCCTGACGATTCGGCTGCAACAGTCGTCATCGACCCTCCCAGCTGCCGATCCCGTTTCCGACTGGACCCTGCAGCTCCTTCGTCTGCGCCATCTGCCCCTGGCCGAGCAAAGGCTCCAGGCCCTCATGGCTCTTCTGGCGGAGCGCTTCGGCCGGCGCTGTGGTGACTGGTGCGACCTTCCCTTCCGTCTCAGCCATGGCCGTATCGCTGAATTGATCGGCACCACCCGGGTCACCACCACCCGTCTTTTGTCCAAGGTGCGTCAGCAGGCCCTGGTTGTCACCCCGGACGATTCCCCGGTGCTGCGGCTTGCTGCCCAATGGATCGCCTCCGCCCCCCTGATCGCGGCCTGAGCGATGGTGCTGTCTTCTCCCAATCTGCCCCTGGCATCCAGCGCCAGCGTGTCGAGCCCTTCCCGTCCTCTGCCCAGCACCCAGCCTGCGCCGTTGTCGCCGGCCGCCGTGCGCCTTTCGGGCCTCTGGCACCGTTTTCCCCAGCAGGGCCCTGAGGCCTGGGTGCTCCAGAACCTTGACCTCCACCTTGACCAGGGCGAACTGCTCGGATTGCTGGGTCCTTCGGGATGTGGCAAGACGACCCTGCTGCGCCTGATCGCAGGCCTGGAGCGCCCCGAT
>JBEINY010000020.1:0-30613 GCA_040377855.1 Prochloraceae cyanobacterium | reverse complement strand
TCATCCCGAAGTGGTCCATTCCAAGTTTGGGATGGCCATGATTCGCAACTTCGTTTACCACATCTGTGGGTGTGAACCCGATTGGACGACGGATGCGTTCATCGATGAAGCGGTGGCGGATGTACGGCGGCAGGTGGGCGACAAGCGGGTGCTTCTGGCCCTCTCCGGCGGCGTGGATTCATCCACACTTGCCTTTCTGCTTCACAAGGCGATCGGTGACCAGCTGACCTGCATGTTTATCGATCAGGGTTTCATGCGGAAAGGGGAGCCTGAGTTTCTGGTTGAATTCTTCGATCGAAGATTTCATATCAATGTTGAATATATCAATGCTCGGGAGCGCTTCATCTCCAAGCTGGCCGGCGTCACCGATCCGGAGGAGAAACGCAAGTTGATCGGCACCGAATTCATCCGGGTGTTCGAGGAAGAGAGCAAACGCCTTGGACCCTTTGATTACCTGGCCCAGGGCACGCTGTATCCCGATGTGATCGAAAGTGCTGGCACCAACATTGATCCAAAAACCGGTGAACGGGTGGCGGTGAAGATCAAGAGCCACCACAACGTCGGGGGGTTGCCCAAGGATCTGCAGTTCAAGCTTGTTGAGCCATTGCGTCGCCTGTTCAAGGATGAGGTGCGCAAGGTCGGACGCAGCCTGGGCCTGCCCCAGGAGATTGTCGGCCGGCACCCGTTCCCCGGCCCTGGCCTGGCGATCCGGATCCTGGGGGAAGTCACCGACGAGAAGCTCGACATCCTCCGGGATGCCGATCTGGTCGTGCGGGAGGAGGTGAAGCGGGCTGGCCTCTACAACGAGATCTGGCAGGCCTTTGCGGTGTTGCTGCCCGTGCGCAGTGTCGGTGTCATGGGGGACAAGCGCACCTATGCCTTCCCGATCGTGCTGCGATGCGTCTCCTCCGAAGACGGCATGACAGCCGACTGGTCGCGCCTGCCCTACGACCTGCTCGAAACCATCTCCAATCGCATCGTCAACGAGGTCAAGGGGGTCAACAGGGTCGTTTTCGACATCACCAGCAAGCCCCCCGGCACGATCGAGTGGGAGTGAGTGTCAGGGCGGGCTGGTGGCGTTCGGCCAGGTTCGGTACCATCGGCTCCCGACCAACCACCCTTGACGGCTGCTAACGCTCAGGACCTCCAGCTGCAGCGGCGCCTCCAGCAGGACAGCATCCAGCTCGCGGGTAAGACGGTTTACCTGAATCCGTTCCTCTACTGGCGAAGGTTCGACGCCAACACCGATCGCTGGCTTCGGCAACCCGGTCAGCTTCCGGAGGATCAGATCCAGGCCAACCGGGCGCGCTTTTATCCGGAAGTCGTCTGGGAGCTTCTCGACCCGGAGACCTGTGCCATCAAGGACGGCGCGGTTGAGATGTTCCTCAAGACCATGGAGCTGATCAGCACCTTCAACCCCGAGCTCACGGCCGGTCATTTGCTGGAGGTGGAACGCAAGATGGCGGTCACCAAGAAGCTGGCCTTCGAGCGTTGGGTGTCCCGCTCCCTCCGCCGCCGTGAACAGGAGGAACTCCGCGAGCGTCGTCGGTTTGATCGGGAGCGTCTCTGGCGTGCCTGGTCGGAATGGTTCGCCCTCGACACCACCCGCCAGGCCCTGCTGCCGTTCTCGGCGCTGTTGGTGCTGGTCGGGGCGATCGGGTGGTGGCAGGGTGCCCAGCGTTGCGTTCGTCCCGTCGACGCTGCTGCGCCGGTGGTGCTGCCTGGCGCTCCCCTCACCCGTCCTTGAGGCGAGGCAGACTGACTCTTCGACGCATTGCCTCGATGGCCGCCGATCCCCTCGATACCCTGCGGCTGTCCTTGATGCAGGACGTCCTGCCCGTGGGGATGGCGATCGTTGAGCGGGCGCGTCGGGGAGGCGTCAAGGATCTGGTGGCGGTTCTGACCGAGACCCCCGATCCCCTCACCCAGTTGCGGCAGGAGGGAGATCAGGCGGCCCGCAGTGTGCGCGACAACCTGGATTGGGTGCAGCCCGGCCTCGGCAATCCTGTGATGCCGGTGGATGTGCGCCCGGTTCCCCCGGAGAACCCGGTCACCACCGAAGGCCTGGGCGAGATGCGGGAACTGCAGGACACCCTCGGCCGCATTCGCGGTCGGCTGCTGTTGCTCGATGCACGCCTGGCGGAGCGCTGACCGTGGTTCCCCACGGTTCCAGGCGAAGCCAGCGTCACGCTGGGATGCGTCAGCAGCCCTTGCAGCTGATGGCCTTCGTGCTGGTGGTCAGCGCCGCCATGGTGGCCCGGCTCGCCTGGCTCCAACTCACCCATGGCGTTGATAACCAGGCCCGGGCCGATGACAACCGCATTCGGTTGGTGCCCCGCAACCCGATCCGGGGTCGCATCCTCGATCGCCAAGGTGATGTGCTGGCCACCAACCGGCTGACCTATCGCCTCTATGTGCAGCCCCGGGACGTGGCTGACAGCCGCTGGCCCGCCCTGCGTGATCGCCTCGCCAGCCTGCTGGGGCTGTCCCCCGCTGTGCTCGATCAGAGACGTCGCTCCCAGCCGGCGGAGGCTGGTTATCGGATCGAACTGGCCGGCCCCCTGAGTCCCACCCAGGTGCTGCGCTTCCGCGAGCAGGCCAGCACGCTTGCCGGGGCCGAGGTGGACATCGATGTGCTGCGGTTCTATCCCCATGGCTCCCTCGCTGCCCATGTGCTCGGTTACACCAGCTCGCTCACGGAGGAGGAATACCACCAGCTCGAAACCCGCGGCTACCGCATCCGCGACCGCATCGGCCGCAGCGGTGTGGAACGGGTCTATGAACCCACCCTTCGTGGTGAATGGGGCGGTCAGCAGCTGGAGGTGAATGCGGCCGGCGAGGTGCAGCGGGTGCTTGGTGAGAAGGCGGCGCGGGCGGGTCAGGATCTGCGGCTCACCCTGGATCTGCCCCTGCAGATGGCTGCGGAGCGAGCCCTTGATGGCGTTCGCAAGGGCGCGATCGTGGCCATGGATCCCCAGACCGGCGCGATCCGGGCCATCGCCAGCCGTCCCAATTTCAATCCGAATGTGTTCTCGGATGGACCCACCAGCCAGCAGTGGCTCGACCTGAGCCGGCCTGAGGCCCCGATGCTGAACCGGGCCTTTCAGGGTTTTCCACCCGCCAGCACCTTCAAGCTCGTCACCACCATCGCCGGCCTTGAATCCGGCCTCATGGGCGAGGGCGACACCCTTCCCACGGTGCAGTCCTTCTGCTACGCAGGTCTCTGTTATGGAGATCACGGCGGTTCCCAGGGGGCGATCGGCTTCCAGCGGGCCCTGGCCGTCAGCAGCAACAGCTTTTTTTATCAAGTCGGTCTGAAGGTCGGTCCAGACGAGTTGTTCCGGGCGGCGCGCCGCATGGGCTACGGCTCCCTCACCGGCATTGAGCTGAAGGGTGAGGAAACGAGTGGTCTGCTCGGTGATCCCGCCTGGAAGCAGGCCGTGCTCCATGAGCCCTGGACTCCGGTCGACACGATCACCTCCGCGATCGGTCAGGGGGCCCTTCAGGTCACCCCGATCCAGATGGCCCGGCTGTATGCGGCTGTTGCTAACGGTGGCTGGTTGGTGACTCCCCATCTGGTGGAACGACCCACTCCCCGCACCTGGCTCGGGCTCAAACCCGCCACCCTGAGGGTGTTGCGGGTGGGTTTGCGCCAAGTGGTGACCAACGGCACGGGCACGATCCTCAACGATCCGACCTTGCCGGCGGTGGCCGGCAAGACCGGCACGGGGGAGGATCCTCCGCGGCCTGACCATGCCTGGTTCGGTGGTTATGCGCCGGCCGACCGTCCCAACCTCGTGATCGTCGCCTTCGGCGAGAACAGCGGCGGTTACGGCGGCACCGTGGCCGCTCCGATGGTCAAGGCCCTGATGACCACCTGGTTTCGGGGAGTCTCCGCGGGGAACGGTCGCCCTCAGCCCTGATGCCAGCGACAGCCGGACCTGGGCCCTGGCATCAGGACACCAGTTGCGGCTCGCCGGCCTTGAGCACCTCGCGGTAGTACTGGCGGAGCTGGGACGTGGCCCCCGCCCAGCCCCAGGCCTCGGCCTCCCGGCGGGCGGCCTGGCGCAAGCACTCTCGCTCTTCGGCATTGCCCAGCAGGCGCTGCACCGCGGCCTCCAGGCTTCCGGGTTGGTCGGGCTCGTAGAGGCAGCCGTTCAGCCCATCGCTGACGATGTCGGGAATGCCTCCCCGGTTGGCCCCGACGACGGGGCAGCCGGCGGCCATGGCCTCCAGCAGCACCAGCCCCAGGGTTTCCGTGCTCGAGGGGAAGACGAAGGCATCGGCACTGGCATAGGCACCTGCCAGTTCCTCACCGGCCAGGTAGCCCACGAAGGTGGTGGCCGTTCCCTCGAACACCTTCTCCAGCTGCTGCCGGTGGGGGCCGTCGCCCACCAGGGCAAGCCGTGCATCCCCAAGGGCGTCCAGTACCGGTCGGATCCGTTCGATCTGTTTTTCGGCTGACAGTCGGCCGATGTAGAGCAGCAGCCGTCCGGTGTCACTGTGACCACCGAGGAGCCGTTGCCGCAGGGCCTCAGAGCGCAGGGACGGCCTGAACAGGTCGGTGTCGACACCCCGTTGCCAGAGGGCTGTGTGCTGGATCCCCTTGTCACTGAGCTCCTGCACCATGGCCGTGGAGGTGCAGAGGTTGAGCCGGGCCTGGTTGTGGGCGGCCTTGAGCAGCTCCCACAGAAGGGGCTCCAGCATCCCCATCCCGTAGTGCTCGAGGTATTTCGGAAGGTGGGTGTGGTAGCTCGCCACCAGGGGGATCTGCTTTGTCTTGGCCAGCCAGATTCCCCCCAAGCCGAGCACCGCGGGGTTCACCACATGCACCAGATCCGGCTGGAAGCGATCGAGGGCTTCGGAGACGGCGGGCCTGGGCAGGGCCAGCTTCAGTTCGGGATAGAGCGGCAGCGGCATCGCCGGAACCCCCAGCACCCGGGCGCCCCGGTAATGCTCAGGCGCCCCTTCCGGGCAGACGATCAGCACTTCATCGCCGGCGGCAACCAGGTGCTCCACCGTTTTCGTGAGACGGGTGACGATGCCGTCGACCTTGGGCAGGAAGGTCTCGGTGAAGAATGCGATCCTCAACGGAACGACCGGATCAGGGTGCCTGGATTGCGGCGGCCTGGGTTTTCGTCCAGGCCGACACGCAGGGGATGCGGCTGCGGTCGCAGCGGTCCGCCCAGCGGCGAGCCACATCCACGACCTCACTGAGCAACCCGTCATCGAGGGTGTTGGGCTTGAGGCCCAGTTCGATGAAGCAGCGGTTGTCCACGATCAGATCGTTCTCAACGGCTTCCTTGCGGGGATTGGGCAGGTGGTTGACCGTCGCGCCCGTGAGGGCGGCCACCTTCTGAGCCAGGGCGCCCACCTGATGGCTTTCCGTCATCTGGTTGAAGATCTTGACCTTGTCAGCGGCGCTCGGAGGATTCTCCAGGGCCAGCTGCACGCATCGCACCGAGTCTTGGATGTGAATGAAGGCGCGGGTCTGGCCGCCGGTGCCATGAACGGTGAGCGGATAGCCGATGGCTGCCTGCATCAGGAAGCGGTTGAGCACGGTGCCGTAGTCACCGTCGTAGTCGAAACGGTTGGTCAGGCGGGGGTCCCGGCTGGTGAGCTCGGTATTGGTTCCCCAGACGATCCCCTGGTGAAGATCGGTGATCCGGATGCCGTCGTTCTTGTTGTAGTAATGAAAGAGGAGTTGATCCAGCGTCTTGGTCATGTGATAGACGCTGCCGGGATCCGAGGGGTGCAGGATCTTCTCGGTGAATCGGGTGCCGTCGGGCTGGGGCACTTCCACCGTCAGGTAACCCTCGGGAATGGTGGCGCCTCGGTGGGAGCCGTAGCCGTAGACCCCCATCGTGCCGAGGTGGACGATATGGACATCGAGACCGCTTTCGACGATGGCGGCCAGGAGGTTGTGGGTGCCGTTGACGTTGTTGTCGACGGTGTAGCGCTTGGTGGCGCTGGATTTCATGGAGTAGGGAGCTGCCCGCTGCTCGGCGAAGTGCACAACCGCATCGGGCCGTTCGCTGCGCAGGAGGCCAAGCAGCAGGTCGTAGTCCCGGGCGATGTCGAGGCTGCTGAACCGGATCTCCCGGCCACCGACGTCGCTCCAGGCCTGCAGTCGCTCCTGGATGGTCGCGATCGGGGTCAGGGACTCGACGCCCAGATCAATGTCGATCTTGCGCCGGCTCAGGTTGTCAACGATCAGTACGTCATGACCGGCTTCCGCCAGGTTCACCGCGCACGGCCACCCACAGAAGCCGTCGCCGCCGAGAACGAAAACCTTCACCCGTGACTCCTGCTGTTCGAGCACATGCTCCGGAGGCAAGCTACTACAGGTGTTCGGCACCCCTGCGGCGAATCCGAGCCGCTGCCCTCAGCTGATCCCGGCGGCCACGGCCACCAGCACCATCACCAGCACCGTGCCGGCGATCAGGAGCAGCCTCGTCGAACGACTGGCTGGACTGCCCGCCTCGATCACCTCCATACGAGGTTCCTTGGCGAAGGCGTTCAGGCGTCCACCGTCTTCCTGGGTGACCTGCATGACCTGGCTGCTGTGGTTCAGGCGACCCTAGGGATGTTGTCCGGGCCGGACCACTGCGTGGAACGGAACGTCACGGCCTGTTGTCAGAACCGATCCGCCCCTGGGTGGGTGAACTCGGACTTGCATCGGGTCGCACCGGCAGGCGGCCGGCGAGGAAAGCCTGGCGCCCCGCCTCCGCGGCCAGGGCCATGGCCCGCCCCATGGCGGCAGGTTGATCCGCCAGGGCAATGGCACTGTTGATCAGCAGGGCATCGGCCCCCATCTCCATGGCTTGGGCGGCTTCGCTGGGCACTCCGATGCCGGCATCCACCACCACTGGAACCCTCGCGTTCTCAATGATGATCGCGATGTTGGCGGCATTCCGGATTCCCTGGCCGGAGCCGATCGGCGATCCCAGGGGCATCACCGTGGCGCAGCCCACCTCTTCAAGCCGGCGGGCCAGCAGGGGATCTGCATTGATGTAAGGCAGCACCGTGAAGCCTTCCTTCACCAGGATTTCGGCGGCTTCCAGGGTGCCGATCGGATCGGGGAGGAGGTGGCGGCTGTCGGGAATCACCTCCAGCTTCACGAAGGTGTTGTCGTCCTGTCCGGCCAGGCGGGCCAGTTCCCGGCCCAGCCGGGCCACCCTCACAGCCTCTTCGGCGGTGGCGCAGCCGGCGGTGTTGGGCAGCATCCAGATCCGGGTCCAGTCGATCGCCTCCAGCAGACCCTGATGGCCGGCTGCTCCGCTCTGCACGCGGCGAACCGCCACCGTCACGATCTCGCAGGCGCTGCTTTCGAGGCTGGCCTGCATGGCAGCGAGGGACGGGTATTTGCCCGTTCCCGTCATCAGCCGACTGCCGAAGGAGCGTCCCCCGATCACCAGGGGTGAATCGGCGATCGATCCGGCCTGATCGTGGCGGAGGTCTCGGCTTCCGTCCGCCGGTGGCCGGCTGGACTGGGGATCATTCACCACGCGCAGCGCTCCGATGGCTGGACATCAATCATGGGATCCTGCAGCGAACGTACAGCCCGGATGATCGGGAACCGGCAGGACTGATTAACGTGCATCCAATTCCCTGCCATCCACCATGCCCCTGCTTCTCGCTGCTGTGCCGCTCGCGGTGGGAGGCATGGTTCCCTTCGTGCCCCCCTCCCAGACTTCTGCCGCGGCGGCGGCCGCAGCCTTTCAGCAGGAGCTGGCTCCCGTGGAGACCTTTGATCCTGAAGCCCGGGCGAAGCTGCTCGTCAATGATCTGCCCCGTCAGTGGACCGGCACCTATCAGAGCTTCAGCACGGGCGTCAGCGTTCCGGTCTCCCTCCAGATCGCGACCCTGACAGCGAAGGGGCAGATGGTCGATCTGCGGGGCAACCTCACGGTCGGCGGCGTTGCCAGCCCGTTCCAGGGCAACCTGAATGCCAAATCGGATCAACTGGATCTGTTGCCCCTCGGCAAGACCCTCGGTGCCGGCCTGGAGCCTGGGGGTGAATTCCAGGGTCTTCAGGGTCTGACGCTCTTCGGCTGGAATGCTCCCCGCCTCACCTCCCCGGGTGGGCGGATGGAGTTGCGTCCGTTGGGCCTCCGCCAGAAGCCTTCCACCACAGCCGGTGTTGCCCCCCGCGGCATCTGGTGAGTCTGCGTTGGCTTCCGGGGCGGGCAGCCAGCCTGAGCCGCTCCGGTTGCCGACTGCCCGATCTGCCCGGATTTCTGCCCAGGATGGGGAAGCTTCAGGCTGGTTCGCCCAGTTGGCGGACCAGCCGTTTCAGCCGTTTGCTGGCGGTCTTGTTGCCTGGATCCAGCTCCAGCGCCCGCTCATAGGTGCTGCGGGCCTCTTCGCCGTCGCTCTGCTTTTCCAGGGCGTAGGCGAGGTTGTTGAGCGCTACCGGGTAATTAGGTTTCGCCTGCAACGCCGTGCGGTAGTGACGGATCGCGGCCTTGTAGTTGTTCTGGGCCGCCAGAGCGAAACCGAGGGCGTTCTCAATCACGGCCTTGGCTTCAGGAGGTTCCTGTTCCGTTTCGGCCCGTTTGATAGCCAGTTTCAGGTTGTCGACCGCCTGGCCATAGAGCCGCTTGCGCAGCTGCACGGAAGCCAGCTCATAGAGGGTTGCGGCGTTCTGCTTCTTGCCGGTCCCTTCGGCCTCGAGGCGCGCCAGGGAGATCTCATCGCGCCGCACACGCCAAATCTGGCGACCGACCACAATCGCCGCGCCACCGAGCAGAAGGATCAGACCGATCAGGTAGGCCTGGGGGAGCAAAGGTTCCATCAGGCCTGTTTAGCAGGGAAGGAGGCGTTTTGGCCGCGGGGCTTCAGCCCTGAGCGGCGCCGACCACCGAACGGAAGCTGCCGGGATCTACCACGGCCAGCTGGGCCAGCATCTTGCGGTTGAGGCGGACGTCAACCTTCTTCAGGCCACCCATCAGACGGCTGTAGCTCACTCCGTTGATGCGGGCGGCGGCGTTGATGCGGGCGATCCAGAGGCGGCGGAAATCACGCTTGCGGCGACGGCGATCGCGGTAGGCGTTGCAGAGGGCCTTCATCACCCGCTGGTTCGCGGTCCGGAACAGGGAGCCGTTGCCACCCCGGAAGCCCCGGGCTAGGCGAAGGATCTTGTTACGACGTTTACGGGCAACGTTGCCCCTCTTGACGCGGGCCATGGATTCAGGAGTTCAGGTGAGTCAGGCGATGCAGCGCAGCCGGTTCAGGCGCTGTAGGGGAGCATGCGGGCCACGTTGTCAGCATCCCGCTCATCAACCACGGCCATGGTGCCCAGGTGGCGCTTCCGCTTCGGGCTCTTGTGGTCGAGAAGATGGTTGCGGAAGGCGTGACGGCGCATGAACTTACCGCTGCCGGTGGCCTTGAACCGCTTGGCGGCTGCTTTGCGGGTCTTCAGCTTCGGCATGTCTGGCGCCTCGGGCACAAACAAGCAAAGTACGACGTCAGCCCCCCTTTCGCCAAGTCTTCCCGCCGTCGTTTTCCATGACCCTGTCGTTTCGGTGCTGTTCCGTTCGGTCACCCCTGCCAGCGGCCCGGTGCCCGGCGGCGGTGCTTGCTCTGGTGGCGCTGGCCCTGGTCGCGCCTGGGCTGACCACGGGGTGCCGGGCCTCGTCCCCGGAGGTTGGTGTTGCCGCTGTTGAGCCGATTCCCCTGCGCTGGCCCGTGCCGTTGCCGCCGCCCCTCAGGCCGGAGGCCCCGGTGCTTTGGGTGGCCCTGGCCGCCCATCTGGGACCCATCCCAGGCCCAGGGACGCCAGGACAGGGGGCTGTCAGTCCGGCCCCCCTTGTGCTGGAGGGAGGCTCCGCGCCGTTGCGGCTCCGGGATGCCTCAGGACAAGCGGTGGCGGCATCCCGCCTTGCGTTGGGCTGGCGTCTGGAGCGTCTGGTGCGCCCCCAGCGCTGGCGAAGGCGCGTGGCGGGCCCCTTCCCCAGCCATGAGAGTGCGGAGCAGGCGGCCCGGCTGTGGGGCGCCCAGGGTCTGGAGATCGCCCATCCAAGCGAGTGGGAGGTCTGGGCACCGGTCGATCGGGCCGGGCCCCCGGGACTGGTCACCCGCATCGAGCAGGGCACCGTTCTGGATCGCTGGCAGCCCCAGCTCAGGGGTTCAGGTGCGGTCCGGGACCTGGTCGGACCCCTGGAGATTGAGGCCCCAGGCGGTCTGCGCTGGCAAGGGGGGCTCTACCGCGGACCGTTCCGCCTCCAGGGGGATGCGCTCGGCCGCTGGACCCTGGTGGAGCAGGTGCCGCTGGAGCGGTACCTGGAGGGGGTCCTGCCCCACGAGATCGGTGCTGATGCTCCTGGGGCGGCGCTGGCTGCCCAGGCTGTCCTGGCCCGCACCTGGGCCCTGCGCAATCGAGGCCGCTTTCAGGTGGATGGGTATCACCTCTGTGCCGACACCCAGTGCCAGGTCTATGGGGATCCCCGGCAGGCCGGCTCCCGCGTGCGAGAGGCGATCCGCCTCACCAGCCGGCAGGTGCTGGCCTGGAACGGCAGGCCCATCCAGGCGGTGTATCACGCCACCAATGGCGGCATGGCGGCCGGCTTCGAGGAGGCATGGGCGGGCGATCCCCAGCCCTATCTGAAGGCAGCCCCTGATGGCCCAGAAATGTTCGCCCGGCGCTTTGCTGCGCCGCTGCAGCCCGCGGCCCGCCTGAGGGCGTTGCTGCAGGAGGGCGTCGCCGCCTACGGCTCAGATCACCCGCGCTTCCGCTGGCAACGACGCCTGCAGGCCCAGCGGCTTGTGGTGCTCGAGCGGGGCCCGAGCGGTCGGGTGCTCACCCTCGCCGTCGATCAGCCGGGAGCCTCGCGCCTGGTGCTGCAACGGGATGCCATTCGGCGCCATTTCCGCCAGCTGCCCAGCACGTTGTTTGAGCTGTGGCCGGAGGGCGGTGGCTGGTGGCGACTGGAGGGGGGTGGCTTCGGCCACGGGGTCGGCCTCTCGCAGGCCGGGGCCATCGATCTCGCCCGTCGGGGCTGGGGTGTGGAGCGGATCCTTTCGCACTACTACCCGGGGACCCAGCTTCAGTCGTTGGAGACCCTGGCCGGTGACCCCTAAAGTTGCCCCACTTTCCAGTGATTCCATGGCTGCGGGCGGCACCGTCACCGATCGCCGTCGTCCCAAGGCTGCCCTGTTCATGGTCGGCTGCCTGACGGCTGGCCTGCTGCCCCACTGGTTGCCGCCGGCCCTGAGGCTGGTGCCGGCCCTCACCCTGGCCTTTCTGCTGGGCACCTACAGCGTCCGCACCGTCATCCTTCAGGCTTTCCGACCCCCCGTAGCCGCCCCGGGGGTTGGTGACCCCGCCTCATTGCCTGCCGTGGACGTGGTGGTGGCAGCCCGTGACGAGCAGGCGGTGATCGTTCGGCTGGTGGACCGTCTGCTGGCCCTGAGCTACCCCGCCGACAGGCTGAGCCTCTGGATCATTGATGACGGCAGTGAAGATCGCACCGCCCCCCTGCTTGATGACCTGGCCCTCAGGCATGGCCAGTTACGGGTGATCCATCGCCCCCGGGATGCCGGTGGAGGCAAGTCCGGAGCGCTGAATACGGTGCTGCCGCAGCTTCAGGGGCGCTGGATGCTGGTGCTGGATGCCGACGCCGATCTGCAGCCCGAGGCCCTCGAGAGGGCCGTCCGCCACGCCGAAGCCGGTGGGTTCGGGGCCCTGCAACTGCGCAAGGCTGTGGTCAACGGTGATCACAACCTGCTGACCCAGGCCCAGGCCATGGAGATGGCCCTGGATGCGGTGATTCAGGGCGGCCGTCTTGCCAATGGAGGCGTCGCCGAATTGCGTGGCAATGGTCAGTTGCTGCGACGGGATGCCGTACTCAGCAGCGGCGGCTTCAACGAGGCCACGGTCACCGACGATCTGGATCTCAGTTTCCGGTTGTTGATCCATGGACAGTCGATCGGGCTGCTCTGGGATCCGCCCGTCGAAGAGGAGGCGGTGCTGAGCCTTTCCGCCCTCTGGCGTCAGCGTCAGCGCTGGGCTGAGGGGGGACTGCAACGGTTCTTTGATTACACCCCTGACTTTTTCTCCGATCAGGTGAGTAGCGCTCAGCGACTCGATTTGCTCAGTTTTTTCCTGCTCCAGTATGTGCTGCCGGTGATGGCTGTCGCCGATCTGTTCGGAGCCTTGATCACCTTGACCAGGCCAACAATCTGGCCCTTTTCAATCGTCGCCTTCGGGTTGTCCGGCCTCTCGATCCTGGCCGGTTGTCGTCGTCAGAGGGAAGGGCCTGACCTTCCTGCCATGAACCCCTTCAACCTGGCCCTCGGCATTGCCTATCTCGGCCATTGGTTCGTGGTCATTCCCTGGACCGGTCTGCGGATGGCCGTGCTACCGAAGCGCCTCGTCTGGGCGAAGACCCTGCATCTCGGAGACCCCCAGGTCGCTCCCCCCAGCTGATCCTCAGGCGACAGCGTCACCGTCCCCCAATGGATCATCGAGGCTGATGACCTCCCCATTGAAGAACTCCGCCAGCCGCTTCGCTTTCTCATCGAGCTGCTGAATCTGCCGATCGCCCGTCGTGGCTCGGGGTGCATCCGAGGCAGTCCCGTTGGCTTGGGGCGCTGAAGAGGGCGGGGCGATCTCAGGTTCAGGGGCCGAGGGCCGGCCAACCTCCCTTTCCTCAGGGATGGCCATGGCTGCGCTGGCTTGGGCCTCGTCAGCAGGCCGCGGTCGCACCGTCGGTGCACCAGGCGGCTGGGGTTCCTGCTCTGGCAGCCTCTTTGGGTTCTGGGTTGTTCCGGCGGGTTGGGGCGGGGCCGGCGTTGGCGTCGGAGATTGCTGGAGCGCGGTGGGATCACCCCCCTCGAGCACCAGCTGCCTCGGGCTGCCGAGGGCCTTGCCCACGGCGGCCTCCAGCAAGGGCAGGCGGCTCTGCACCATCGGCATCCAATTGCTGGAGACCCGAACCACCGCCCGTTGGCCATCCAGCCTCACCAGCACGGCCTGCTGGGATAGGAGCATCCGCGTCGATGGAAGTTCAAGACCGCTGAGGATCTGGTGCCAGAGCTCGGCCAGGGACGGACCAGCAGCGCCGGCCGCCGGGGAGGACTCTGCAGCAGCAGGGGTGGGAGCGGTTGGGGCAACCTGGCTTGCCTCGCCATGGGCGACCCCTGGGGCTCGGATCTCAGCCGCTCGTTGGGCTGATGGTGCAGGAGCAGCGGCTGTAGGAACGGGTGCCGATGGAGAGGCCCCGGAACGGGGAGAGGTGGCCGCGGGTGCGATCCCTGCTGCTGCCGGGGCTGCTTCCGGGGCCAGCAGCCCCAGCAGCAGCACATCCAGCCATAGGCGCGGCTGCACGCTCTGACGCAACTGCTGTTCACTGCCGCGCAACTGGCTTTGCCAGAGCAGAAGCCGATCCTTGCCGATGCTGTTGGCCAGCTCCGGCAGCTTTCCCCGGAACTGGGGCGAGAGGCTCGTCAGCTCAAGCCGGTCTGGGGCCACCGCCGCCAGCACCAGATCCCGGAGCAGGGAGGCGAGTCCCTGGAGCACCGCCGATGGTTCACGGCCCCGGTCCAGCAGCTGGCGGCAGGATTCCAGCAGGGGCAGGGGCTCCGCCGCCGCCAGGGCGGTGGCCAGCTCCAGCAGTTCCTGCTCGGGCACCGCCCCCAGCAGTTCCCAGACCGCCAGCGCCTCGATCGGAGCCGGCAGCAGGCTGAGCTGGTCGAGCAGGCTCTCGGCATCCCTCAGACCACCCTGGGCCCGCTGGGCCACCACATGCAGGGCCTCAGGGGTGATTCCGATCTGCTCCTGCTCAGCGATGAAGCCCAGATGGGCCTCGAGGGCTGCGAGGGGAATCCTGCGGAAATCAAAGCGTTGGCAGCGCGACAGGATCGTGGGCAACACCCGCTGGGGATCGGTGGTGGCCAGCACGAACACCACCCTTGGTGGCGGTTCCTCCAGGGTCTTCAGCAGCGCATTGAAGGCTGCGGTGGAGAGCATGTGGCATTCGTCGATGACGTAGACCTTCCAGCGCGCCTGCACCGGGGCAAAGCGGGAGCGTTCAATCAGGTCCCGGATGTTGTCGACGCCGGTGTTGGAGGCCGCATCGATCTCAATCACATCGAGGGCCTGGCCGGAGGCGATCGTGCGGCAGAGCTCGCAGGTGCCGCACGGTTCCGGGGTCGGTCCATCGCTGCTCAGGCAGTTGAGGGATCGGGCCAGGATGCGGGCGCTCGAAGTCTTGCCGGTGCCGCGGGGGCCACTCAGCAGATAGGCGGGAGCGATCCTGTTCTGGCGGAGGGCCTGGCTGAGGGTGGTGGCGATCGCCTCCTGGCCCACCAGCTGGTCGAAGCGCTGGGGGCGGTACTTGTGGTGCAGCGGCTGGTAGGCCTGGCTCATGGAACGCTGAGCTCGATCGGGCGGGTCGTCCGCTTCCTTGAGGCTACCGGCCCCTTCGGTGGGGTCCCTCAGGCGGATGGTCCTGGCTCCGGACCCGCCTGCAGCAGGTTGGAGAGACGGTGTTCGAGCTCCTCCACATCGCTGAGTTGGTCGGCCAGGGCCTGGGCCGCGAGGCGCAGCTGACCCAGGTTGGCGTCCCCTGGCTGGCGATCCCATTGGGCCAGCTGTTGATCCAGCCGTCGCTGCAGCCGTTGCCGCAGCCCATCCAGTTGCCCCAGGGTGCGTCTGGCGATGCTGCGACCCCGTTCGATCGTGCCCGGATCCGCCAGCCCCTGCTCCACCAGAAGCCGGGCGGCCCGCAGCACGGCGCCTGGCAGCCACTGGCCGATGGCCACAGCCCCCAGCCGGCCGGATGCGAGCACCTGTTCCACCTGGGGGCTCCGGTGGCGTCCGGTCTTGCACCAGTGGGCGAAGTGCTCGCAGTTGTTGAAAAGCAGGTTGTAGTTCTGCTCTCCGATCCGTCCCATGGCCCGCCGGAGGGTGACCCCTGCGGGAGAACAGCTGGGGTGGTTGACCACGCTCACGGGTTGACCGCGGCTGAAGTCGGCGGTCGCACTGCGCAGGATCTGGCGCCCTTCCAGGTAGTGGGCCACGGTGCCGTCCCCCAGGTCGATGCCGTGGTGCAGAAACAACCCGTGTTGTCGGGGCACCTGCAGGTGGTCGGCGGTGGCCAAGACGGGAAAAGGAAAAAATCGACGGGGCCCGTTGGTTGCGGTCGGCCTGACCTCAGGCTGTGGCCTGGTTCTCGAGGCCCAGGGCCCCCGGATGGGTGAGCACCTTGGCCTTGGTGCGTTGATCGACGAGGTCCCGGGTGATGGTGAAGGTCTTCACGTCTTTGCGCGAGGGCAGCTCGTACATCAGTTCGAGCATCAATTCCTCGATGATGCCGCGCAGGGCCCGGGCCCCGGTCTTGCGGCGATGGGCTTCCCTGGCGATCGCCTCAACGGCGCCGGGCTCGAAGTCCAGGCGCACGTTGTCCATGCTCAGCAGGGTCTGGAACTGCTTGACCAGAGCGTCGCGGGGTTCGGTCAGGATCGCTTCCAGGGCAACCGCATCAAGTGGTTCCAGCACAGCGGTGACCGGCAGACGGCCGATGAATTCGGGAATCAGGCCATAGCGCACGAGATCGTCGGGCTCCAGCTGGCGCAGCACCTGGGAGGCCTGCTGATCGCGGCCGCTGCGGGGGCGGCTGCGTCCATCGGCGGGCACGAACCCGATCGCATTGCGCCCAAGCCGACGCTGCACCACATCGTCGAGACCGACAAAGGCACCACCACAGATGAACAGGATCTGGCTGGTGTCGATCTGAATGCAGTCTTGATAGGGATGTTTGCGACCCCCCTGGGGTGGCACGTTGGCGATCGTGCCCTCCAGCATCTTCAGCAGAGCCTGCTGCACCCCTTCGCCGGAGACGTCCCTGGTGATCGAAGGGTTTTCGCTTTTGCGGGTGATCTTGTCGATTTCATCGATATAGATGATGCCGCGCTGGGCCTGGTCGACATCCAGATCAGCCTTCTGGAGCAGCCTCAGCAGGATGTTTTCAACGTCTTCCCCCACATAACCGGCTTCGGTGAGGGTGGTGGCATCCGCCACTGCGAACGGCACATCCAGCAGTTCGGCCAGGGTCTGGGCCAGAAGGGTCTTGCCGCAGCCGGTGGGGCCGATCAGGAGGATGTTCGACTTGTGCAGGCGCGTGGCGCTCTGGTCGGTTTCTCCGTTGCCGTCACCCTGCCAGGCCAGACGCTTGTAATGGTTGTAGACCGCGACGGAGAGGACCTTCTTCGCTTCCTCCTGACCGACCACCTGCTCATCAAGGAAGGCCTTGATCTCCTGGGGCTTGGGGATGCTGGCCAGGGTGGGTGCTGGTTTGCTGCTCTTGCGCGGGGCAGTTGCCTTGCGGGAGGGATCGGGCCCGGGACGGCTGCTGCCACCGCTGGCATCGAGTTCCTCATCGAGAATCTCGTTGCAGAGGTCGATGCATTCGTCGCAGATGTAGACGCCCGGGCCGGCGATCAGCTTGCGCACCTGTTCCTGCGACTTCCCGCAGAAGGAACATTTCAGGTGGGCATCGAATTTGGCCATCGCGCGGGGCGTCGGTATGCAGGGCGGACAGGACCGGCGGCCGGGGGGGCCGAACCTCCAGCATCCACCCGGAACGGGAGGACGTCAGCGGTCCTTAACGATCAAAGCGCGGTGGTGTCCTCCACCACTCGATCAATCAGGCCGTATTGAACCGCTTCTGCGGGAGAAAGGAAGTAGTCGCGATCCGTGTCCTCAGCGATTTTTTCAAGGGGCTGGCCGGTGTGTTCCGCCATCAGGCCGTTCAGGGTGTCCTTGAGGTAGAGGATCTCCTTGGCCTGAATCTCGATGTCGACGGCCTGGCCCTGGGCGCCACCGAGAGGCTGATGGATCATGATCCGGGCGTTCGGCAGAGCCAGCCGTTTGCCCTTGGTGCCGCCTGAGAGCAGAAAGGCGCCCATGCTGGCCGCAAGGCCATAACAGATGGTCACCACGTCCGGGGCCACCTGCTGCATGGTGTCGTAGATCGCCAGGCCGGCGGTGACGGAGCCTCCGGGGGAGTTGATGTAGATCTGAATGTCCTTCTCTGGATCCTCGGCCTCCAGGAAAAGCAGCTGGGCCACCAGGGCATCGGCCACTGAATCATCAACGCCGGTGCCGAGGAAGATGATTCGTTCGCGCAGCAGCCTCGAATAGATGTCGAAGGCGCGGTCGCCCCGACCCGATTGTTCCACCACCGTGGGCAGGACGCCCGGACTGGCGACAACGCCGGCCCAGTGGTTGGTGATCGGATGGGGCCGCAAGGCTGCAATCGGGGAATCCAGGCCGGCGATGACCGCCGCGGATGGCATGGCGCTGGGGTAGGCGTCGGTCACACGCTGACGGGGCTTCGGGTCGTGGAAACAATCTATGGGGCCCACCGTGGCGACGAGGGCCCGATCGCTCAGGCCTGGGCGTCGTCTTCGGCGCTGGCCGTCGTCTCGGTGATCGTGCTGTTGGCTTCCAGCCAGTTCAGCAGGGCTTCCCGCAGCAGATCGTCTGCCACCGCCAGCTTCAGACGCTCGGGATCAATGCGGCTGGTGTCGCTGAGATTGCGGGTCACTTCCGCCACCTTGGCGTTCAGATCCGCATCAGCCACCGTGATCCCCTCGGCGTCTGCCAGGGCTTTGAGGGCCAGGGTGCGGCGCAGACGGGTTTCGGCTTCTTCCCGGGAAGAGTCCATCAGGCTGCGCACCAGATCGGCGGTGAACAGGCTCTTGACGTCCATGCCCTGCTGCGCCAGCTGGGAGGCGGTCTGTTCGATCAGGTTGCGGATCTCCTGCTGGACCATCGATTCCGGCAACTCCACCTCCAGCTCTGCCACCAGGGCCTGCAGCAGGGCATCGTTGCGGCTGGCCTTGTTGCGGCGCTCTGCCTCGTCCTGCAGCCGCTGTTCCACATCGGCCCGCAGTTCCGCCAGGGTGGACTTGTCGCTGGCCTGCTGGGCAAAGGCATCATCGAGAACCGGCAGCTCCCGCGACTTGAGCTCCTTGAGGGTGATCACGAAGCTGGCCTCCCGGCCCCTGGCGTCCTCCTGCGGGTAGCTCTCGGGGAACTGGCAGGTGATGGTCCGGGTGTCGTCCACGGCCATGCCCACGATGCCCTCCACAAATCCGGGGATCATCCGACCGTCTTCGAGTTCGACCTCCATGGCGTCGCTGCTGCCGCCGCTGATCGCCTCGTTGGTGTCGGTGAAGGTGCCGGCAAAGCTCACCACCACCACATCTCCCGCTGCCGCAGGGCGACCCTCCACCGGCACCAGGGTGGCCAGTTGCCGTCTGGACTGTTCGATCAGCTCATCCACCCGGGCCGGGTCGTGGGGGGTGATGGTGGCTGACGCGCTCAGGCCCTTGGTGCTTCGGAGGGAGGGGCTTGGTTCCACATCCATTTCCAGGGTGAAACTCAGTTCGCTGCCGGGCGTGAACCGCTCCAGCACCACCTCGAATCCTTCGGCCAGGTTGGGCTGGCTGATCGCTTCGATCTTCTCCTGATCCAGTGCTTCCCGGAAGGCTGTGTCCACCAGGCTTTCGAGGGCCGTGGCGCGGATTCTCAGGGGACCGATCTGCTGCAGCAGAACCGGGCGGGGCACCTTGCCCTTGCGGAACCCCGGCAGCTTCACGCTCCGGCTCAGGGACTCCATCGCTGCGTCATAGCTGGCCTGGGTGCGGTCCCCGGGAATGGCCAGCTCCACGGCCAGGCGACTGGCGGGGAGGGGGCTGGTGCTGATCCGCAGGGTGGAGGCGGCTGGGCTCATGACAACGACCGGTTCGGCAAGGCAGCCCACGAGTGTAGAAAGTGACCGTGACAGGACCCAACGCTCAGGCGCCCGGGTCCCCTGGCCTGGTGGGTTCCCACGTATTGTTGAGGGGACGCAGACAGACCGCTCATATTTCCCGAAGGGCTTAAGGCCAGCCATGGCTTCAGGCTCAGTCCGGTCTCAGGAATGACAACGGTCTCAAGGTCCGTTGCTGTTCCGGCCACGGTCCAGCAAGGCTCCTTCTGCAACGGCTTTCACCAGCTCCTCAACCACCCCCTCCCCGTCCCCCCGTCCCGTCCGTCACGGCCCCACCATCCATGGTTCCGGCGGTTAACGGCCCCATCGCTCCACTGACCCCCAAGCCCTGATCGCCGCAAGTCTCTGACGAGACTTCCGTCAGGACCAAGGCCCCCCGGGGCCCTTTCCCGCCCCGGCAGGGGCAACAGTCGTCGTCCAGCTGTCCGTTCCCTTGACCATCGCCATCCAGTCCACCAGGTCCACCCACCTCCCCGATCGCCCGCTCAAGGTGGCGATCCTCGGTGCCACCGGTGCCGTGGGTCAGGAACTTCTTGCCCTGCTGGAGGAAAGGTCCTTTCCCGTTGAGGAGTTGATTCCCCTGGCTTCGCCGCGATCTGCAGGCCAGTCGTTGTCCTGGCGTGGTCGCGAGCACACGATTGCCGCCGTCAGTGCGGAGATCTTCAACGGGGTCGACCTGGTGCTGGCCTCTGCCGGCGGCTCCACCTCCCGCACCTGGGCACCCGTGGCCGCGGAGGCCGGTGCTGTGGTGATCGACAATTCCAGCGCTTTTCGGATGGATCCGTCGGTGCCGCTGGTGGTGCCCGAGGTCAATCCCCAGGCAGCGTTCGAGCACCGGGGGATCATCGCCAATCCCAATTGCACGACCATCCTGATGACCCTGGCGCTGGCGCCCCTGGCTGCTCGCCGGCCGATCAGGCGTGTCGTTGTCAGCACCTATCAGTCCGCCAGCGGTGCCGGTGCCAGGGCCATGGAGGAGTTGCGTGAGCTCAGTCGCACGGTGCTCGATGGCGGAGTGCCCGTCAGTGAGGTGCTGCCCTATCCCCTCGCCTTCAACCTCTTCCTCCACAACTCCCCTCTCCAGGACAACAGCTACTGCGAGGAGGAGCTGAAGATGCTCCACGAAACCCGCAAGATCATGGGGCTACCCGACCTGAGGGTGTCGGCCACCTGCGTGCGGGTGCCCGTGCTCCGGGCCCATTCCGAGGCCATCAATGTGGAGTTCGAGGACCCGTTCCCTGTGGAGGAGGCGCGTGCCCTGCTGGCGGCAGCCCCTGGGGTTGAACTGATCGAGGATTTCGACAACAACCGCTTCCCGATGCCCACCGATGTCACCGGGCGGGATCCGGTGGCCATCGGCCGAATCCGCCAGGACCTCAGCCATCCCCAGGCCCTTGAGTTCTGGCTCTGCGGTGATCAGATCCGTAAGGGTGCGGCCCTGAACGCGATACAGATCGCTGAGCTGCTGCAGGGTTCCACGGCGGCCGGGGGCAGCCGATGAGCCGCTCCTCTGCGACGCCGGCCGTTTCGGGGGCAGTGTCTCCAGCCCCGTTCGGTCGGGTTGTCACGGCGATGGTGACCCCCTTTGGTCCGGATGGATCGGTGGATCTGCCGCTGGCGGAGCGCCTGGCCGACCATCTGGTCGCCCAGGGCTCTGACGCCCTGGTGGTCTGTGGGACCACCGGCGAGTCGCCCACCCTCAGCTGGGATGAGCAGCATCAATTGCTGACGGCGGTGCGGCAGGCCGTGCATGGCCGTGCCCTGGTGCTCGCCGGCACCGGCAGCAACTGCACCACCGAGGCCGAGGAGGCGACCCGCCAGGCCGCCCGTCTCGGGGCCGATGGGGCCCTGGTGGTGGTGCCCTACTACAACAAGCCTCCCCAGGCTGGTCTGGAGGCCCATTTCCGTGCCGTGGCCAACGCGGCTCCGGATCTGCCCCTCATGCTCTACAACATTCCTGGTCGCACGGGCTGCAGCCTGGCACCGGAGACCACGGCCCGGCTGATGGATCTGCCGAATGTGGTCAGCTTCAAGGCTGCCAGTGGCACCACGGAGGAGGTGGGGCAGCTGCGGGCTTGCTGCGGCGAGCGGCTGGCGATTTACAGCGGTGATGATGCCCTCACCCTGCCCATGCTGGCGGTGGGTGCTGTCGGGGTCGTCAGCGTCGCCAGCCATGTGGCTGGTCCCCTGATCCAGACCATGGTGGCGGCTGCCCTGGCCGGACGAGGTCAGGAGGCCCTGGCGCTCCATGAACAGCTGTTGCCGCTCTGCCGGGCCTTGTTCTGCACCACCAACCCCATCCCGGTCAAGGCCGCCCTGGAACTGACCGGCTGGCCCGTGGGTGCCCCCCGACTTCCTCTTCTTTCTGCGGACGACACCGTGCGTGATCATTTGATTTCTGTTCTGGCAGCCCTGCGTCCCACCTGACGCCAAGGCCCACTCCGGCTTCTGCCTGAGTGCATGCATCCGTTCTGATCAGCGCACAAGCGCATCTGCGTCCCTTCGTTTCTCTGGCCGGTCGATTCCGGCACCCTTCCCTGATGACCACGACCAATGGCAAGCAACCGACCCTGCGGGTGATTCCCCTGGGGGGCCTCCATGAGATCGGCAAGAACACCTGCGTCTTTGAGTACGGCGATGACCTGATGCTGGTGGACGGCGGTCTGGCCTTCCCCAGCGATGGCATGCATGGCGTCAATGTCGTGCTGCCCGACACCAGCTATCTGCGGGAAAATCAGAAGCGCATCCGCGGCATGATCGTGACCCACGGTCACGAGGATCACATTGGTGGTATTCCGCACCACCTCAAGAATTTCAACATCCCTGTGATCTACGGCCCTCGACTCGCAATGTCGATGTTGCAGGGAAAGATGGAGGAGGCTGGCGTCACGGATCGCACCATCATTCAGACGGTGAGTCCACGCGATGTGGTGCAGGTTGGCCAGCACTTCAAGGTTGAGTTCATTCGCAACACCCATTCCATTGCCGACAGTTTCTCCCTGGCAATTACCACCCCAGTAGGGGTTGTGGTGTTTACCGGGGACTTTAAGTTTGACCACACACCCGTGGATGGCGAATATTTCGACATCCAGCGGATGGCCCATTACGGCGAACAGGGTGTTCTCTGTCTGTTCAGTGACTCCACCAACGCTGAGCTGCCTGGGTTCACTCCTCCAGAGCGGGCTGTCTTCCCCAACCTCGACCGCCACATCGGCCAGGCTGATGGCCGTGTGATCGTCACGACTTTTGCCAGTTCCGTTCATCGCGTTTCGATGATTCTGGAATTGGCCCTGAAGCATGGTCGCAAGGTCGGCCTGCTTGGCCGCTCGATGATCAATGTGATCGCCAAGGCGCGCGAGCTCGGTTACATGCGTTGCCCTGATGATCTGTTTGTGCCGATCAAGCAGATCCGGGATCTCCCCGATCGTGAAACGCTTCTTCTGATGACTGGAAGTCAGGGTGAGCCCCTGGCCGCCCTCAGTCGCATCTCCCGCAGTGAGCATCCCCAGGTGCAGGTGAAAAGCACCGACACCATCATTTTCTCGGCCAGTCCGATTCCCGGCAACACCATTTCCGTTGTCAACACCATCGATCGGCTGATGATCCTTGGGGCCAAGGTCGTCTATGGGAAGGGCGAAGGCATTCACGTCTCCGGCCACGGCAGCCAGGAGGATCAGAAGTTGATGCTGGCCCTGACCCGGCCGAAATTCTTCGTGCCGGTCCATGGTGAGCACCGCATGCTCATGGCCCACTCCCGCACCGGTCAGTCGATGGGCATCCCTGCGGATCACACCCTGATCATCGACAACGGGGATGTGGTCGAACTGACCCCCGAATCGATTCGCAAGGGCGAGCCGGTCAAGAGCGGGATCGAGCTGCTGGATGCTTCCCGCAACGGCATCGTCGATGTGCGGGTCCTCAAGGAGCGCCAGCAGCTGGCCGAGGACGGCGTGATCACCTTGCTCACGGTGATCAGCACCGATGGCGTGATGGCGGCTCCCCCCAGGGTCAATTTGCGGGGTGTCGTCACCACCGCCGATGCCCGCAAGCTCTCCCTCTGGTCGGAGCGTGAGATCGGCTGGGTGCTTGAGAATCGCTGGAGCCAGCTGGCCCGTCCCAGCGGAGGCAAGGCCCCTGATGTCGATTGGGTCGGCGTGCAACGGGAAATCGAGGTCGGTCTGCAGCGTCGCCTGCGGCGGGAGCTTCAGGTGGAGCCCCTGATCATCTGCCTGGTCCAGCCTGCTCCCGCCGGCACCCCGGCATACAAGGGCCGCGCCGATGCCGAGCCCGATACCCGCCCGGCACCCCGGCCCAGGGGTGCCCGTGATGGGGGCCGGGAGCGCGGCAGTCGTGAGCTTGTGCGCCATGGCGGCGGATCGGCCGCGGCAACCCTGGTGGCGAGTTCCGAGGCGCCCGCTGCCGTCCAGCCAGCTCCCCCCTCAGAGGCTCCCGCCGTTACAAGCATTCCCGCTGCGCCTGCCAGGGTTGCCAAGGTGGCCCCGGCGCCGGCGCCAGAGGAGCTTGAACCGGAAGGCCGCACCCGCCGCCGCCGTTCGGCCGCTGCCGGCTGAGGCCTCCTTCAGCCGAGCACCACGAGCAGGAGCCCCTTGGCGAGCTCCTGCTCCTCTTCGGGGCTGAAGCTCAGGGTGCTTGGCATGATCAGTGGTTCAGCCTCCGGCATGGCCGCCGGGCGGTTGTTCCGTTCAGGGCTGGAGGGCTGCCTGGCGATGGCTGGTTCGCGTGTCTGTGGTCCAGCTCCTGAGTCGATGGTTGCGTTCGACCTGGTCAGGGAGCTTGGGGTGACCATGGGATGCCCCGTGACGGTTGAACTCGACGGGACCGATGGGCTTGTGTTGGCAATCCAGCCCGGGGTGCTCGACCCGCTCGGATCCTTCGCTGGCTCTTGCCAAGGAGGATCCGCCTGATTGGCCGTCAGGTCGAGGTCTGAAGTGGGGCGGTCGGCCTTGGATCCGGTCGCTGCTGTCCGGGCCTGCGGCTGTTGAAAGGGGGCGAGGGCCTCTGGTTGCAGCCGCTTGGTGGGGTAGGCCGGGTCTTGGTCACCCCGGGGGGTGAGGTCCCTGAGCCAGGGCGCTGCGGAGCCCAGGACCTCGGGCTCCGGCTTCGCGGCAGCGCCGAAAGCGTGGCTCGCCGGCTTCTGGCTGATCGACCTGGCCCCAAGGGCGTCGTGATCGGGGCTGTCAGCGTTCTCTTGGAGTGTTGGGGTCGGGACCGGCTGCTCGGATGGCCTGCTGCGACTGAGCCCCTCGGCGGCAATCTCCTGGAGGGCCGGTTCCTCGCTTTCTTCTGCCACCTGGCGATAGGCCACCGCTGCGGAATCCTGATCCTCCAGGCCGTAGAGCCAGGTGTGCGCCAGCAGCAACAACAGCCGCATCCTGAGGGGCTGGTGGGCTGGATCCTCCAGGTCCTGCAGCAGGCTCAGCCCGTCATTGAGGGCCTGCGTATAGCTCCGGCTGGTGTAGGCCGCCTCCACTTCGCCATAGCGCCTACGGGCCAGGCTGCTCTCGACGGTGCTCATCAACGGTTGGTGGCGAGGTGGAGTCGACCAGGGTCAGGGCATCGCCCCGCCAGTGAAGGCACCAGTCCCCGGCCAGGTCCATGCTGCCGGACTTGGCGCCAGCTGCCAGGCGTGGGAGCAGGGTCTCCAGGCTTGTGGCGCTGAGGGCCCGGCCGGTTCGCTGCAGTAGCCAGGTCTGCAGAAGCCGGCGCTGGCTGGCCCGACCGAGGACGGCGAGCTGCCCTCGTGGCAGCTCTCCAGGGTTTCGGAGCAGGTGGGCCAGGGCCAGATCGGCGAGCTCCGAGACCGTGTCCTCCTCGTCTGCCAGCCGCTCGGCCAGGGCCGAAAGGCGCCGTTCCACCCCGGGATGCAGGCTGTCGAGAATCGGAATGACCTCCCGCCGCAGTCGGTTGCGGTGAAAGCGGAGGTCGTCGTTGCTTGGATCCAGCCAGAGGGGAAGGTCCCAGCGCTGGACGATTCGGGCCGTGTCCTGGCGGTTGAAAATCAGCAGGGGCCGGGCCAGGTGCCGCTCCGCCAGGGGCCGGCTGGCGCGAAGGCTGCCGAGGCCGCGGCGATGACTGCCCCGGGCCAGGTTCAGCATCAGGGTTTCAGCCCGATCACTGGCGGTGTGGCCGGTGACCACATGGCTGCACTCGAGCTGCCGGGCTCGATCCAGGAGGACGGCATAGCGCCAGCGCCGTGCTCCTGCTTCGCCCAGGGACTGGTCAGCGCTGGGCGAAGCCCGGTCAACCTCGATCGTCCAGCCGGCCCCTCGCGCCCACTGGGTCAGCGCCGCGGCGGTGGTGGAGGCCCCCGGGTGCCAGCCATGGTCGCCATGCCAGAGGCGGAGCTCCCAGCGGTGCAGAGGGCAGAGATCCTGCAGCAACAGCAGCAGGGCCATCGAATCCTGGCCGCCGGACACCGCCACCAGCAGGCGCGCCCCCGGCGGCAGCAGGGTTGGTCGCCGGAGCAGATGCCTGTGCAGGCGGTGATGGTCCGGGCTCCAGCGCTCACCCGGGCGAGAGGGAGGATGGGATGCCGCCGGCGGGACCCCGGATGGGAGGATGGGATCCATTCCGCTCTTCCGTCAGCGATGTCGCGCGTCTCCAGCCTGCCTCCCCAGCTGCAGCAAGCGCTGGCATCCCGGCGCCTCCTCAAGGTGATTGCCGGTCTCACCACCACCGATTCCACCGTTGTGGCCCGGGTCAGTCGTGCCGCCGGCCGCGGTGGTGCTGATCTGGTGGATGTGGCCTGTGAACCGGCACTGGTGCGCCTGGCGATCGCCGCTTCCGGTCTGCCGATCTGCGTGTCAGCGGTGGACCCCGACCTTTTCCCGGCGGCCGTGGCGGCCGGCGCGGCGATGGTGGAGATCGGCAATTTCGATGCGTTCTATCCCCAGGGGCGAATTTTTGATGCTGCTGAGGTGCTGGAGCTGACGCGCCGCACCAGAGCTCTGCTGCCGCAGGTGGTGCTCTCGGTCACCGTTCCACACGTGCTGCCCCTCGATGCCCAGGAACAGCTCGCCATCGATCTGGTGGAGGCCGGCGCCGATCTGATTCAGACCGAGGGTGGTACCAGTGCCAGGCCCTTCAGTGCTGGGGTGCTGGGTCTGATCGAAAAGGCAGCGCCCACCCTGGCGGCAGCCCATGCGATCAGCAAGGCCGTCTCCGTTCCCGTGCTCTGCGCTTCCGGTCTATCCGCGGTGACGGTGCCGATGGCGCTCGCTGCCGGGGCCGCTGGTGTCGGCGTCGGCTCCGCGATCAATCGTCTGGAGGATGAACTGGCCATGGTGGCGGTGGTGCGTGGTCTGCGCGAAGCCATGGGTGTGGCTGCCTCTGAGCTCGCCCCCGGGCGTCATCTGCCCTCCAGCCGTTGAACCTCGCCTGGCTTGGGCACCCCAGGCCTGCTGGGCTGGATCGGTCATGACGTTCGGAGTTGTCCCACAACAATCAACGGATCAGAGCCAGCCCTGGGGGCGGATGATTGTCGCCAGTGATCAAATCTGAACAAAATCTGTACAACAGGTGGATCGGTTTTGATCTGGGTCTGATTTGAGATCTGTGTTTCACGGTGGGGCAAATATTGCATTTCAGCGGCGGCCCTCGGCCCGTTTTCGAGGTCAATACCGATCAGCCTGATTTGTTGCGTATATTGCAAGACCTTCTTCGGTGCGCTGAGGCACGAGGCCTATGCGCGAACGTTCTGAGCGTCCCCTTCTACAGGCCGCCCTGCTGATCAGCTCCGCTGTTGGAGTCAGTCAGCTTTCGGGTCTCTTTTCGCCTGTTCACGCTCAGGCCGGCTCTGGTCTCCAGCAGAACAAGCTCGAGCAGCAGCAGCTCCGGGAGCGTCTCGATCGGCGTCAGCAGGACCTCCAGAAGCCCGTACCGATCACGGAGCCGGGCCAGGTTCCCCTGGTGGTGCCAGGCACGGCCGATCCCAGCAGGTCCGATGAGGCCCGTTGTGAACCCGGTCTGTTCCGGGTGAACCGGGTCACCCTGGTGGATGACTCCCAGGAGGTGCTGGCCCTGGATTGCCATGCTCCCGGAGAGGGGTTTTTCACCACCACCCATGATCCCCGGGCCCGGGCTGCCCGCCGCCGGGGTGGAGATCGCAGCTCCCGCTCGAGTTGTCTCACAAGCACTTCCAAGATCTGCAACCAGTGGCGCGAATTGCGCCAGATCCAGCGTCGTCTGCTGTTGGTGGAGGGCTTGGATTCCCGCCCTGATCCCGAGGTCTCGCCCCCCCGGGGTGGGCCGGATCCATCGATCAGTTTTGCAGTGGCGGAGCAGGCAGCTGATCCGACGGCCGTGCCGGTGATCCGACAGCTGCAGGCGCCCCTCCCCCCGGGTCTGCAGCTGGTACAGAAACGAATCGTGCAGGAGATCTCCCGGAACAGTGAGTTGTTCCTGGGTCGGGAGTTGTCCCAGGAGGCGGTGTTGCTGACCTACGGCTGGCTGAGGGATGCCCAGAAACCAGCCACGGAGGGCAGTGCTCCCCTACCTCTGGAGGAGCGATGGCAGGCCTGGTTGCTGAGCCAGCCCGAGGACGAAAGGCCGGCCCTGCGCAATGCGAAGGGTCTGATGGATCTGCTCAACCAGATCAGCCTCGATGCCCTTGGCTCGGAGGGTTACCTCGGCAAGGCTCGACTGCCAATTATCAATTTCGCCTGGGGGGAATTGCGGATCACACGGTTGTCCGCCCTGCTCTCCCGTTTTGGCGAACTCAAGCAAGACACCAGCGATGCCTGCTTGCCACCTGAATTGCGGCAGACGGCGAAAACCGCCTCCACCAAGCCAACGCAGCCGCCGATCCCCTGGGACTGGGCCACGAAGACCGTGGCCGGTGATCTCACACCCGGCACCCTGTTTCGCGTCGACAAACTGTCCAGCGCTGTTCTCAAGCTCAATGAACTTGGTGGAGTCAGTGCGACTGCATGCATTCAGGCTGGCAGTGTTGCCGGCACCTCCGATGTGCTGTTGTCCTTGAAGCGCACGCCGGTGGTGAAGGCCGATGTGCAACTCGACAACTATGTGGTGCGCTACACGGGCCCCTACGAAATCCAGGGTTCCCTCGGTCTGGAGGGGGCCTTCAGCCATGGGGAACGGATCGGCTTCACAGCTGGCTATTCAGGCAATGTCGATTGGTATGGAAGCCGGCAGTTGGGCCTGTATGCCAATGTCCCCCTGACACCGGGTGGACTGAGTGTTGTCGGTGGCCTGAACTGGGCTGATTACCGATCCCTGGAGCAATATACGCAAGATAATTACACCGGTTTTTACACGTCTGGCCTGATCGGATTGAACCAGGTGCTCTGGCGACGCCCCCGTTCGGGCCTCAGTGCCAGGCTGGTTGGAACCCTCAACCACTATGAAGATTCCGTCTTTAATACGATCACCTATGACAACCGCACCAGTGCGGTTGGACGGTTCTCGTTGTTGGGAGATTTCCAGGATCGACTGCTCGGTCAGAAGTCACCCAGTTACAACGCTGCCCAGCTCACCTTCTCCTTCGGAGAGTTGTCCAGGGCGGCTGAATATGCGAGTTATTATCCCGGTGACGGCGGCGCCCTTGGCAAGGCCAACCTCACCTTTAATCGACTTCAGACCTTTTCCGGTGTCCCCCGCCTGAGTCTCGGCATCCAGGGGCAGTTCCAGGTGGCCTTCAGCAACCTCAACGTGGCTGAGGAGCTTTCCCTCGGCTGGCCCAACGGCGTGCGGGCCTATCCACCCGGTGAAGTTTTGGGCGACACCGGTGTGGTCGGGCAGCTCACGGCCCGCTACGACCTGCTCCCTGACCGCCGCAATCCTGCGGATCGCCGCCGTCTGGCTTTCAAGGCTTTTCTCGATGGTGGCTACGTCTGGCGTTGGTCCAACCCCTTCCAGTACGGCTACTACCCGGGTGAACTTGGCCTCTGGGGGCCGGGGGTCGGACTGGAGTGGGGCCGGGATAAGGACTACAGCGTCTCCATTGACGTGGCCTGGCCTTTGGGGCAAAACAGGGCACGACTGAATGGTCTCGACGTGGATGGTCTGAATCCCGATGCCCGCGTCTGGGTCGGCCTCCGGAAATGGCTATGAACATCTCCTCGCGCTCGACCTGGTGGGAACTGGCCAGCGCCGGCACCATCACCTGCACCACCCTCTCGGTTCTCTCCTTCTGGGTGCAGGGTGAGGCCGCCAGGGCCCTGCCCATCTATAGCGGCGGTGGTGCCGTCAACGTTGAGGGAGTTGTTCCGGGGGCCAATGCGGCCATCCGGGTGACGGCGGATCGGGGCCTGGTGCGTTGGCAGGATTTCAGCGTTCAGGCGGGGGAGCGCTTTCGGATCGAGGGCAATCGCAACCAGTCGATCCTCAACGTGGTTACCGGTCCTGACGCCTCCAGGATCGGCGGTGTGGTGGAGTCGGGCCCGCGCTTCCTGTTGGCCAATCCCAATGGCATTGAAGTGCTTGGCACCGGCCAGATCATTGCCCCCTCCACCTGGCTCACCACTGGCAGTGTCCGGGAGGACGACTGGCTCCAGCAGCGTCCGCTGACGCCGGGCGGGGATGTCACCTATCCCCACATTCAGCTGGATCGCCAGACCGCCATCAATGTCGAGGGCACCGTCTATGCAGACGTTGGGGGCTCGCAGGGTCATGGCGGCGAGGTGATCCTGCTGGCCCATGACATCAACCTGGCCAGCACGGCTCTCATCTCGGCCAACGGTGCCAGCGGCGGCGGCACCATCCATGTGGGTGGTCAGGCCCATGGCCTCGGCCCCGAGCCCACCGCCTCCCGGGTGACGGTGGCCGAGGGAGCCAGCCTGCAGGCCAATGCCACCAAGGCGGGAGATGGTGGTGAGGTGGTGGTCTGGTCGGAGGATCTGACACGCTTTGCCGGCCAGATCCAGGCCCAGGGGGGACCTGGGGGCGGCAACGGTGGCTTTGTGGAGGTCTCGGGTCGCCAGCAGCTTGATTTTCAGGGCCTGGTGAACACCATGGCCCCCCAGGGCCGAGCGGGCACCCTGTTGCTCGATCCCACCGATCTCACGATCAACAACGCATCCGACGGCAATATCAGCACCAACCCCCAGGTTTCGATCACTCCGTCAGCCTCGCCTTCGGTGTTGACCTGGAGCACCATCCAGAAGAATCTCTCGGGTTCGTCCTTGGTGATTCAGACAACAGGTTCTCCCGCCAGCGGCTCAGAGGCAGGGAACATCACGATTAAGGCCTCATCGCCTGATCTCAATCTCACCAACTCTCAGACCCTGACGTTTGAAGCAGCAGGAGATATCAACATCAATCCAGGCTTTAAGGTCTATTCGACCGACAAGACCCCTGGCGCCACGCCAACGGGATCCCTTAAGTTTTTAGCTGGTTCCGGGAAGTCGGTTGTCATCGGTGCTGGTGCAACGGTCAGCGCCAACCAAGTGTCGATCCAGGCCAATACGATCACCTTTGAAGGTGGTCAGGTTGTTACCACTGCTGATCAGGCCTATACCGGTACTGTTGTTGTGAATAACAGCACCAATCTCACGGGTAGAGATGTCTCCTTTTCAAAGCTTGTCTCCGGGGGGAAAAGTTGCGGAGTCGGCGCAACCTGTGATCTTACGCTTGCGTTTTCTGGCGTTACTGACCTCAGTAATGGTGTCAGTGGCCTCAATAATCTCACTGTTTCGGCCGGGGGGGGCGACACCAAGATTGCTGGTAGTTTAGCAACAACAGGCTTTCAAGTTTACAACAACTTGGTGACGCTTGTTGGCGCCGCGACGTTGCTTAGTAGCGGTGTTGGCACGGATGGAAATATTGTTTTTGCCGATAAAGTCGATGGCGCT
>JBEINY010000138.1:0-2145 GCA_040377855.1 Prochloraceae cyanobacterium | reverse complement strand
GCTGGACTGGGCGGGAGCCCGACCTAGAATTTTCACGAAAATGGCCGCGGCTGGATTCGTGAAAAAGCCAGACGGACCAATGGATGCGGCTGGTGCCTGGCAGGAGAGGTTGCTGGCCCAGGCGGCGGACAGGTTTCGGGCTGCCACGGGGCTAGCAGCGGAGCTGGTCTCCGATCCTTGCGAAGAAGCAGCCACTGGGTTGGGTCGTCTGGCCATCACCACCAACGAGGGGCGGCCTCCCAGGCTTTACCTGCCCCTGGTGCGCAAGGTGGAACAGGCCGAGGCCCTTGGAGCCCTCAAGGCCGAGATCACTGCCAGCGACGAACCCGCACTGCTGGTGGCCCCGAGCCTGAAGTGCGAGCTCGCACGGCAGTGCAGGGAGCTGGAGCTGCCTTTTCTGGACGGCATGGGCAACGCCTACCTACGCGAGCCGGGGATGCTGATCCTGGTGGCTGGCCAGCGGCAGAGCCAGCCTGGCCGGGGCGCTGCGGTGCGCCGTGCGACCGGGCGAGGGGGCAACGCCACGGGCCTGAAGCTGGTGTTTGCCCTGCTGAGCAAGCCGGGATTGCTCAAGGCCACCAGTCTGGTGTTGCGTGAGGCCGCCGGGGTGTCGCTGGGCAGTGTGCCGGCAGTTCTCGGTGATCTGGAGCAGCGGGGACTGCTGATCCGGATCGGTTGGGGGAAGGGCTGGCAGGTGCCGCGCTGGCAGCCACTGCTGCAGGAGTGGACCACGCAGTACCCCCTGGCACTGCGCCCGAAGCTGCGCAGCTTCCGTTTCCGCTCGCCAGGCCAGGGCCAGTGGTGGAAAGAGGTGAACCCAACTGACTACGGCGGCCAGTGGGGCGGCGAAGTGGCGGCGGCGCTGCTGGGCACGGTGCTCAAGCCGCAGCAGACACAGCTGTATCTGCAACCGGAGGCGATGCGGCTGGGATTGGCCAGGCTGATCCGGGAGCATGGGCTGCGTCCGGATCCGGATGGCACTGGCGATGTGGAGGTGCTGGAGACCTTCTGGAGCAACGAGCGGTTGGGCCTGGGCGGCGCCACGGTGCCGATCCCGCTGGTGATCGCCGACTTGCTGGCCAGCCTGGATTCACGCAACATCGAGGCGGCGATGGAGTTGCGCGAGAGCTGGATCCGTGGTGTTGAAACTTGAGCTGCCGCTCGAATCCGGCGTGCTGCGGGTGATCGCGGCGGTGCAGGCCGGAGCCAAGGCACAGGGCGTGGAGCCGCTGCTGGTGGGAGCCGCCGCCCGCGATCTGCTGTTGGTGCACGTGTATGGCCAACGGGTGAGGCGCGCCACCAAGGATGTGGATTTCGCGGTGGCTCTGGCCAGCTGGGAGGCCTTTGAGCAGTTGCAGGCGCAGCTGGTTCGGGATCAAGGCTTTGCGGACGATCCCAGCCAGAGGCAACGGCTGACATTCACGGCCGAGGGTGAGGGTGCAGGCACGACGATTGATCTGGTGCCCTTCGGGCAGGATCTGCAGATGAACCGCAGGGCTCTGCTCTGGCCTCCAGAGATGGAGGTGTACATGACGGTTTCCGGCTTCGAAGAAGCGCTGGGCTCGGCACTGTTGGTGGAGTTGCAGGAAGGGCTGCAGGTAAAGGTGGCCTCGCTGGCGGGGCTCACGATCCTGAAGCTGTTCGCCTGGGGTGATCGGCGCCTGCGGGATTCCAAGGATGCGGTGGACCTGCTGACTCTGATGCGAAGTTATGGGGGAGCCGGCAACTTTGATCGGATGACGGATCCTGATCAGGCGCTCGACCGCTACCTCGAGCTTGGAGGAGATGAAGAGAAAACCGGAGCCTGGCTGCTGGGAATCGATTGCGGAAGGCTGGCAAATGATGAGACAGCAGACGGACTGAAAGGCCTCTGGGGTGATGACAGTCTGCGCGAGAAGCTGATTGATGCCATGGCCTCAGATGATCGAGGCATCAAGGGCGCGCGCGCGAGGGCCGAGGAGCTGCTTGATTTATTTCTAGAGGGATTTGAAGAAGAGCGAAGACAGTCGGGCGGGCAGGCATAAACTGCTACTCAGCAAATCAAACATGCTGGGTCGTCGGTGGTTTTGCTAGAAGCATCGACTTGATGACTATCTGACGGATTGCTGCTGGTAGGCAGGCCAACATTGAGCGTCTTGGTAGGGT
>JBEINY010000031.1:0-20906 GCA_040377855.1 Prochloraceae cyanobacterium | reverse complement strand
TCGAGGCGATGGTGAGCGAGCGGGGCGACTGGTGCATCAGCCGCCAGCGCACCTGGGGCGTACCGATTCCCGTGTTCTATCACCGCACAACCGGTGAGGTGCTGCTCAATCAAGCCACCCTCACCCATATCCAGGCCCTCATCGCCGAACACGGCACCGATGTCTGGTGGCAGCGGGATGAAGCCGGCCTGCTGCCCGAGCCCTATGCCGCCGAGGCGGCCCAATGGCGCAAGGGCACCGACACGATGGACGTGTGGTTCGACTCCGGTTCCTCCTGGGCCGGGGTGCTCGGTGGGCTGGGCGAACAGGCGGCCGCCAGCGGCGCCGGCCGACCCGGTCTGCAGTACCCCGCCGATCTGTACCTCGAAGGCAGCGACCAGCACCGCGGCTGGTTCCAGAGCAGCTTGCTCACCTCCGTGGCCGTCAACGGCCATGCCCCCTACAAGCGGGTGCTCACCCACGGCTTCACCCTCGATGAGAAGGGCCGCAAGATGAGCAAATCGCTGGGCAACGTCGTCGATCCGGCGGTGCTGGTGGAGGGCGGCAAGAACGACAAGCAGGAGCCGGCCTACGGCGCCGACGTGCTGCGGCTGTGGGTGAGCTCGGTGGATTACTCCGCCGATGTGCCGCTCGGCCCGGGGATCGTCAAGCAGCTGGCGGATGGGTACCGCAAGGTGCGCAACACCGCCCGCTACCTGCTCGGCAATCTGCACGACTTCGATCCGCGGCCAGCCGGCGATGGCGGCAACGCCATCGCCATCGCCGATCTGCCCCTGCTGGATCGCTGGATGCTGCAGCGCACCGCCGCCCTGATCGACAGCGTCAGCGCCGACTTCGCCAACTACGAGTTCTACCGCTTCTTCCAGGCCCTGCAGAACTTCTGCGTGGTGGACCTCTCCAACGTCTATCTCGACATCGCCAAGGACCGCCTTTACGTGAGCGGGGCGGACGATTTCCGCCGCCGCAGCTGCCAGACGGTGCTGGCCCTGGTGGTGGAACGGCTGGCGGGCCTGATCGCCCCGGTGCTCTGCCACATGGCCGAGGACATCTGGCAGAACCTGCCCTATCCCGTGGCCGAGGCCTCGGTGTTCGAGCGCGGCTGGCCGACAACGCCAGCCGATTGGCGCGATGGCGCCCTGGTGGAACCGATGGAGCGGATCCTGGCGCTGCGCGCCTTGGTGAATCGCCAGCTGGAGAGCTGCCGCAAGGACGGCGGCCTGGGTGCATCCCTCGAAGCCCAGGTGCAGCTGGGGCTGGCCGAGGGCTCAGAGGCCACCGCCACAGCCCTTGACTGGCTGGCGGGTTCCGCCCAACCCGCAGTCGACAATCTGGCGGACTGGCTGCTGGTATCGGCCCTGCTGCTGGGGGACCATGCTCCCGCAGCGGTGCTGAGCGAAGCCAGCGAAGCCGGCATCACGGTGCGCATCGCCCGCGCCGATGGTGAGAAGTGCGCGCGCTGCTGGCACTACGAGTGCGACGTGGCCGATCATCAACTCGCCAGGGGCGAGGGCGGCCGCATCTGCGGCCGCTGCCGGGAGGTTCTGGAGCGTCAGAAGGGCTGAACCGGTGCCGTGCTGATCGCCCGCCACTCCCTGGCCGAGGGTCGTGGCAACGCTCCGCGGGCAGGGTGCCCTTGTCACAAGGGAGCGCTTGGAATGGTCCTGAGTAGCGCTCCTGTGACGTGGTCCTTTGTTGACAACGGTGTATGAGCTGAACACGATTGGACCGCACGTCCTCCAGCGCTGCGGGGGCGCGTGCGATCCCTCGGACTTCGGCAATCATGCCTGACACCAGAGCGTCCTCGACTGCAGCGAAGGCTGCGCCTCCCACCGTTCTGTTCCAGGGCGTGAACAGCGTGCTGGGCTAGGGCCTGTCCACGGCCGTCTAGGGCGAGTGGGCCCGCAGCGGTGGATCCAGCGAGACCCGCTGCAACGTCAGCGTGGACATCCAGGAACTGGCCGACTCCCTGTCGATCGATCAGTCACTTTCGGTAGGCCTGGGACCACTGGGATCGATCAACCAGAAGACGAGCTTCGTGCACTCTCTGAAGGTCACGACGACCAGCGTGGTACTGAGTGTCTATTCCCGCAGAACACTTGACTCCCAGGCAATAACGAATGTGAGATTCAAGCCAGGCCTTGTGATCGGCCAGGATATCGACGCTTTCGTGCGGGCGTATGGCGACTCCTATGCATCCTCTCTGACGAGGGGTGGCGAGTACATCGGCGTGTACGTCTTCTATTCGCAGACCAGGGAGGAGCAGAAATCCCTGGCGATCAGCCTGGGCGCCAACGGGGTCTTCGATGCCGTGAAGGTGGGCACCGATCTGCAGACAAAGATCGACAGCTTCCTGAAGACAACCAAGGTCAACTATTCCTTCCAGCAGTGGAGCTCGGGCCTATCCAACTTCATCTCACCGGAACCAGCTGGCTTCATCGACTTCGCCCTGAGGTTTCCGAGTCTTAGCCTTGATTCACCGGTCGTCATCGGGTTCACCACCGCCGGCGATGAAACCGTGCCGGGCGCTGGAGACAGCTTCACAAAGGCAGCCGCCAACCGCACATATTTTGGCGGAAATGCAGCCATCAGCGGCCTGACTGAGAAGCTGGTCAATCTGACACAAATCAGCAATCAGATCAACTGGATCAATGGAGTGCACAAACAGTACAACTATCGTGGCGACACACAATTAAAAGAGGCCAGGTCAATTGTTGCCAGCGACATTGACGCGGTGAACAAACAGATGAATGGCTACCTGACCAAGGCAACGGATGATTTTGAGCCATTGAACCTAAGGTCGCTTGACTTTGGCTCCCCCGTTCTGGGCCGACCGGATGTGCGAGAAACCCCCGCCTGGGGCGGGTCAGGTGGGGGTCCGTTCGACGACGTGGACCTGGGCACCTACATCCAGCGCAAGATGCGCATTGCAGAGATCGGTCTACGTGGTGGCAATCGCGTCGATCGGCTAACGGTCACCTACACCGATGCAGCGGATCAACGCACAACGGTCAGCCACGGTGGAGATGGTGGCTCTGACAAGGGAAGCCTCAAGTTGATCGAGGGCGAAACCATCGTCAAGGTGGCCGGACGATCAGGCTTGCGGCTGGATCAGGTGACGTTCACGAGCTCCCAGGAGCGCAGCCTCACGGCTGGTGTCGATTCCGGAGGCTCCCCCTTCGGTGCCTGGGAGGTGCCTCAAGGATCCTTCGTGATGGGCTTCAAGGGCCGCAGCGGCAAGGAGATCGATGCGCTGCAGGTGATCTACGCCTCCCTCACGCCGGCTCGCTGGCCCGATCGGGAGGAGTAACCGGGCCTGGCCGAGCATGGGCCAGGAGTCGTCGAGATCTCAGCACCAGGCTTCGGGTTGAAGCAGGGTCTCGACGGCCACCGGCTCAGCCAGGGGCGCGGCGGGTACCGAAGGGTTCAGCGGCCCCTGCAGCAGCTCGGCGCTGGTGATGCGGCTCCCTTCCGGCAGCGCCGGCTGGTCTGGATCGAAAGCGGTGGGATGGGTTGTGAGGCTGGAGAAGCCCCGGAACATCAGCAGCTCAAACGGCTCCAGCAAGCCCTCGTCGCCCGGAAGCCGACCGCGCAGGCGCAGCACCCGATCGGGCCGCTCACGGCTGATCGCCTCAAGCGCCGCCAGCAACGCTCCGGGAGCAGCGGGCTCAGAACTCACCGGCCACCCGTCCCATCTTCGGCAGGCGGACCGCCACCCACTGCAGCAGGCCGACGCCGTAGGCCAGCAGACCGACGTAGCCGAAAAACACTGAGATGTCCGGGGTCCAGTTGCCGCCGAACACGAAGCTGCTGGCCCGATCAACCTGATGCATCAACTCGGCAGGAGCCTCCAGCCAGACCTGGCAACTCGGCTCCCCGGCCCGCTGCAGGCAGACCAGGGCGGTGCCGCTCAGGATCGCCCCCAGACCGGCGAACCCGCTGACGCCCCAGCGCCAGATCCGCACCGTCAGGGGCAGGGGCCGCCAGGGGGGCAGATCATCAAGCTCCTCATTCAGATCCACCCAGAACCAGACCGTGGCGATGATCAGCAGCTGGGCCACCACCCCGAGCACGTAGCCGATCGGACGGCGATCACTGAGGAAGAGCACCGTCACGGCCAGCAGGCTCGACACTTTCCAATAGAGGGTCAGCAGGCGCACGATCGCCCCCTCCCGCCGGACAGCCGCCCAGATCAGGAGCACCAGGGGCAGGGCGACGCAGAACACCACCGCCAGGCGGTAATCCAGCCAGACCAGGGAGCGATAAGGAAGGCCCAAGAGGGAAGGGTTTCCCGTCGCTGGAGCAGTCGCAGGCACGATCACGAAGACACGGGGACGACGGGTCGGGAGGCCGCCATTATCCGGAAGGCCTTTCAGACGTTAAGGTCCGGCCATGGTCGCCTTCTCCCTGCCGTCCTGGTTGCAACGCCGATCCGGCCAGCCCTGGTGCCGGACGGCCCTCAGCGGTGGCCCTTCGCTCGAGGGCGCGGTGGATGCTGCCGTTCGTGAACTCGGCCCTGGCGGTGAAGCCGACCTGGCCCTGGTGTTTGCCTCCACCAGCTACGGCAGTGACCTGCCCCGGCTGATGCCCCTGCTGCAGGAACGGCTGAAGGCCCGTCACTGGCTTGGCTGCGCCGGCGGCGGTGTGATCGGCACCGCCGCCGATGGCGCCCCCCACGAACGGGAGCAGGAACCCGCCCTGAGCATCACCCTGCTGCGTCTTCCCGGGGCCGAGATCCACCCGTTCGCGATCGACACCAACGCCCTGCCTGACCTGGACGCGCCCCCCGGCGCCTGGATCGAGGCGGTCGGCATCGATCCCGATTCCGCACCCTCGATGGTGCTGCTGGTGGATCCGAGCTGCACCGCCATCAATGACCTGATCAACGGACTCGACTACAGCTATCCCCGGGCCTACAAGCTCGGAGGAGTGGCGGGCCAGCACAGTGCCGGCCATGGATCCCTGCTGCGGGCCGACGGCGTCTGCAACGGAGCGATCGGCTGTGTCATCGGCGGCGCCTGGCGCCTGGATCCCGTCGTGGCCCAGGGCTGCCGGCCGATTGGCCCGGTGTTTGAGGTGGAGGAGGCCAAACGCAATGTGGTGCTGCGACTCACCAGTGATGGCCCCTCCGGCACACCGGTGGCCTGCCTGCAGGCGATCCTGGCCGATCTCAGTCCGGACGACCGGGAACGGGTGCGCCATTCCCTGTTCCTCGGGGTCGGCCGCAGCAGCTTCGACATGCCCCTGACCCAGCCGGACCCCAAACGGCCGGAGACCGGAACGCCGGATGCCTTCCTCGTGCGCAACTTGATCGGCGTCGATCCCCGCACCGGCTCCGTGGCCGTGGCTGAACGGATGCGGGAAGGGCAACGGGTGCAATTCCAGCTGCGGGATGGCACCACCTCCCTCCAGGAGGAGCGCCAGCTCCTCAATCTGGAACGCACCCAGGCGCCGGAGCCCCTGGCCGCCCTGCTGTTCGCCTGCCTCGGGCGGGGCCGGGGTCTCTACGGCAAACCGGATGGGGATGTCAGCCTCTGCCGGGAGCTGTTTCCGGAGCTGCCGATCAGCGGCGCCTTCTGCAACGGTGAAATCGGCCCCGTGGGAGGCACCACCCACCTGCATGGATACACCGCCAGCTGGGGGTTCCTGGTGCCTGATCGCGACGACGGACGCCCAGACGACTGAACGGCCATGGTGCGCCAGCACGTCAATCCCCTCAGCCGCTTCTTCCAGCAACCCCTGGCCCTGCCGTCTCCGGTGGAGCTGTTCGAGGCCCCCGATCTGCCGATCCACCTCGACATCGGCTGCGCCCGCGGCCGCTTCCTGCTGGCGATGGCGCAACAGGATCCCAAGCGCAACCACCTCGGCGTCGAGATCCGCCGTCCCCTGGTGCTGGCCGCGGAAGCCGACCGGGTCGCCCTCGGGCTCGCCAACCTCCGCTACCTGTTCTGCAATGCCAACATCAGCCTCCAGGACTGGCTGGGAGCGCTGCCTGCGGGCCTGCTGGCGCGGGTCACGATCCAGTTTCCCGATCCGTGGTTCAAGAAGAAACACCACAAACGCCGCGTGCTGCAACCGGAGCTGTTGCTTGCCATCGCCGACGCCCTGCCCCCAGGCGGCGAGCTGTTCCTGCAGAGCGATGTGCTGGCCGTGATCGCCCCCCAGGTTTCGCTCACCGAAGCCAGTGGTTGCTTTGAGCGTCCCAGCGGCGACGCCAGGCCCTGGCGCCTCGACAACCCGATGCCGATCCCCACGGAACGGGAGTGCCATGTGCTCAGCCAGGGACTGCCCGTCCATCGCGTGCTCTACCGGCGCACCACCGCCCGCCCGGCTCCCCTGACCAAGCTCCTGAAGGCCCTGAAGGATCCCAACGAGGGGACGACCTAGCCTGCGGCCGCAGACCATGCCTCCGTTTCTGCCATCCCGGCCTGACGATGTCCGATTCCGCCCAGGCGCCAAGCCCTCCCGTTCCCTGGCTGCTGCGCTGGCAGGGGCTCCTGCGGGATCGGCCCACCGGCCCGATCACCGCCCATCTGGCCACCTTGGCCGGCCTGGTGCTCTGTGCCCTGATGGCCGGCCTGCCCCTGCTCACCCGCGGCGGCCTCAGCCTGCTGATCCTGGCCTGTGGCCTGCTTTGGCTTCTGTGGGCGCTCCGCACCCCAGCCGGTCGCCTTAGCCCGATCCATGGCTGGCTGTTGCTGGTGCTGGCTCTGGCGGTGCTGGCCACAGGGTTCTCACCGGTGCCGGTGGCCGCTGCCAAGGGACTGCTGAAACTGGTGAGCTACCTCGGCGTCTATGCCCTGATGCGCCAGCTGCTGGCCAGCGCGCCCCAGTGGTGGGATCGCATCGTGGCCGCCCTCCTGGCCGGGGAGCTGCTGACGGCCGTGAATGGCATCCGCCAGCTCTACGGCGACACCGCCGAACTGGCCCGCTGGGCCGACCCCAATTCCGTGGCCGATGGCACGGTGCGGATCTACAGCACCCTCGACAATCCCAACCTGCTGGCGGGTTACCTGCTGCCGATCCTGCCGCTGGCGGTGGTGGCGCTGCTGCGCTGGCAGCACCTGAGCCAGAAGCTGTTTGCCCTCTCCAGCCTGATCCTCGGCAGCGTGGCGTTGCTGTTCACCTACAGCCGGGGGGGCTGGCTGGGCATGGTGGCCGCCCTCGGCACGATCGGCCTGCTGCTGGTGCTCCGGCAGACGCGCCACTGGCCGACGCTGTGGCGACGACTGTTTCCGCTGGTGCTGCTGGTGGGGACGGTGATCCTGCTGGTGGTGGCCTTCACCAAGGTCGAACCCCTGCGGGTCAGGATCCTGAGCCTGTTCTCAGGCCGTCAGGACAGCTCCAACAATTTCAGGATCAATGTCTGGATGGCCGCCCTTGAGATGGTGCAGGACCGGCCCTGGCTGGGAATCGGCCCGGGCAACAACGCCTTCAACCTCGTCTACCCCCTCTACCAGCAGCCCAAGTTCAATGCCCTGAGCGCCTACTCGATCCCCCTGGAGCTCGCTGTGGAGGCCGGGATTCCAGGGCTTCTCGCAGGCGTGGGTCTGTTCTTTGCCAGCCTCCGCACCGGTCTGAGCCAATTGCGCGTCGACAGCACCATGGCCCTGCCGGCCCTGGCGGCCGTGGCTGCGATCACCGGCCTTGGGGTCCAGGGTCTCACCGACACGATCTTCTTCCGGCCGGAGGTGCAACTGATCGGCTGGTTCTGCCTGGCCACGCTCGCCACCAGCCGCCGCTGATCGATGGCCACCGCTGCCACCGGCCCCTGGCTGGCGGGCTTTGATGCCGGCCAGACCCACACCCGTTGCCGGTTGGCCACCAGGGAGACCGATGGAAGCCTCAGGATCCGGGGGGAGGGAGCAGGGCCGGGGGTCCGTCATCTGGCAGCGCCTGAAGGCCCCGCCCACTTTCAAGATGCCCTGCGCCGGAGCCTGGAGGCCGCACAACGCAGCTGCGGCAGCAGCCACCCCCTGGCCGCGGCCGTCGTCGGCGCCAGCGGCATCGAGCGGGGCACCGATCGCCAACAGGAGGGCCTGCGCCTGGCCTCCACCGCCCTGGGGTTACCAGCCGAACAACTTCTGGTCACCGGTGACGAACACACGGCCCTCCATGGGGCCTTTGCCGGTGGCAGCGGCCTGCTGCTGATCTGCGGCACGGGCACAATCGCCGTCGGTCGCAACACCCAGGGAGAGGACGGGCGCTGCGCCGGCTGGGGCTGGCTGCTCGATGGGGCAGGTTCCACCCACGACATCGGCCGCGATGGGCTCGGCGCCAGCCTGCGCATGGCCGACGGTCGCGAGCCGGAGGGGCCCCTGCGGCAGCGCCTTTGGCAGGAGCTCGACCTCGATCCGGCGGATCCCCAGAGTCCGCAACGCCTCAAGGCGATGGTGGTGGCCCCGGGCTTCGCCCCGGCCGGGTTTGCGGCCCTGGCACCGGTGGTGGATCAGCTGGCCGAAGCGGGCGATCCCGTGGCGCTTGCGATTGTGCGACGCAACGTCGATGCCCTGGTGGGGATGGCCGTCACCCTCAGCCGGCGGCTGGCCCTGGAGGCCCCGGCCGTCTGCGGCGTTGGCGGTGGTTTTGAGCACCTCAAGGCCCTGCGCCAGGCGTTCCGGGCCAGCCTGGAGCGGGAGCTGCCCACAGCCCAGGTGCAGGAGCCAGCGGGTGATGCCTGCCAGGGGGCGCTGCTGTTGGCAGCTGAGCGACTGACGGCCTGATCACCCCCAGGGCTCAGGCCCCATTGAGGTGCTGATCTGCCAGGGCGGCGAGGGTGTCACACCAGTGATCGACCACAACCATCTCAGCCGCCTCCACCATCACCCGTAGCAGGGGTTCGGTGCCGCTGGCCCGCACCAGCACCCTCCCGCGGCCCTCCATCGCCACCTCCGCCGCCTCGACGGCCTCGCGCAGGGGATCACACTGCTGCCAGCCCTGGCGTCGGCCCCGGTCAGGCACGGTCACATTGACGAGCCGCTGCGGATAGGGCTGGAAGCTGGTGTCGATCCAGGCAGCCAGGCTCTGGCCTCGGCCCGCCACCAGGGTGGCCACCTGCAGGGCACTGAGCAGCCCATCGCCACTCATCCCATGGCGCGCCGAGAGGATGTGGCCCGACTGCTCGCCCCCGAGGCCGGCGCCCAGGTCCTCCATCCGGGCATGGACGTACTGGTCGCCGACGGCCGTGCGCTCGAGCACCCCACCCCGGGCCTGCCAGGCCCGCTCAAAGCCCAGGTTGGACATCACCGTGGCCACCAACCGGCGATCGGGCAACTGCCCCTGCTCCAGCAGGGCAGACCCCCACAGGTAGAGGATCTGGTCGCCATCCACGACCCGGCCCAGACCATCGACGGCCAGGGTGCGATCGGCATCGCCATCGAAGGCGAACCCCATGGCCGCACCGGTGTCGAGCACCGCCCGGCGGAGGGGTTCGAGGTGGGTGCTGCCGCAGTCCTGGTTGATGCGGCGGCCATCTGGCTCCCCATGGAGCACCGTCAGGTCGGCCCCAAGGGCGCGGAACACGGCCTCTCCACAGGCGGTGGCCGACCCCCAGCAAAGGTCGAGCACAATCGGAACCCCATCCAGGCGACGGCCCTCGACGCTGGCCACCAGGCTCTCCTGATAGGCGGCCAACAGATCAGCCCGTCCATGGGCGGCACCACAGTCGCCACCGGCGGAACGGGCCAGGGCCTCAGGATCCCCCCGCAGACCGGCCTCGATCGCCGCCTGACGGTCCCGATCAAGCTTGGCCCCATTGGCGCCGAAGACCTTGATGCCGTTGTCGTGGGGTGGGTTGTGGCTGGCGGACACCATCAGCCCCCCCGCGGCCCCGACCCGCCGGATCGTGCCCGGCACGGCCGGGGTGGGACAGAGGCCGAGATCCCACACCTCCCGACCGGCGGCGGTCAGACCTGCGGTCAGGGCGGCCGCCACCATCGCGCCACTGGTGCGCGAATCCCGGCCGATCAACACCGGCCCCCGGGCCTGAAAAACGAGACCGCACCAGTAGCCCACCTGCAAGGCCAGGGCAGGGGTGATCACCACTCCCACCCGACCACGAATCCCATCGGTGCCGAAACCAACGCCATCCCCGAGGGGCTGACCGATCGGATGGGGCGCCTGGGCAACCATGGAGCAGCTGCGGATCAGCGGTCAGGCTAAGGGTCGCCTTCAGCGCCACCGCTGCGGCCACCAGGCCAGGCGCAGCAGCTCGATCACCATCCAGAGCAGGAGCGCTCCGATGGTCCAGCCCGGCAGAAAGATCAGGGGCCAGTAGGGCCGGAGCAGCAGCACCAGGGCGACGGCCAGCACCAGGGCCAGCAACCGACGACGCTGGCCGGCTCCCGGCAAGGTGGTCAGCGCAGGGGGCAGGGTGATCCGGAAGCGACGGAACAGGGGAGGCCCCATGGCTTGACGGCGGCATCACCAGAATGGCAGAACCGTTGTTGCCATACCGTTGGGTCCGGAGTCGTCCGCCGCAGAGGAAACAGCTGCGGAGCAACCATCCGCAGAACCGAGAGCCACCGACCAGGCTGCCTCCGGGATCCAGGCTGCCGCCGAGATCCAGGCTGCCGCCGAGATCCAGGCTCCCTCCGAGATCCAGGCTGCCGCCCAGATCCAGGCTGCCCGGGGAGTCCAGTGGATCGCAGGCACCGCCCTGATCACCCTGGCGGCCCTGGTCGTGGGACGTCAGCTGCTGGCCTTGCCACCGGCACCGACCCCGGACAGCAGCAGCATCCGCCTGGAGCAGGAACTGCGCTGGTCGCTGGATCCTGAACGCCGGAGGCTGGCCGCCCTGCTGCTCGCCAGTCGCGACGCCAACCAGCCCCTGCTGCAATGGCAACGATTACGGGGACAGGGGTGGGGACGGGATCCCCTGGCCCCGGTGGCCCTCAAGCAGGAGGCCCTGGCGGCCGAACGGCTGGGGTGGTCGGGCTCGGCCGAGGTCCTGTGGCAGCAGCTGCAACGCCGGTTCCCGGGGGAAGCCGCCACGGCCGATGCCCTTTACGCCCTCGGCCGTCGCAGCGCGCCCACCCGCCAGCTGCTGCTGGAGCGATTCCCTTCCCATCCGGCCGCCCTGGCCGCCGCCCTGGAGCTGGCCACGGATCCGGCCGTCGCACCGGCTGGCCGGCTGGCTGCGGCCGTGCATCTGGCCCAATGGGGCCCGCGCTGGCCCGGCGCCCGGGAGGTGCTCCTGGCCGAGTGCCAGCAGAACAGGAGCGCCGCCCGGGCGCTACCGCGCCAACAGCTGGCCCTGGGGCTGGCACGGCTGGAGGACGGCGCCGCGGCCCTGAGCTGCCTCGGCCAACCGACCACCTCCCTCAACGGTGCCGCCGCCACCTTGACCCTCAGCCGAAGCCTGTTGATGGCGGGCGCTGACCTCGACCCTTCCCTGGCGACCGCTGGCAGGCAGGGCCTGATCAGCCTGCTGCGCCGCTGGCCCGAAGCCAAGGAAACCGACGACGCCCTGAGGGCCTTGGCCGAGGATCCCTCAGACGCTGCCCTGGCGACCCTCGAGGGCCTGCCCCTGCGCTGGAAGGATCAGGCCCCCGTTCAGGCACGGCTGGCCCTCGAGGGTCGTGCCGATCCAGCTCGGGTGCTGCGGCGCTGGCCCCACGATCCAGCCAGCTGGGACCTGCGCTGGCAACTGGCGCGCCGGGCTTTGCTGCAGCAGCGGTGGCACGAGGCCCGCACCTTGCTCCAGCTGCCACCCTTCACCCGCTGGCCAGCCCCCCTGGCAGCCCGGCAACGGTTCTGGCTCGGATACTGCCACGACAGGCTGGGCCAGGGGGCGGCCGCCCGGGGCATCTGGCGCGACCTAGTGCGCCAGGACGGTGGCGGCTACTACGGCTGGCGCGCCAGCCTGCACCTCGGCGAAGACCGCCTTGCCCCCCTGACGGGGCCGGCCGAAACCGACGCCCTGATCTCCAATCTGAAGGCGGTGGGCTGGCAGCCCCTGAACAGCGGCCAGCCTGAACTGGAGCGCCTCTGGCAAGCAGGCCAGGCCCTCGAGGCCTGGGAACTCTGGCGTCACCGGCGCCGGGGGCAGATCGCCGACAGCCCCGACAGCCTGCGTCTGGAGGGCCTGCTGCGCCTGGGCATCGACGACAACGGCCATGGGCTTGAGCAACTCGAGCGGGCCAGCCAGCGGCTCAAGGGCCCTGACTGCAAGCTGCGCCAGCAGTTGGAGCGGGGTCTGCATCCGCTCCGCTACCCCAACGCGTTCCAGGCGGCCGCCAGGGACAGCGGCGTCAACGCAGCCCTGCTGCTCGGGGTGGCCAAGGCCGAATCCCAGTTCATGCCGGCAGCCCGCTCCCCCGTGGGAGCCATCGGCCTGCTGCAACTGATGCCTGAGACGGCCCGGGAGGTGGCCGGGGCATCCCTCAGCCGCCAGACCCTGGAGGAGCCTGGCCAGAACAGCCGCCTCGGCGCCCGATACCTGCGCCAGCTCCTCGACCGATGGCAGGGCGAACTGCTGCCGGCGGTGGCCAGCTACAACGCCGGTGCCGGTGCCGTGGCCGGCTGGGATGAAGGCCTGCGGCGGCGGGAACCGGAACTCTGGGTGGAGGGAATTCCTTACCCCGAAACTCGCCTATACGTGAAGAAGGTGCTGGGCAATGCCTGGAGCTACCTGCGTGGTGCCCGTCTCGGCTGTGAAGGCTGAGGTCAGAACACCGAACCGGCAATGGCGGGATTGTGGAGATAAAGGAACCGACCCAGGGCCATCATCAGCAGGCACCAACTGCAGAGCCCGATGAAGGCACCGAGGGGATGGGGCACCACCCGGATGCGAGCCATGTCCAGCCTGGCCAATAGCACCGAACTGGCCAGGATCAGCACATTGGAAAGCACGCTCAGGTGCAGCAGGTAAAGGCCACCGGTGATCACCAGGAGCAGGGTGACCACCACACTGATCACGCGACTCACGGCCATCAGCGCCGAGACTTCACGCATCAGGAGGTTGGGCATCGTGCAGACCAGCACCACTGCAATGGCCTGCAGAAACTGCATCGGCAGGAAGAAATCGCTCAACAGCGGCAGGCGCACCGCCGTGGTCAGGCTGGCTTGCAGTTCGGCACTCCAATGGATGCCGAGATAGAGGCTGGTAAGGGCCAGGAACAATAAACTCGGTGCCCTCAGGGGGAGCGCCGCAACGCTGATGGCGTTTCGAATCGGAGCGCTCATGCCGAGGTCAGTCCCCGCGAATCGAGCACCAGGCTGATCGCATCCAGGGGGCAGCTGGGGATGCACTGCTCACAAACGAGGCACCGGGCGGCATTAAAACCAAGCTGCCAGAGGGGGGCCTGAGTCTGGAGTGCTCCACTGGGACAGACGCTGGCGCAGATGCCGCAATCAACACAGCGGCTGGCATCGATCCGGATCTCACCCTGGGCGCGATGGAGACCGAGGCCAAGGCTTTCGAGCCAGCCTTCTGCGGCATCCAGTTCATCGATATCGCCAGAAAGCTCCACCACCATGGTGCCGCTCTGATTCGGAGCGATCTGGGCCCGCAGGATCTTGGCGGCGATGTCAAAATCCACGGCCAGCCGGTAGGTGATCGGCTGATGCACCGCTTCTCGGGGAAAGTGCAGGGTCAGACGCCGTTTCAAGCCCTTCATCCTGGCCTGCACCCAAACGTTAGCAATGGCTGCCAGTGGGCGCCCGTGCCCCCCTGAGCCCGCTGAGATTGCTGCTGCCGGATGATCGGCACCGATCGCTGCCGATCGCTGCCAGAGTGCGCGGACCTGCAGGGATCCCCCCGGTTTCCCTGCCCAAAGCCAGTCCCAAGACCGCCCCATGACCAGCGAGCCTCCCGCCAGTCCTGCGATCGGACGCCCTGAACGGCTGCTGTTGGCCGCCGTCGCCGTGGTGCTGACCCTGGTGCTTGTTGTGCTGCGGGGCGGACTGCATCCGGATGCCCCCCTGGAGCGCCTGGCGCGCCAATCCCTCGACCTGCCCGTAGCCCTGAGTGACGGCCGCCCGACCCTGGTGGAGTTCTATGCCGATTGGTGCGAGGCCTGCCGCAGCATGGCGCCGGCGATGGAAGCGATCGAGAAGCAGCAACGGGGGCAGCTGGATGTCGTGCTGCTGAATGTCGACAACCCACGCTGGCAACCGGAACTGGACCGCTTCGCCGTCAATGGCATCCCCCAGTTGGAGTTGTTCAACAGCCGCGGCGATGACATTGGCCGGGCCCTAGGTGCCCGCAGTGCCCCTGAGCTGGCGTCCCTGACCACGGCCCTGATCAGCGACGGGCCCCTGCCGGTGCTACCGGGGGTGGGTAGCCTCAGCGCCCTGTCGGAGCCGGGCACCTCCGGCCCCTCCACCGGAACGCCCCCAACCGGTGCGGCCATCGGCCCCCGCAGCCACGGCTGAGACTCCCCGGGTGCATACCGCACACCGGATCCGCCCCTCCTTTCGCAACGCCACCCCATCCATGGCCATCGATCCCCTGTTTCAGGTGGCCCTGATCGCCGCCACGCCCAATCCCCAGCAGTGCGTCTATGCGGGCATGCACCAGGACTACAGCGAAGGCTTCGTGGCCGCCTCGCGGGAGGAGTGGCCTGATGAAACCAGGGCCGGCGAGATCTGCGTCAAGCGCCTGCTGGCGGGGGAGCGGGGCCACTACGGGCCGCTGGAGCACGCCCAGATCGTGCTCAATGTGGGCTGGTTTCCCCATTCGGTGATGCAACAGGCGCGCACTCACCGGGTGGGGGTGAGTTTCGATGTGCAGTCGATGCGTTACACGGGCGATCGCATCTGCCGGGCGGCAGCTGGCGAGATCCCCCTTGAGGAGGTGTTCTATCTACGGCCCGTGGGCTCCTACAGCGATCGCCAGGGGAAGAAATACACCTACAGCGATACCCTGCGCAGCCAGGATCTGGAGCTCTGCCACCAGGCCGCCCTCCGCTATCAAACGCTGCTGGCCGAGGGCTTCGCTGAGGAACATGCCCGCGGCATCCTTCCCTTCGATTATCGCCAGCACTTCGTGGTGAGCTTCAGCTTGCGGGCCTTCCTCCATTTCATGGATCTGCGGGCCAAACTTGATGCCCAGGAAGAGATCCGCCATCTCTGCGATCTGATGTGGCCCCATTTCCAGCAATGGGCACCGGAATTCGCCCAGTGGTACGAGAAATCCCGCCTGCATCGAGCCCGACTCGCTCCCTGAGCCATGGGTGTTGTCCGGCATCAACATCGCCGGCAATCCCTCAGGCCTGGATCGAAGCGTCAGATCCTGGCCAGGGTGACCCGTTCGGGCTGATCCTGGTATTTACCGGAACGATCCTGGTAGGTGGTGTCACAGGGGTCACCCTCAAAGAAGAGCAATTGACAGATGCCTTCATTCGCGTAGATGCGGCAGTCGGCACCTGAGGAATTGCTGAATTCCAGGGTGAGATGCCCCTCCCAGCCGGCCTCGGCCGGGGTGGTGTTGACAATGATGCCAAGGCGGGCATAGGTGCTCTTGCCGATGCAGATCACCGTGATGTTGGAGGGCACCCGCAGCCGTTCCAGGGCGACGCCGAGACCGTAGGAATGGGCCGGCAGGATGAAATAGTCGCCGTCCTGATCATGATGGAGCTCCACGGGCTCCAGGTTGGCTGGATTAAAGCGCTTCGGATTCATGATCGTTCCCGGCACATGACGGAAGATCAGGAATTCCTTTGAAGACAGGCGCAGGTCGTAGCCATAGGAGGAGCAGCCATAACTGAGCACCGGTGAGGTGCGGGCCTCAGCATCCAGATGGCGCACCAAGGTGGCCTGGAACGGCTCAATCATGCCGGCCTCGGCCTGGGCATTGATCCAGCGGTCGTTCTTGAGCATGGGGAGAAATCAGGCGCAGCGCCGCAGCTGGGTGAGCTGATCAGCCATGGCCAGCAAGGCCGGCGGCATGGAAGGTCCGGTCAGAATGACATCGAGGTGGGCAGGACGCTGCTCAAGGGTGCCGATCACGTCGCAGGGCTCGATGTAACCCAGATCCATCGCCAGCCCGAGTTCATCGAGCACCACCAGATCGAGACTTCCATCCAGCAGCCGTTCGCGGGTGGCCTGCCAGATCTCCAGAACGGCCCCGTGCTCCTGCCCTCCGGCGGCCTGGGTGGCCAGGGTGGCCGGCACCGCCGGGCGCATCCACTGCAGACGCCCGCAGAGCCAGATGCTGCGCTCAACCCCCTGATCGACACCCCCCTTCAGGAACTGGGTGATCAGCACGCGACTGCCGAGGCCGGCCGAGCGCAGGGCCTGGCTGAAGACGCTGCTGAAGCTGCCTCGAAAGGGTGCCGTGTGGATCTGAAGCAGCCCTTCCGGCTGAGGGGTCAACCGCAGCGGACGAGGGGCCGGCTGGGTGACTGGCCGGGGCAGCGCCACCACCGGGTTGCCCCGTTGCAGGTGGCGATGGTTGTGGAGGCTGGCCGTCATGGGGGCAGGACAGTCGGCAGACTCCCGCCCGGATCACCGGACGGCCGCGCCGTTGGATCCTGAATGTAGCGGCTGAATGGCTGAAAACAAGCCCAGGACACCAGCGATGGTGGCGCTGACCCTGTCCCACCCGTAGCATCAGCCGTGCTGTCGCCGCCCCCCGCCATGGCCGATTCCGTCAGTCCGGAAGCCCGACGTGATGGCCCCCTGGAGGCCCGTCGTGATGGCCGTCTCGCCTCCGATCTGCGGCCGGTGCGCTTCCACTGGGACCCGATGGGCTTCGCCCTCAGCTCGGTCACGGTCGAAACCGGATCGACCCGGGTGCTCTGCAGCGTCTGCCTGGAGGAGGGGGTGCCGCGCTGGCGGACCGGTTCCGGCCTGGGCTGGCTGAGCGCCGAATACCGCCTGCTGCCGGCCTCCACCCCCACGCGTCAGGGGCGTGAACTGCTTAAGCTCTCGGGCCGCACCCAGGAGATCCAGCGCCTGATCGGACGGAGCCTGCGGGCCTCCCTGTCGATGGAGGCGCTGGGCGAACGCACCCTGCTGGTCGACTGCGACGTGCTTCAGGCCGATGCCGGCACCCGAACCGCTTCAATCACAGGCGCCTGGGCGGCCCTGGCCCTGGGGCTGCGTCGCCTGGAGCGGCGGGGTGTCCTGGCGAGATCGCCCCTGGTGGGGCAGGTGGCCGCTGTCTCCGTGGGCCTGGTCGACGACCGGGTGCTGCTGGATCTCGACTACAGCGAGGACAGCCGGGCCGCCGTTGATCTCAATGTGGTGATGGACGCGCAGGGCCAGCTGTTGGAAGTGCAGGGCACGGCCGAGGGGGCCCCCTTCAGCCGCCCGAGGCTGAATGACCTGCTCGACCTGGCCGAGCCCGCGATCCGGTCCCTGCAGCAGGCGCAACGGCAGGCGCTGGCGGAAGCGGAGGAATCGTGATGGTTGCTACAAGAGGGGGACAGAGGCGTTCTTAGCGTCGTCCCAACTGCCCCGGCCCCATGGTCAGCGCTTCCGGCGGCTTCACGCGCTACAGCCCATCGCCCAGCAATGGGGTCCCTACGGTCACCAACCAAACCCCAGCGCAGGCGACTCCCACCCTGCTCGATGTGATCCGCGGACTGGCGGGAAGCAGTGTGGAGACCGTGGAACGGGGCAAAACCATCTTTTTCCCCGGTGATCCGGCTGAGCGCGTCTACCTGCTGCGGCGGGGGGCGGTGCGCCTCTCTCGGGTGTATGAATCGGGTGAAGAAATCACCGTGGCCCTGCTGCGGGAAAACAGCCTGTTCGGGGTGCTGTCGTTGCTGACGGGCCAACGCTCCGACCGCTTTTATCACGCCATCGCCTTCACCCGCGTCGAGATGGTGACGGCACCAGCCACCTCGGTGCGTCGGGCGATCGAGCAGGACGCCTCCGTTGGCCTGTTGATGCTGCAGGGCCTGTCCTCCCGCATCCTGCAGACCGAAACCATGATCGAAACCCTCACCCACCGGGACATGTCGTCCCGGCTGGTGAGTTTCCTGCTGGTGCTATGCCGCGACTTCGGTGTGGCAGGCAGCGAAGGGATCACGATCGACCTGCGCCTGTCGCACCAGGCGATCGCCGAGGCGATCGGCTCCACCCGGGTCACGATCACCCGGCTGCTCGGCGACCTGCGCAACGCAGGGCTCCTGCAGATCGACCGCAAGAAGATCACGGTGTTCGACCCGATCGCACTCTCCAAACGGTTCAGCTGACGGTCCCAACCGATACTGGAACCCCTCGCATCTCCCTGTGTCCGGCTGGCTGCTGATCCTGGCGCTTCTGGCCCTCGGGGGTGTGCTGGCCACGCTGGGGGATCGCCTTGGCAGCCGCGTCGGCAAGGCCCGGCTCAGCCTGTTCAACCTGCGGCCGCGTCGCACCGCCGTGTTGATCACCGTGCTCACCGGCAGCCTGATCAGCGCCCTGTCCCTGGGGCTGATGCTTCTGGTGAGCGAGCGGCTGCGCACCGGCCTGTTCGAACTCGACAAGCTGGAGCAGACCCTGCGCGACAGTCGGGCCCGGGTGGCCCTGCAGCAGGCTGACCTCCAACGGGCTGAGGGCGACCGCCAGCAGGCCCTGATCGGCCTCCAAGACGCCGAAGGGAAATCCAGGCTGGCCGAACAACGGGCCCAGACCCTGCGGCGCGAACTGAGGCCCCTGCAGGAGCAGCGCCAGAGGCTGGAACAGGAACGCAGTCGCCTCAGCCGCGACGTGCAGGCCCGCGATGCCGACATCCGGCGCACCGAGGCCGAGCTGGCCCAGGTGCGCCGCAAGATCAATGCCGGCGAGAAGGAACTCAAAGACCTGGAAGCCAATCTGATCGCCCTCCGACGCGGCGACGTGGTGATCACCAGCGGTCAGGCCCTGGCGACCGCCAAGGTGCGGCTCCAGCGACCGGAACAGGCAAAGGAGGTGATCACCGCCCTGCTGCAGCAGGCCAACCGGATGGCCTTTGCGCGGGCCCTGCCAGGCCAGCCCGTCAACCGTCAGATCCTGCTGGTGTCCCGTGGGGACATCGCCAAACTCGAACAACTGCTGATCCGGCCAGGCTCCTGGGTGGTGGGCATCCTCTCCGCCGCCAACGTGCTCAAGGGAGAACAACAGGTGCTCGCCTTCCCCGACATCCGGCCCAACCGGGAGGTGGTGGCCGTGGGGGAGGTGCTGGCGACCACCACCATCGATGTGGAAGAACGGGATGCCGACCAGGTGCGCAGGCGCCTGAATCTCCTCCTGGCGGCGGCCTATGCCAAGGCTCAGCGGCAGGGCACCCTTACCGACGGCCTCCAGTACGACCCGAGCGCCTTCAACCAGCTGGGCCGGCGACTCACGGAACGACCCGCCGGCCAGACCGTGGCGCTGGAGGCCGTGGCCCTCCGGGCCGCAGAGACCCCTGACCCGATCGTGGTGGAATTGCGGGTGGTCAGACAGGGCACCTGATGGACACTGCCGCTGCCGCCCCCCTGCCCGCCATCGGCCGCCTGGTGGGGCTCGATCCCGGCCGCAGCAAGTGCGGCCTGGTGTGCACCGATCGGGAACGAACAACAATCGTGGAAGCCCGGATCCTGGCGCCGGATCTCTGCTGGGCCACCCTGAGCGCCTGGATCGCCGCTGGCGATTTAGCGGGAGTCATCCTCGGCAATGGCACCGGAAGCGGCCCGTGGCGCCAGCGCCTCCAGGGCGCTGTGCCCTGGATTGACGTTCCAGAGGCCGGCACAACCCTGGCGGCCAGGAGCCGCTACTGGCAGCTGGAGCCCCCGACGGGATGGCGGCGCCTGCTGCCCCGCGGACTGCGGCTGCCCCCACGGGATGTGGATGACGTGGTGGCCCAGCTGCTGCTGGAGCGCTGGCTGGGTCAGAACCTGGCCCGCACCGTGAACACATAGTCGCCGCCAGGCTCGAGCTGGTAATCGGCACGCACCAGATAGCGCAACAGGGCGTCCTGGATCAGGGCGCGCCCCAGGGACGGTTCCACCGTCAGCTCACCGCGGTCGAAGAACCAGCGGAATGTCCAGTGAAAACCTGCGGCACTGACCTCCCCCTCCAGCAGACAGTCGCGGAAGCTCTGGTGCAGGACCCGCAACTGGGCCGTGGTGGCAGGCAGGCGGGCCATGGGCGACGACGCTCTCCTCAGCCTGCCGTGCCGCCGCCCTGAAAGGCGTTCAGGCGGTTACCGGCCCGCTCCAAGCCGAGGCGTTGGATCAGGCCCAGGCCCGCGAGCACCTCATCAAGCACGGCCTCCACGGTGGGCATCTCCTCAGGCCGAAACCGTCCGAGCACGTGGGACACGGTCCGGTCACGGCGCTCCTGGGGTTCGGTGGAGGGGGCACCGATGCCGATGCGCAGCCGGGGAAAGTCCTGGGTGCTGAGGTGATGGATCGTGGAACGCAAACCGTTGTGGCCGCCGGCACTGCCGCTGGCCCTTAACCGCAGACGACCCAGGGGCAGATCCATGTCATCGACAAGCACCAGGCACTGGTGGGGCTGGAGGTTGAACCAGTCGAGGGCTGCCCGGATCGAACGACCGCTCTCGTTCATGAAGGTCTGGGGCATCAGCAGCCGCAGGCGCTGGGGCCCCTGGCCCACCTCGGCCAGCAACCCATGCAGCCTCGACTGGGCGCGGAAACCCGCCCGCTCCCGGGCCGCCAGTCGCTCCAGGGCCATGAAACCGACGTTGTGACGGGTGCCGGCGTAGCGGTCGCCTGGATTCCCAAGGCCCACGACCAGCTGGAGATCACCAGGAGACACGATCAGACGGAACGACGAAGAACGGGTTGCCGGCGCGCAGGCGTGGACCCAGCATCGGCCATCGATCGGCGTGACAGTTGGGGCATCCCTTGCGACTGGCAAAGCGTGCCAAAGACAAAGCATGCCAAAGACAAACCGTGCCACTGGCAAAGCGTGCCAAAGACAAAGCATGCCAAAGACAAACCGTGCCACTGGCAAAGCGTGCCACTGGCAATCTGTGCCACAAACAATCT
>JBEINY010000080.1:0-9631 GCA_040377855.1 Prochloraceae cyanobacterium | reverse complement strand
GCACCGGGATCGACCCGGTGGCCAAGGGCCAGCAGCGCCGCAGCCAGGGCTTGCCGCAGCCGCAGCAGCCGGCGCGCCTGGAGTTCAAGGCCATCGGGACCGTGGTGCACGGCATAGAAGGAGGCCATCACCGCCAGCAGCACCTGGGCGGTGCAGATGTTGCTGGTGGCCTTGTCGCGACGGATGTGCTGCTCCCGGGTCTGGAGGGCAAGGCGCAGGGCGGGACGGCCGGCGGCGTCCAGGGACTGACCGACGAGCCGTCCGGGGATCTGGCGCTTGAAGGCCTCGCGGGTGGCAAAGAAGGCGGCGTGGGGTCCACCGCATCCCAAGGGAACACCGAAGCGCTGGGCACTGCCGACGGCGATGTCGGCCCCGAGATCCCCCACCGGCGCCAGCGGCACCTGGGCCAGGGGATCGATCGCCACCGTCACCAGCAGACCAGCCCCATGGGCGGCGGCGATCAGGGCCCTGGGATCCCAGAGCACCCCATCCACCCCCGGCAGCTGCAGAAGCAAGCCGAAGGCTCCCTGCAGGCTCGCCGGATCCAGCCCTCCGGCCCTGGGATCAAAGGGTTCGATCGTGATCCCAACCGGCTCGGCCCGGGTCTGGAGCACGGCCAGCGTCTGGGGCAGGACCGCCTGGTCGACCAGGAAACGGCTGGCCAGGGGATCCTTGGCCAGGCCCCGACTCATCGCCATCGCCTCGGCCGCGGCCGTCGCCTCATCGAGCAGGGAGGCATTGGCGATCGGCAGCCCGGTCAACTCACTGATCAGGGTCTGGAAGTTGAGCAGAGCTTCCAGCCGCCCCTGGGCGATCTCCGCCTGGTAAGGGGTGTAGGCGGTGTACCAGGCAGGGTTTTCAAGCACCTGGCGCTGAATCAGGGCCGGGGTGGCGGTGCCGTGGTAACCGAGGCCGATCAGGCTGCGGCGGGGTTGGTTGAGGGCGGCAATCGCGGCCAGCTCCGCCAGGGCCTCGGATTCGCCGCAGGGCCGGGGCAGCCCCGGCAGGGCCTCGGTCGGGGGCAGCAGGATGTCGGCAGGCACGACAGCGGCGGCCAGGGCCTCCAGGCTCTCGAGGCCGAGATCGGTGAGCATGGTGGCCACGTCGCCGGGCGAGGGCCCGATGTGACGGGGCTGGAAGGGAAGCTCCACCAGCCCTGGCACCTCCCCGGCAGACCGTCCGTCGTGGGTGCGGCTGGTGGAGACCAGCGCATCGGTGGAGGCTGTCACCAAGGGTCGCCGCGGTTGGGGCGGATCCTAGGGACATCGCCCGAGTCAGCCAGGGGCTCCGGCTCGGGCCGAGGGCGGGTCAGCCAGCCGCCACCTTGGCCCGGTAGGCATCGGCGTCGAGGAGGGTCTCCAGTTGCCCCGGATCGGCGGGACGCAGTTGCAGCAACCAACCCTCGTGGTGAGGATCGTTCTGGAGCTCCTCCGGGGACGCGAGAACGGCCTCGTTGCGCCGCTCGACCGTGCCACTGATCGGCGCGATCAGATCCTCGACGGCCTTGACCGACTCCACACTCCCGAAGGATTGCCCAAGGGTGAGGGTCGCCCCGACCTCGGGCAGTTCCACAAACACAATGTCGCCCAGCTGCTCCACCGCAAAGGAGGTGATCCCGATCCGCACCAGGGGGCCATCGGAGCGGACGTATTCGTGGCTGTCGGTGTAGCGGCAGTCGTCGGGGAAGCTGGTCGCCATCGCGGCCGAAGCAGGCGGTTTGACCCAGTCTGTCGGACGGCGGCGGGGCAGCAACAACAGCAGCACTCAGGGCAACAGCCCTTGCCCGGCCAGGGCGACCAGGGCCCGCTCCAGGGCGAGGGCCGCGTGGGCCCGATGGGTGCCCCCCTGGGCATACAGCACATAGGGCTCCCTGAGGGGGGCATCGGCTGAGAACTCACTGGTGCTGCCATCGATGAAGGTGCCCCCAGCCATCACCAGCTCACTGGCATAGCCAGGCATCGGTGCCGGAATCGGATCGAGGTAGGAGCCGATCGGGGATGCCCCCTGGAAGGCCTTGCACACCACCTTGAGCGGCTCGGGTGCCCCGAAGCGCACCGCCTGAATGCCATCACTGCGGTGGGCTCCAGGCAGGGGGTTGACCCGATACCCAAGGTCGTGAAACACCTCCGCCACCAGCTCCGCGCAGAGCAGGGCCTCCGTCACCATCTGGGGGGCCAGGAACAGCCCCTGAAACAACAGCCGGTGGAGATCGAACCCGCTGCCGCCCTCGCTGCCGATGCCCGGGGCCGTGAGGCGGCAGCAGGCCTGCTCCACCAGGTCGGCGCGGCCTGCCACATAGCCCCCGGTGGGAGCGATGGTGCCGCCGAGGTTCTTGATCAGCGACCCGGCGATCAGATCCGCACCGACGGCAGTCGGCTCCTGATCCTCGACGAGCTCGCCATAGCAGTTGTCAACAAAGCTGAGACAACCGGGCTGCAGCTCCCGTACCCGGCCACAGAGGCGCCCGATCTGCGCCACCGACAGGGAAGGCCGCCAGCTGTAGCCGCAACTGCGCTGGATCAGCACCAGGCGGGTCGGACGCTGAAGGGCCTCCTCCAGGCGCGCCTCATCGACACCGCCATCGGGCCTGAGGGGGATCTCGTCGTAGGTAATTCCAAAATCGGCGAGGGAACCCTGGCCCCGACCGCGCAGCCCGATCACCTCCTCGAGGGTGTCGTAGGGCCGGCCGGTGAGGGCCAGGAGGCGATCGCCGGGGCGCAGGACGCCGAACAGGGCTGCCGTGATCGCATGGGTTCCACTCACGAACTGGAGTCGCACGGCAGCGGCCTCAGCCCCGAGCACCCTGGCGAACACACGATCCAGGGCCTCCCGCCCAAGGTCGCCATGGCCATAGCCCGTGACAGAGGCGAAATGCTGGGTCCCGATGCGTTCAGCGGCGAAGGCCGCCAGCACCCGCTCCAGCCGCGGACGCACCGCCGCCGTCCGACGCGCGGTCACGGCCGCCATGCGGTCCTGGGCGGCATCCACCCGTTCCCGGGCCCAACGCTGGAGGGCCTCGACACCATCTGAACCTTCGATCGCCTCAGACACCGACCACGGGGCCACTGCCCCCATGGTGCCTGGCTGGAGCTGGACGGCTGGACGACTAGATTCGCCGCGTTGGGTGCCCGCAAGGCCCCTTGCCAGGCCGAGAACGCCCTCCGTGACCCCACGGGGAGTTGGGAGTCCCGAAGCTCCCGCCCCAAGCGAACGCAGCCTGCGCATCCCCCCCGGAGAGTTCCTTGGTCACTGAAGCTGCGGCCCGCCGGCCCATTCATCCCGGCGATCACACCAACGCCAACCCCAGCGACAACGACGGCGACAGGTTGAGCGACCGCCAGGAAGCCCGGATCCGCGCCCGCCTGATCGAGGCCCGTCAGCCCCTGCCGCGATCCCAGAAAAAATTCAAGAGCGGCACCACCGGCTTCATGCTGGTCATGCATGTGGGTGCTGTCTTTGCCCTGCTCCCGATGTTCTGGAGCTGGCAGGCTGTCGTCGCCATGGCCGTTCTCTATTGGGTGACGGTGCTGGGGGTGACCCTGGGCCTGCATCGGCTGATTTCGCACCGCAGCTTCGTGGTGCCGCGCTGGCTGGAGCGCACCCTGGTGCTGATGGGAGCCCTGGCCTGCCAGAGCGGTCCGATCGAGTGGGTGGGCCTCCATCGCCACCACCACAAGTATTCCGACCAGCCCAACGACCACCACGATGCCGCCCGTGGTCTGTGGTGGGCCCACAGCGACTGGATGCTGCACGACATCCCGGCCCTGAAGGAAGTCCACCGCTTCAACGGCGACCTCCTTCGCGACCCCTTCTACACCTGGCTCGACCGTTGGTTCCTGCTGCTGCAGCTCCCGATCGGTCTGGGGCTCTACTGGTACGGCCAGGCGGCCGGGGTCCATGGCGGCGGCCTGGGCCTGGTGCTCTGGGCCATCCCCCTGCGGTTGGTGGTTGTGTATCACGTCACCTGGCTGGTGAATTCCGCCACCCACGCCTTCGGCTATCGCAACTTCAACTGCCCCGACCTGTCACGCAACTGCTGGTGGGTAGCCATTCTCTCCTTCGGAGAGGGCTGGCACAACAACCACCATGCCTATCCCCATTCCGCCCGCCATGGGCTTCGCTGGTTTGAGTTTGATATCACCTGGCAGCACATTCGCCTGTTGCGGGCTCTAGGGCTGGCGAAGAAAGTCCGGGAGGCCCGTTACCCTGCCTAAGGGCAGAGTTCTTTTTCAATGGATGCCATTCAGACCTACCGGGCCCATGGGCTTGGGAACCAGGAACTGGACCGCATCCTCGAAAAAGAGCGCATCCTTTTCTGCTGCTACAGCCGGCTGCTGGCCACCCTCTGGGTACGATCCGAGCTGGAGCGCCCCGCCATCGGCCCGGATGCGGTGGTTGATCGCCTCGTCGGCTCCTGCACAACGGAAGCCGAAGCGCTCGCCCAGCTCGACCGACCCGCACCCACCCTGCTGATCAGCACCCAGCTCCTGGAGGAGGGGTCCGGCCTGACCCTGGTGCAGACCGCCAAGGAGCGGCTTCCGCAGCTGCGTTCCCTGCTGTTCCTGCAGCACGACAACCTGCCCCTGGTGGAGCTGGCCCTGGCCACCCACAGCGATGGGATCCTCCTGGAAAAGGACATGGGCTCGGGCCATGCCATGGCGGCGATTCGGACCGTGAGCGAGGGAGGTTTCTATCTGGATCCCCAGCTGGCGGCCCGGGTGGTGGGCAGCCGCCGGCGGGGAGACCTGCAGGTGAGCAGGCGCGAGCTGGAGGTGATGCAGCAGGTGGTGTTCGGCCTCAATGACCGCGAGGTGGGCCTGCAGCTGCACCTGACCGTGAACACGGTGAAGACCCATCTCAAGGAGGTGTATCAGAAACTGGGGGTCCACAACCGCACCCGGGCGGCGATCGCCCTGCTGCTGATGGGCCTGGTGAGCCCGCCGGTGCCACTGCTGCCCGATGCCGCCAAGGCAACGGCAGCGGGTCGAGGAGCCATCAACCGCTGAGCCCCCGACGGATGGCGGCAGCCAGATCCAGCCCAGTCCCATCCCGATGGTCGACCTGGCGGGCCTTCTGACGCAAGAGCTCCAGGAACTGATCGGCCCCGAGGGCGTCTTCCCCAGCCACCCCAAGGGCCGCCAGGGTGCGGCGCAGGTCGGGGAGCTCGGCATCGAGCTCCGTGGCGCTGTAATCCCGCTGACCCGCCATCACTGCGGCGAACTGCTCCCGGCGCTGGCGCTTCTCAGCGGGGTAGGCCGCCAACAGGGCGTCACGACAGCTGCGCCAGGGGAGACCGGCCGTGAACAGGGCCGCCAACGCTGCACTGAGGGCCGCCGCCTCAGCCTCGGCGATGCGCAGGTCGAAGGCCGCTGGCGGCTGCTGCAGGCCCACGAAAATCTCCAGCAGGTCTCCAGGGCCGAGCGGAAGACCCTGATCAGTCAGGAGGGCGACGGCCGAGGATTCCAGGGCTTGCTGCAGTTCAGGGGCCGCGGCGAGCAGGGGCTCGGCACCCGGGAGCCGCCCGGATACGGCGTGGCCATGGAGCCATTGGTTGATCGCCCCCAGGGCCAGGAACACCTCCGGCCCCGGGGACGGCAGCTTGCCGTTACGGAGGTTGGAGAGCTGGGAGTTATGCACCCGACCGAGGTCGAGCTGGTCGGCCAACCCTGGCAGGACCCGATGGGACCAGCCATTGCGCTCGTGCCAGACGCGAATCAGATGGCCGAACGCCTGGCGACCGACCTCCAGGCGCTGGCGATAACCGTCCGGCAGCCGCTCCGCGACCGCAGCCTCGATCTGCAGCGCCATTGCTGCAGGAGCTGACGCCGTGCTGCCGTCATCCTTCACCCGCCGCCGCTCCCGGTTGGCCCGTCCATGGTCGTCGCCAGACTAGGGGGCGATCCGAGAAGCGACCGCCCTAGCAGTACGAATCCGTACTGTTATCATTTCTACAGTTGATCAGGATCAAGGAATGCCCGCCCCCCTCCGCGTCAGCGGTGGCGCCAGCGTCACCGCCCCGCCCCTGGCCCTCCTGCGGGCCAGGGCCCTGCATCAGCCCCGCCGCGGCGAGCCGACCCCCGAACGGGAGGTCGGCAAGCGCTGGGGCACCGTTGCCTTCATGGCTGCGATCCACATCCTTGGCCTGGTGGCCCTGCTGCCGCGCTTCTGGAGCTGGCAGGGGGTGGCCAGCCTGGCCATCCTCTACTGGGTCACGGCCTGCCTCGGGGTGACCCTCGGCTACCACCGCCTGCTCTCTCACCGGGCCTTCCGCGTTCCCCGCTGGCTGGAGCGCTTCTTCGCCACCTGCGGCGCCCTCAGTTGCCAGCACGGACCGATCGACTGGGTGGGCCTCCACCGCCATCACCACAAGTTCTCTGATACGGATGCAGATCATCACAACAGCCACCGCGGCTTCTGGTGGAGCCACATCGGCTGGATGTTTGATGAGCTGCCCGCCAAAACCGCCGTCCCCAGGCTCAGTGCCGACCTGAGCAACGACCCCTACTACCGCTGGTTGAACCGCTGGTTCCTGGTGCTGCAGCTGCCCCTCGCCCTCGTGCTGTTCCTGATCGGGAGCACCACCGGAGCCGGCGGCTGGGCCCTTGTGCTCTGGGGGATCCCCCTGCGCCTGATGCTCGTGTATCACGCCACCTGGCTCGTGAACTCGGCCACCCACCGCTGGGGCACCCAGGTGTTTGAGAGTGGCGACGGCTCCCGCAACAACGCCTGGGTGGCAGCCCTGACCTTCGGTGAGGGCTGGCACAACAACCACCACGCCTTTCCCCACTCCGCGCGCCAGGGGATGCTGCCCGGCCAGATTGACCTCACCTGGCAGCACATCCGCCTGCTGCATCACCTCGGCCTGGCGACCCGGGTGCGGGAGGTCAAGCCCGGGGGCTGAGCCCTTCCCCCGCAGGGCCGTGGCGTATGGTGCTGAATCGGCCGGGACTCAGCTCTGCGCCGTTCCCGGTGGGCCCAGGCCCTGAGCACACCGCCCGCAGGCCACGATCCATCGCTGTCTGCACCCCTTCAGGCTGCTCCCTCAAGCTGTTTCCGAGATCCAGATCCCCGATGGCCAAGCGCGTACAAGTTGTCCTCAGCGAGGACGTTCTCAGCCTGGGCCGCAACGGCGACCTGGTGGACGTGGCCCCGGGCTACGCCCGTAATTTTCTGCTGCCCACCGGCAAGGCTGTCCCGGTCACCCCAGCCGTGCTGCGCCAGGTGGAGCACCGCCGTGCCAAGGAAGCCGAGCGTCTGGCGCTGCTGAAGGAAGCGGCGATCGCGATGCGCACCGCCCTGGACACCATCGGCCGCTTCACCGTCAAGAAGCAGACCGGCGGTGACGACGTGCTGTTCGGCACAGTCACCAATGGCGACGTGGCCGAGGCGATCGAAGCTGCCACCAAGAAGGAGATCGACCGCCGGGACATCACGGTTCCCGAAATCCATCGCACCGGCACCTTCAAGGTTCAGGTGAAACTGCACCCGGAAGTGATCGCCGAAATCAACCTCGAAGTGGTCAGCCACTGATCAGGGAGCTCTGGTGGCCCTGGCCACCCAGAACCCCGAGAGCCCATTCCTCAGGTCAGGACCGTTCCCGCTCGCTGCCATCCGTCGCCGTCTGGCAGCGAGCAACGTCCCACGCCCTCTGGATGGAATGGGCTCCATGCAGGCCTGAAGCCCCCAAGGCAAACGGCCCGAGGTCGGGGAGAGAATTGGAGGTGACCGCAGCGATCCACGCCAAGGGACCGGTGGCCGCTGGCAAATCCTGATCCCCACCCAGCAAGGCATCGGATCGGGGCGTGCCAGGGGCAGCCTCCCGCGCCGGCCCATGGGGCAGCCCCCGACAGGCGCAGGAACCGACCGCCGAAACCGCTGTAGCGTGCGCCCCAGACCAGTCGCCCGTCCGGTCGCAGTCTTCCCTCAGCCAATCCGATCCGATGGTGCGAATGCCCCTGGCTGACACCGAACCCTCCCCTCCCGATGGTTCGGGACCCGGGACCAGGAGCCAGGGTCGGAGCGGGAGAGGCCAGGGCCCGGCCTTCGAATCCCTGCCCGACCTGGTGCCGCCCCAGAACCTGGAAGCCGAGGAGGCGGTGCTCGGCGGCATCCTGCTCGACCCCGACGCCATCGGGCGCGTGGCTGATGTGCTGCAACCCGAAGCCTTCTACCTGAGCGCCCATCGGGAGATTTTCCGCACCGCCCTGATGCTGCACAGCCAGGGCAAACCCACCGATCTCACCGCCATGGCGGCCTGGCTGGCCGACACCGGCCAATTGGAGAAGGTGGGTGGCTCCAACCGCCTGGTGGAGCTGGTGGAACGCACCCTCTCCACCGCCTCGATCGACCAGGTGGCGCGCCTGGTGATGGACAAACACCTGCGCCGGCAGCTGATCCGCTCCGGCAACGAGGTGATCCAGCTGGGCTTCGACCAGAGCAAGCCGATGGAGCAGGTGCTGGATGAGGCCGAACAGAAGATCTTTGCGATCAGCCAGGAGAAACCCTCAAGCGGTCTGATCCCCACCGCGGAAATTCTCACCAGCACATTCCACGAGATTGAGAGTCGGTCGCTGGGCACAGCCGTGGCCGGCATCCCGGTCAACTTCTACGACCTGGATGCGATGACCCAGGGCCTGCAGCGCAGCGACCTGATCATCATCGCCGGCAGGCCCGCCATGGGTAAAACGGCGATCACCCTGAATCTGGCCAAGAACGTGGCGCAATTGCACAACCTCCCGGTGTGCATCTTCAGCCTGGAAATGAGCAAAGAGCAGCTCACCTACAGGCTCCTGGCCATGGAAGTGGGGATCGACAGCGGCCGCCTACGCGCCGGTCGCCTTCACGATGACGAATGGCCACTACTGATGAAAGGAATCAGCACCCTGGGCCAGCAGCCCCTCTATATCGACGACAAACCGAATGCCGGGGTACTGGAGATGCGATCTCTCTGCCGCAGGCTGATGGCCGAAACGGGCAAGGAACTGGGCCTGGTGGTGATCGACTACCTCCAACTGATGGAGGGATCAGGCTCCGACAACCGTGTTCAGGAACTCTCCCGGATCACCCGCAGCCTCAAGGGCATGGCCCGGGAATTGAATGTACCGGTGGTAGCCCTCTCCCAGCTCAGCCGTGGCGTTGAATCCAGAACCAACAAACGGCCCATGCTCAGCGATCTCAGGGAATCAGGCTCCATCGAACAGGATGCTGATCTGGTGCTGATGATTTACCGCGACGAGTATTACAACCCCGAAACCCCCGACCGAGGCATCACCGAGGTGATTGTGACCAAGCATCGAAACGGTCCGGTGGGGGTGGTGAAATTGTTGTTTGAACCGCAGTTCACCCGCTTCCGCAATCTCGCGGCCTGAGCCATCAGGCAGTCCCCGAGAACAGAGATTCAGGGGTCGGATCCTCCGCCAACCGACGATGCAGGGCGAGAAAGGCCTCCCCGATCCGGGCGGGATCAAACGGAGTTCCGGGGGCCACCATCCCCATGATCGACAGGAGGCCCACCCGCAGCGGCTGATCCCGCAGCTCCTGAGCCAGGCAGAGCACCAGGGCCCGCAGGGCGGATTTGCCGATGCCGATCGAACTGGTGGCCGCCACCGGGTGATGGGCGAAGCCACCGCCG
>JBEINY010000026.1:0-26254 GCA_040377855.1 Prochloraceae cyanobacterium | reverse complement strand
TCCTGCGGGCGCCATCAGGCCGAATTCAAACCATCCGACCGTGCGCAATCCGGCCCGTCGCAGTCCCTGGAGCAGGGTGGCGCTGTGGTCTGCCGCCGGCAGTTCCGGATCCAGGGGCAGGCCCAGGGGGTTGCGGGGGGCCTCAACGGGCCAGGTCAGGGCCCCGCCGGTCTGCAGGGGAATCGCCGCCCGGGTGAAACCCTCCCGTAGGAGAAAGTCGCGGGCCTGGTTGGCGGCCTCGCTCTGGCGCATCACCGGGCTGTCCACGGTGGTGAGCCAGATGCCGAGGCGGTCGCCGGTGGGTGTCCGGAATTGATTGGCTCCCTGCTGCTGGGGCGCCGGCAGGTCGGCGGCTGCGGCCCGGCGGTTGGGCAGTCCAAGCGCCAGCAGCACCAGCAAGCTGAGGGCAAGATGACGTCGTGAAAAGGCCCTTGCAGGCCAGGATGGGCGCCATCGCCAGGGGACCCCACACCAACGTGGCAGGTGAATCATTGATGCCCCAAGGACGCCGGATGTCGCTCGAACGCCCAGGGGCGCGGCATGGCCGGGCCGTGGCGCTTGGCCAGCAGGTGCATCGGTGGTTTGGGCCATGGCACCGTCCGTTCTCTCCTGTGGTGGTTCAGTGTCGGCTCCGGCGGGAAGGGCTGAAGCGTTGGAGGCAGCAGCAGCGGGGTTTGCGGCGCTCATCATGGCTGGCATCCACGGCCCTGCTGCTGGCTCCCCTGGCCCCGCTGCCGCTGCTTGGAGCGACGGAGGAGCAACTGCGTTTTCCCCGGGTGAATCCACCGCCGATGGTGCAGGGGCGGGATCGACGCTGCAACCGGATCGGTGAACGGCACTACGCCGTGATCGTGGTCGGGGATGAACCGGCGGCCGTGATGACCCTGCTCGAGCTGAGACGCCAGTTCGATCGGGATCCCTACCTGCGGCATGCCCGTCTGGCTCTCGTCACCGATGCCGATGTGTCGGCGGGTCTGGGGGGCACCCTGGTGCGTTCCGGCCTCGCTTACCTCGATCGCAACCAGGTTCCGGACGACATGGCGAGCCAGCTTCCCGTGCTGGCGCCCTCCAGCGATCTCTACGACCGTTTCCTCCGCATCAGCGGCGTCAATCACATTGCCGCGGACCGTCAGAAGGTGTCCCGGGCTTTTCGACAGGCCCTGCAGGCGGCCCGGATCGAGGTGCTGCCCAGGGCCCAGCTCATCGGCGTGCGACTGCAAGGGCATCGGATCTGCACGGTTCAGTCTGCCCGGCACGGCAGCCTGGGGGCGGATCTGTTCATCGATGCCAGCCTGGGGGCGCGACTGGCCCAGCTGGCCCAGGTTCCCCGTCTCCCAGGGATGGGAGATGGGGAATTGGCCGATCAGAGTCTGGCTCTGGGCTGGATCTTTGAGCTGGAGGGTCTCACCTACGGCGACATTCTCCGGCTCGAGAATCGCCTCACCCAACGGCTGCTTGATCCAGGTGATCGGGAGGCCAGAAAATGGTTGCGGTATTGGCCGCAGTATCGAAACCATCCAGAACGATTGCGGGCAGATCTGCTCACCGTTGATCGCGCACCAAAGCTGGCCTTCTCAAACACCAGCGACAGCATTGATCAACGAAGCCCTGCGTTGGCGATTGCCTTCCATGGCCAGACTCAGTTGCCCGGGGTGTCCTTGCGTTACTCCCGGGCGCTGCTGGATAAGGCCAACATTGCCGTTCTTCCCGGACGTCGCCTCAGTGTCAATGCCCTGTTGTTCCGCAACGATGCGAGCTTGAATCGCAGGGTGCTGGCCGAAGGCAGCAGGCCCCAACCCTGGATGCGTCCGGTGGCTGAACGCATCGAGCAGTTCTTTCTCAGGCATGGAGCCAGGCGGGTGATCTGGATGCCCGAGCTGTATGTGCGCAGTGCCGATCAGATTGCCCACCCCCTTGCCGCCTTGAGCGCCGAGCGGATGGCGGCGGGGGGGGTGCCTCGGCAGGAGGCCCTCGGAACATTCACCTATGCCCTGGATTTTCGAGGGGGGCTTCGGGGGATGTTGCCCGTGCCGGAGCCAACCTTCAACTTCGGTTATCGCCACACCATCCCGCGGGAAATCACAAATCTGGCCGTGCTCGGACCAGCATCCGGTTTCGGTGGTCCGGGTGCGGGGGCTGGACGCATCATCGAGCTCAACATCTCGGTGGGCCAGGGTCTGGCGATCGCCTCAACCCTGGCGCTGCAAAGGCGCACCACCCTGGCCGCCGTTGATCCGGTGGCGGTGGCGGAGTTGATGCCCCCTGGCTACCTGCCCTATGGCCGACCCTCCAGGGCCTCGTCACTTCAGCTCTGGTTCCGCAATCTCGACTACCGGCTCATCCGATCGATCCCCGGTGCTGATCAGGTGCGGTGGCCCTGGTTTGACGAGCCTTGAGGGCCTGGCGGGAAGGCGGCTGCGGTTGGCGGACGGGTGCCTGCGGGGCTTCGGTCTTGGTGACGCTCTGTAAGGGTTTGAGCGACGGTGCATCGCAATCGCTGGACCCTCGATACTTTCAGCGGTGCTGATTGTTTGCTTTCGCTCTCCATGGCCCTGCCTCTGCTGGAAACCCGACCTGTAACAAATAATGCTCGGGTGGAGACTTTTCTGGTAGGGAGCGAGCAGTCGCCACGGCAGTTCATCGGCCTCACCCCCGCCCAGGATCCCGCGGCCCTGGATCAGGTGATTGAGCAGGCCTATCGGTAGATCTTCTTCCATGCCTTCAAGGTGGATCGCGATTCCGTGCTGGAGTCGCGGTTGCGCAGTGGCAAGATCACCGTTCGCGATTTCATTCGCGGATTGTTGCTTTCTGAAAAATTCCGCAATGATTTCTATCGTTGCAACAGCAACTATCGGGTGGTTGAGCAGGTCGTCGGCAGGGTTCTGGGCCGTCCCGTGCATGGTCAGGCCGAGCGGATTGCCTGGTCGATCGTGATCGCGGAGCAGGGCCTGGAGGCCTTCGTCGATGCCCTGCTGGAGTCGCCGGAGTACCTGGAAGCCTTCGGCAACGATCTGGTGCCCCATCAGCGGGGTCGCCTGCTCCCCGGTCGTTCGGTCGGTGAGCGTCCCTTCAATCAGCAGGCACCCCGTTACGACGCCTACTGGCGCGAGGTCAGTGCCCGTCGGGCTCCGGCCGGCGGCCTTGGCAGCGGCGCCCGCTTCAGCGGTGCCCTGGTGTCACCGGCCTGGGTCCAGGGCCAGCCCCCCCAGTTCGCGCAGCGCCTCTGGTATGGCTTTGTGGCCGTCGGAGCGGTTGAGGTCGTGCGGGTGGTGATCACCACCGCGGCCGCCATGCTGAGCACCGGATCTGCCGGCTGATCCCCTCCAGCAAACCGGGAGCCAGCCCTTGAAACCCCAGCCACCGATGGGATGGCTGCCCAGGTGAGCGGGATCTATCCGCCAGGAACGATCCGCCCTGCGGATCGGCGCCGGCTTCAGGACGGTCCAGGGCGGCGCTGGCTCTGGGCCGTGGGGGCCAATGCCCCCCTGGTCGGCCTGCCTGTTCAGTTGCTTCATGCGATCAGCAGGCACACGATCAGGCCGATGGTCTGGTCGTCCCTGCTGGCCCTGCCACCGTTGGTGGCCCAGATGATGATGCTGCTGGGCACCGGGCTGGAGCTGGCGCCGTTCGTGGGCGATCCCTTGCTGCTGCGCCAACAGCTGCTGGCAGCAGGTGAAGCCCATCTGGCGTCCTTCGGCTGGCTCAGCCTGGCCAGCTTCGCGCTTGGAATCCTGGGCCACAAACTCGCTCAGGATCGCGACCTGGGGGAGACCCGTCGCCGCCTCGGGCCTGGGGCCCTTGCTCCCGATCCCGTCAGCTCGGACCCTCCGATTGGCTCCCCGGGCTGCTGACCGGGCAGCTCAGCCTGAGCTCGAGGGATGGATGCTGCGCCTGCAGGTCGTGGCCGTGATCGACCAGATGCTCGATCAGGTTGAGGATCGAGGGTTCCCTGGCGTGCTCCTCGAGAACCAGCAAGCCGATCATCGACCCGGGCCCCAGGGTCTGGGTGGGCTCCAGGTGAAGGTCGCTGAGGTCTTCGCAGGTGAGCAGCGACAGGCTCGGGGCCAGCATCAGGGCGTCCTCGGGAAGCTGTTCGGCGTTGCCCAGGGGCGGGAGGGGCCATTGGGTCGCTCCCTGGAGCTCGCCAAGGCCTGTCAAGGCAGGGTTCCCCGGGGCGACGGAGCCAGGCAGGCCCGAGTCGCTGGGGTGAAGCCTCAGCAGGGGGAAGCTGATCACATCATCGATCCCGAGGTTCGGGCGGGTGGCGAGGGGATGCCGGCATCGGCTGCACAGCTTCCAGGGGACCTCCAGCAGCGGAGTCAACTGGAGCCCTTCCCAGGCCGTGCCCTTCCTGTGGTCCGACCAGCCGAGGGGCACCGGTCCGAGCCAGGCGTCCAGGCAATGGTCCCGGAGCAGGGCTGCCACCGCATCCAGGTTGCTCCGTTCACAGGAGCCCAGCATCCAGTTGGGGTGGGACAGCCGGTGAAGCAGGGGTTGGATCATGGCGGCGCCATCCAGCCGCAGCCGGCCCTGTCCCAGCAGACGTCGCCCCTGATGAACGCGCCGCTGCATCGTCAACAGGTCGTGGTTGCGTCCCTTGATCGCGTAACCGCCGTTCTGTCGCTTCAGATCGAGCTCAAACACGGCGAGCACCTGGGTGGCCCGTCGAGAGATCGTGCTCTGGTTGGTGCCTGCGTGCTCAGCCGCTTGACGACCGGCGCCAAACCAGATCAGGAAGTCGAGGGCCTGGAGATCCTCCTCTGAAACCACGGTGTTTGGGACGTGATCGGCATTGGAAGGTAGCCGCATTGCTTCGATTTGGGTCCGCTGCGGGTATCTGGGCGTCAGGTGGTCGTTGCGGGCCTATGGTGATTTCGTCGGGCAGAAGCCGGCGGGTCAAGATCCGCGATGCCGGACCCAGCACCGAGCCGTCCCCTGCGCTTCCTGGACGCGGCTCCCCAGGTTTCATCATCTGGTTAACAAGACTGCCCGTGAACGTTCCTCCGGGGAACAGGCAGCTCCTTGGTGCGCGATTCATATCCGTGTTGTTGTTTTCAATGTCGTTTGCCACTGTGGCGCCTGGCGCCTCTTCACACCCCAGCCCGGCGTCTCCGTCGTCGTCCGTCCATGCCCTCGGGGGCTCCGCTGCGTTGTTCGGACACCGATCCGCCGGCGCTCCTGCGCCCAAGGCCCTGCCCTGGCCCCAGGTTTCCCTGATGGCTTCCGGCTCGGCGCTGCGGCCCAAGCCCTTCTGCTCCACCGAGACCGCTGATCCAGGGCCCTCCTGGGAAGACCTGCTCGGCAGGCGCTGATCAACGAGCCCACATCCCAGACGGGCTGACGCTCCCCAGTTTGGGGCCCCGTTCTGCGCTGCCGGCTTGGCTTGGAGCGCCCGACGCAAAGGCCCCTGCCCCTGTCAATTTTTTGTAACATTCCTTGAAGCCTTGCCTGCTGCTCCGGGTGCCCATGGAATCGGATCTCTCCCTCAGTCGTCAGTTTTCCGCCGAGCTGCAGGAGCGCGCCATTGAGTCGTGCACGGATCTTGAAGATCTTCGGCGCCTGGCAAAGACGCTGCTCAAGGCCTGGCAGCTGCAGACTTCCTTCAGTGAGGCCTACGCCGCCCAGTTGATGGGCCTGCAACGTCGTCCCTCCGGGCCTGCCTGAGGATCCGCTCACCATCAGGTTTGGCGCAGCCGGTCGTTGCTCGAGCAGGCTGGGATTCTTCCTTGATGCTGCCCTGCGATGGTGTCCCGCCGCCGAGGCGCTCAGCCGCCCGTCAATCCCCTCGATGACGATGCCGAACTGGCTCTCCTGCGGGAGCGGGGAGCCCACCTCTCCATGCCCCTGCGGCTGCTGGCCCTGGCCGGAGCCCTGGCCTTTGTCATGCTTGGTCTAGCCAGCCTGCTGCTTCCTTTCCGCTTTCAGCCATCCCCATCTCCGGCTCCGCAGCCGTCACCCCCAGCCCAGGCCTGAGGGGGGAATCAGGCGGCCCCTCGGATCCATGGTTGGAGCGGGCGGTTCGCCGGCAACGGGCGAATGCGGATCCTCACCGTGCCATGGGCGGGGCCGAAGTGGGCGATCAGGGCCTCCCGGGCCTCATGGTGCAGATCCTCGAGGGAGTCGGCAGCGATGCTGAGACCCTGCTCAGCTGCCCGGGCTTCCAGGCGTCCGGGCGCTTTGGTGAGCACCTGAAAAGCAATCTCGCGCATGGAGCGGCACCTGCCTCACCACCCCATGCTCGGGGCACGATCAACTGGCGAGGGCGTCGGGGGATACCGATTGCTGTGATGCGGCCGACTCCCTGGCGATCGAGCAGCTCTGGCCGGTGGTCTTGCAGATCCGGGTCAGGGCGCAGAGCCAGTTCTCCAGCTCCTGGAAGGCGGTGGGATTGAGGCTGTAATGGATCCAGCGCCCTTCCTGGCGATCCAGGAGCAGGCCGGCATCCTTGAGCACCTTGATGTGAAAGGAGAGCTTCGATTGGGCCTGGCCAAGGGCGTCGGTCAGATCGCAGACGCAATGTTCCTTGCGGGCAAGGATCTGGACCAGCTGCAGCCGCAGGGGATCCGCCAGGGCCTTGAGCATGGTCTGGGCCTGGTCGGTGGGCAGAGGGTGTTCCAGAACACTCATGAGAACAGCTGGGGTTGATGCATCAACGGCCCTTGATCTAGTTTGCATGCAACCGGGCCATTTTGGGATGAAAATCGGAATCCATGGGTTCGGACGGATCGGGCGCCTGGTGTTGCGAGCCCTTTGGGGCCGTCCAGCCATTGAAATCGTTCATGTCAATGACTGCGCAGGCGCAGTCGAAACAGCCGCCCATCTGCTGATGTTCGACTCCGTGCATGGCCGGTGGACCGTGCCTGTCGAGACCCAGGGCGATTCCGCTTCGTTCATGGTTGACGGCCAGCGGATCGGCTACAGCCGCGAGTCGGATCCAGGGGCTGTGCCCTGGCAGGAGGCTGGCGTCAGCCTGGTCCTGGATTGCAGCGGTGCCTGTCGAACCCCCGCCACCCTTCAGCCCTATTTCGATCGGGCCGGCATCGAGCGGGTGATCGTGGCCTGTCCGGTGAAGGGGGTGATCGCCGGCGAGGAGGCCCTCAACGTCGTCTACGGCATCAATCACCACGCCTACGACCCCGCCCGCCACCGCCTGCTCACCGCTGCCTCCTGCACCACCAACTGTCTGGCTCCCATGGTGAAGGTGCTGCAGGAGAGCTTCGGCATCCGCCATGGATCGATCACCACCCTCCATGACGTCACCAACACCCAGGTGGTGGTGGATGCCTTTCACAAGGATCTCCGACGGGCCCGCTCCTGTCTCAACAGCCTCATTCCCACCACCACGGGATCGGCTCGGGCGATCGGTCTGATCTTTCCCGAACTGGAGGGGCGACTCAATGGCCATGCGGTGCGGGTGCCGTTGCTCAATGCTTCCCTCACCGATGCGGTGTTCGAGCTCGAGTCCCCCACCACCGTCGAAGCGGTGAATGGGGCGTTCGCCGCCGCCGCCGCCGGCCCCCTGGCGGGGATCCTCGGCTACGAGGAGCGGCCGCTGGTGTCGGTGGACTATGTCAATGATCCCCGCAGCGCCGTGATCGATGGGCTTTCCACCCTCGTGGTGAATGGCACCCAGTTGAAGGTCTATGCCTGGTACGACAACGAGTGGGGCTACAGCTCCCGCATGGCGGATCTGGTGTGTCATGTCGTGGCGGCCGAAGGCGGTCGATGACCCTGAAGTTCCCCCTGGGAGGGCTCTCCCCGCTTCAGCAGTACGCCGTGGTGACGGCGGCCTACTGGATGTTCACCCTCAGCGATGGGGCCCTGCGCATGCTGGTGGTGTTCCATTTCCATCAGCTCGGCTTCTCCACCCTGGAGATCGCCGCGTTGTTCATTTTCTACGAAGTCTTCGGCATCATCACCAACCTCGCCGGCGGCTGGATTGGGGCCCGGTCTGGCCTGCGGCTCACCCTCTGGCTCGGTCTGCTGCTGCAGATCGGGGCGTTGCTGCTGCTGGTGCCGGTGGCTCCGGCTTGGCCGAAATTGCTTGCGGTTCCTTATGTGATGGCGGCCCAGGCCCTGAGCGGCGTCGCCAAGGACCTCAGCAAGATGAGTGCCAAGGGCTCGATCAAGGCGGTGCTGGCCTCCGGATCCCCCTCCCCCAGCCAGGGCATCGACAGCACCGGTCAGGACCAGCGCCTGTTCCGCTGGGTGGCGCTGCTCACCGGTTCGAAGAATGCCCTCAAGGGCGTTGGCTTCTTCCTGGGTGGCGTGCTCCTGGCGGTCTTCGGATTTGCGGGCTCCGTGGCCCTGATGGCAGCCGCCCTGGCGATCACGTTGCTGGCCACCCTGGGGCTGCCCGATGATCTCGGCCGCATGAAGGCCAAGATCTCCTGGGGATCCCTGCTGGCGACCGGTGCCGGGGTTCAGGTGCTTTCGCTGGCGCGTTTCTTTCTGTTCGGGGCGCGGGATGTGTGGTTTGTGGTGGCCCTGCCGGTGTTTCTGGAAGCGGCCCTGGGCTGGAGATTCTGGGAGGTGGGTGGATTCCTCGGTCTCTGGGTGATCGGGTACGGCCTTGTTCAGGGGGCGGCACCCTCCCTGCGTCGCAGCCTGGGGCAGTCGGCCCCCCCCGGACCCGCGACCATTCAGGGGTGGAGTGCCATCCTGGCGGCGGTGCCGGCGTTGATCGCCGTGGCTCTCTGGCGCCAGGCGGCCCATCCAGGGCTGGTGGTGGTGGTCGGACTGGTGTTGTTCGGGGCCGTGTTCGCCATGGCGTCCTCGATTCACAGCTATCTCGTTCTTGCCTATGCCGAGACGGAGTCCGTGAGCCTGGCGGTTGGTTTCTATTACATGGCCAATGCGGCGGGACGCCTCGTGGGAACCCTGCTCTCAGGCTGGATGTATCAGGTGGGCGGCATGACCCTTTGCCTCTCCTGCTCGGCCCTGATGGTGCTCCTCTCCTGGCTTTGCAGTCTGCGTCTGCCACCGATTCCCCGCCCATCGGGGGCCCCCGAGGTGCTCTCAGCCGCCTGAAATCGGCAGATCACAACAAGCCGTTGCCGGCCGCGGCGCCTTCACAAAACAAGGCTATGTTCGCCCCATGCTCGATTCAAATCCTCCTTCTGGCCGGAGTCTCCTCGGTGGCCTCTCCCCTTCGTCCTCCACGACTCCCTCGGACGTCTGGGACGAGCGGATTCTTGATGAGCCGCTTGCATCCGGTCAACGCAAGCGTTATCTCGCCTCCCTCAAGCCTGGCGCAGCCAAGCCCTGAATGCTTCGGCGTTGATCACTCCAGGAGCGTCGCTGTTTGGAACTGGATGATGGCCACCAGGTCAGCAGGTTTTTGATGCTTGGGGGCCATCGGCTCGGCAAGGGCTTGACCTGGGGATCGACCGCCTGCGGTGGGTGATCCGCGCCTTCGCAGCGATGTTCGATCCTGGGCAGCGTCAGTGCCCCTGCGGCCCTCGCCTGGTCTGAGGTTGGGGCTCCTGTTCCGTTCAGTCGCAGCGGAAGGCATCCCGAAGCTGCTCAGGATCCACCGGCGCGATGGTCCCTCCGATCTGCTGGCCGAACCGCTGCAGGATGGTTCGAATCTCATCGCTGCTCCTTGCCTCCAGGAGTTCCTGGCGGAGTGGGGCGTTGTCCTGCATCAAGGCCACCAGGGTGTCCAGGCTGCCGAGGACGGATGGGCTCATGGTCGTTGAAGAGTGATCCATGGGGCGATCGGGGGGGCTCCCAACCCTGATCAACGGGAAGGCCACCACAACCCCACGAAACTGATCCGCTGCGAAGCCACTGCTCTTGCAAGGCTTCCAGCTCCACCGGAGGACAGGGGCGCAGCGGCGTTGCGTTGATGGCTCCCCGCTCCATCCCCCAGAACGCCAAAAACCCAGTCGGCCTAAAGCCAACTGGGTTTAAGTATGGCTCAGAGGGTTCTGGCCCTGGTGGAGCTGAGGGTTTTGGTGAAGATCAGCCCTTGGATGTCCGTCTGAATTGGAAGATCGGAGATCCAAGGGCTGGAGGCCGAATCAGCCCAGGCCCACCTGGCCGAGGATGCCTTGGCCGGTCAGCAGTTCGGTGGCGAGGCCGATCACGAAGCCGAGCATGGCCAGGCGGCCATTCCAGGTTTCGGCGAAGGCAACGAAGCCGAAGCGGGTGGTGTTGTCTGCCATGGGTCGCTGGGGTTGCGAAACGTGAACTCACTGTAAAGCATCGTGAACCAATCTGGGCAATCCCTGGTCATCTCGGATGCCAGGGGCTACCGCCCTGCGATTTTTCGGGGGGTCGGCCTTCTCGCCCGCAGGGGGCCATGGCGGTGCTTTACATTTCGTAAGACGTTTCTCAGGGGCGGGCGGGCTGCCTGTCCTTTTTTTTGTCCTGCCATGGGGCAGGGGAGTTTGTTGGTGGGGCTTGATCGCAGCAGGCCGGGGTGGCCGATGCTGTGAGCTGTGATCCGCTAGCCGGCCGAATAGCAGGGCGCAGCGCGCCAGAACGCACTCGCCTCAGAGCACGCGCACGAACGCAAATGAGGCCATGCGCAAAGGAGGCCATGCGCAAAGGAGGCCATGAACGCGATCGACGGTGGCCATCCCTGGCAGCCCGGTCGTCGATGCCCCCTGCCCGGCCGCCGGTCGTTGCCCGATGCAGCCTGGGTATCAGCCCCTACTGGCGGGTTGATGCTTCGAGGGCGGGTACTTGTGGCCGAGGCGCCAGAGCTCATTGCTGTGCTCCACCGGCTCCACGGCCCGCAGCCGACAGACCAGGGCAAAGACGTCATCGGCCGAGAGTTCCCCGTTGTCCTGCCACTTCAGGGCAGCTGTTGGGATCTGACGACTCGATGAACCCATGGGTGCTGAACCAGGCATGGGCTGACGCTATTGAGTTCGTTGATCCCATGCGATGAAAGCAACACGTTTGAGGCAGAAGATTCTGTGAAGTTGTTGTTTGGATCACCATGGCAGCAAGGGCGATCCAGACCGCCCTCCGGTTTCGCCCTGGATCAGGGGGCCTGGCGCTTCAGGATTCAGCCGTTGCGATCCCCGTGGCGCCGGCTGGCTTGCTCAGGGGTTGAGGCGCTGCATCTCCCAGGTCACCCAGGTTCCCACCGGGCTCCAGAGCAGATAGGGCACCAGCAGCCGAGCGGCCCACCCACTGCCCGGGTTCACCAGGGCCACCAGCAGCAGGCCCCAGAGCCAGCCCAGGAGGCCGATCACGGTGCCGTTGCTCAGGCGCCGGGTGCGGCAGATCACCAGGGTGTAGCCCTGCACCAGGCAGAGCAGCAGCAGGTAGGCCGCCATCAAGGCGGGATTGGGGCTTGCCTGCCAGCTGAGCAGGGCCGAGCCGTACCCACAGAGGTAGATCAGCAGCCAGATCAGGGGAATCCAGCGCTCAAAGGTCAGCCAGCGCGGTCGCCGTAGCTTCAGGAACCACTGAAAGTCGCTTCGGCTCGGATTGAGTGTCAGCGCCACGGCCACCATCACGAGGAGGATCGACAGCCAGGCGGGCATGGCGAGCTGCGGTCAGGGTTCAGCCCCTGCCTAGCCATGGCAGGCTCTGTTGGGGTGCTGATCGGCGGAGGTCGGACCCGGTCGGGGCTGCCTCATTCACAACAAAACCCGGAGCCAGGGCCCCGGGTTTTGTCTGCTCAGCTGAGGTGCCTGTCGTCAGAACCAGGAGCCAGCTAGGCCAGTGATCTGCTGCATGGATGATCCGATGGTCGGATCGAAGGGTCTTCGGTTGTGTGGGCGGAGCTGCTGACGCTGGCACCTGGGGCCAGGTGACCAGTGGGACGTTCGCTTGGGCCCGGGGCACCTGGGCCCGGGTCGATGGTGAGGCCTCGGCACGAGGCCGTGGACAAGGCCGTGAACGGTGCAGTGGGCTGGATCGGCTGCCCTGGGGCGGCTGGTCCTGGGAACGTCAGTGATCCGTTGAGAGTGTTGGAGCAGGGGCCGGATCGTCAGCGCGCTCCTGCTGGCTGCTCAGGGGGGGTGTCATCCATCATGGGCGCCTCCGAATCCCGATGGAATCACGATCGTCCTGGCGGCGGTCGGAATCAATAGGGGTTTATGCCTGATCTGCCCATCCTGGTGATCGTGCCGACGATGCAATCGGGCCATGCTGGGTCCATCCGTGCCCCGATTGCCACCGATGCAGCGCCGCCCGTTCCTGGCCCTCGCCCTTGCGGGCCTTAGTGCATCGCTCGCGACTCCCCCCTTGCGGGCTATCGCCGGCCGGCCCCAGCAGCGGGTGATCGTGATCGGCGCGGGTCTGGCCGGTCTGGCGGCAGCGCAACGGCTGCAGCAGCAGGGCCACCAGGTGCTGGTGCTGGAGGGGCGTGATCGTCTCGGCGGACGCACCTGGACCAGCCAGGCCTGGCCCGATCTGCCGATCGACCTTGGTGCCGGCTGGATCCATGGGGTCCAGGGCAACCCGATCACGGAGCTTGCTCGAACCAGTGGCGCCCGGTTGGTGCCCACGGACCTGGAGAGCATCCAGGTGTATGGCTCCGACGGCAGACCACTCACGGATGCCCAACAAGCCCGACTGGATTCCCTGGATCGCCGGATCAGCGAGGCCCTGAGCGGTTGGAGCGCTGTCCCAGGGGCTGATCTGTCGTTGCAGCAGCGGCTGGCAGCCTCCCTGGGCTGGGATCGCCTGGAACCGGATCAGCGCCAGCAGCTCAGGTATCTGCTCACCAGTCGGTTTGAGCAGGAGCATGGCGCCAGTGCCGCGCAACTGTCCTCCCGTTGGCTTGAGGCCGACAGCGCCTACGGCGGCACGGATGCCCTGCTGGTGCCTGGCTACGGCACCCTGGTCGCCAGCCTGGCCCGGGGGCTCACGATCCAGACGGGACAGAGGGTGATCGCCATTGATGGTTCCGGGTCCTCGTCCTCGGCCGGTGGAAAGACTGCAGGGGTGAAGGTGGTGTGCCAGGCCGAGGGAGGGGCGGGTTCAGGCACGATCCACGAGGCCGACCGGCTGGTGCTGACCGTGCCCCTCGGGGTGCTCAAGGCCAGCCGTATCCGCTTTGATCCTCCTCTGCCGGCGGAGAAGCAGGCGGCCATCGAGCGGCTTGGCATGGGCAATCTCAATAAGTGCTGCCTGCGTTTTGCCAAGGCCTTCTGGCCCATGGGCTTCGACTGGCTTGGTCAGTTCCGATCCGATGGCCGTGGTTGGGGTGAATGGGTGAGCCTGGTTCGTTCCCTGAAGCAGCCGGTGTTGATCGGTTTTCAGTCCGGTCCTGAGGCTGACGCCGTCGAAGGCCTGGGTGATCGCCAGGTGATCGCCAGTGCGATGGCTGCCCTGCGGCAGCTCTACGGCCAGGCCATCCCCGATCCGATCGGTGCTCAGATCACCCGCTGGCGCAGCGATCCCTTCGCGCTGGGGGCCTACTCGTTTCCTGCCGTGGGCAGCACACCCCAGATGCGCCAGGCGCTTGCCAGGCCGATTGCCGACCGCATCTTCTTTGCTGGAGAAGCCACCAGCGTTGACCATTTCGGCACCACCCACGGCGCCTATCTGTCGGGGTTGCGGGTGGCTGCCGAGATTGACCAGAGCTGAGCACCTGATCAGGCCATTCAAGACCAGTTAGCTGTCAATCATTGGGTCGCATTTTTCGCAGCCTGTAGGCATTGATGCCCCAATTTTTCCCCCATCCAGTGCCCCAACCATCGGCCCGATGCCGTCGATGGTTTGACCTGTTGTGGGTGGGGCCATGGTCTTCTTGCCCTGGTGATGGACCGCTTCGGCACCGGTGAGCAGGGCTGAACCGATCAGCAGGGCTGAAAAGGCCTGTCGCAGGCGTCGGTCGCTCAGCCTGGGGGACAGGCGCTGACCCAGCACTGCACCGCCGGCACCTCCGATCAGCAGCGGTGCCATCAGGGGCAGGTTGGATCCGGGCCAGTGCCCGAGGGCGACGAGGGCCACCAGGGCATTGATGGCGATCAGCAGCAGGCTGGTGCCGCTGGCAAGTGCCATCGGTAGGCCCGCCAGGAGCACCAGGGCCGGCACGATCGCGAAGCCGCCGCCCACCCCGGCAATGCCCGTGAGCAGTCCTACGAGCAACCCTTGGCCCGCCAGCAGCCACCCATGGCCCCGGTGCCGTGAGCCTGCCGCAGCGCCCATGGGGGCGCCGCTGCCGGTGCCGGAGTGGCGAGGCGCCGCGCCGCGGTGGTTCATCAGCCAGGAGGCCAGCAGGGCCGCTCCGGCAAACACCGCCAGTTGAACGGGTTCCGCCACGTGGCCGCCCTTGACCCAGCTCCCCCCGATCCAGCTGCCGGCCAGGGCTGGAACCCCGAGCACCATGGCGGGCTGTGGTGCGAACTGGCCCCGTCGCAGGTAGGGACCGAGGTTGCCGAGGGCGAGCACGATCACTACCAGCAGCGACAGGGGCACCGCCTCCCGGGTGGGCAACCCGGCGCCACTCACCAGCAGGGGGAGCAGCAGGATCGAACCACCGGCCCCCAGCACCGAGAGCAGAAAGCCGATCAGGCCGCCACCGGCGGCCAGGAGCAGCATGGTGCCGGCGGCCATCACAGGGTCACCTGGTTCCAGGGCATCACCGCCAACAGGCGGGCCATGCCGCAGAAGCCGCTGATGCCGGCGAACACCAGGCCGGCGCCCACGAACCAGCTGAGCAGAATCCAGGCGGGAGCCACGGTGGTGCTGAGGATCAGGCCGACCAGCACCAGGGAACCGGCGGCGATCTGCACCTGGCGCATCAGGGGCAGCGGGGCGTTCTTCAGCCTGAGGAGCGGCAGGCCGGCCTGCTGCCAGCTGGGGAGGCCACCCTGCAGATCCCGGACGGAGTGGCCGTGGCCCTGGTGGATCAAGCGCTGCACAGCCCTGGCGCTGCGGTTGCCGCTCTGGCAGACCAGCACGATCGGTCCCGGGGGCAGATCGCCCTCCTGCAGACGGGAGAGCGGTACGTTCAGGCTGCCGGCGATGTGGCCCGAGGCGTATTCCATCGGTTCACGCACATCGATCACAGTGACGCAGCGATCCCCGATCTGGTGGGCCAGGGCTTCTGCGCTGATGCTCTTGCCGGGGGCGTTGCCATCGGAAGGGGTGTGGGGCCTTGTGGAGAGGGACATGGTGGGAAAGGGAGATCAGGATTGCCCCGTCAGGGGGTAGCCCTCGGCTTGCCAGCGGCTGAGGCCGCCATGGAGGTTGGCCACCTGGCGCGGGCCGGACTTGATGAGCTGCTGGGTGGCTAGCGCCGAGCGGCTCCCGGAATGGCAGACCACCACCACGGGGCGGTCGGCGGGGATGGCACCGCAGCGCGCCTCAAGCTCGGGCAGGGGGATCAGGAGGCTGCCGTTGATGCGGCCATCGGGCCCCTCGAATTCCTCGGCGGAGCGCACATCGAGGATGGTGAGCTCATCGAGGTGCTCAGCCACCCAGTCGGGCGGCAGCTCGGGCAGGCCGGCATAGCTGTGCTGCAACGGCGCCCAGCTGGCGGATCCGCCAGCGCCCCGGGGTTTGCCGGAGCGCATGTTTCCCGGCAGGGCCTCAGTGATCCGGCCCGGGTGGGGAAGCCTCATCGCCTCCATATGACCCACGAAATCGCGCTCGGTAGCGTTGCCGCCGAGGCGGGCGTTGAAGGCTTTTTCCTCGGCCACCGAGGTGACGCTGCGGCCGGTGTAGTCGTGGCCGGGATAGAGCAGGCAGGCATCGGGCAGGCTGAAGATCTGGCCGGTGATCGATGCCCAGAGGGTGTGGGGGTTGCCCTGTTGAAAGTCGCAGCGGCCGCAGCCGCGCACCAGCAGGGCATCACCGGTGAAGGCCAGCGAGGCATCGTCGAGCACGAAGCTGATGCAGCTGTCGGTGTGGCCGGGGGTGCTGCGCACCTGCAGGGAGCGGCCCCCGAATGGCACTGAATCACCGTGCTCGAGGGGCAGGGTGACGTGCCTGGCTCGGGCCGCGGCGGCCAGGCCGATCGCACAGCCGCTGGTTTGGTGCATCAGCCAGCTGCCGGTGACGTGGTCGGCGTGGGCATGGGTGTCGAGGGAGGCCACGAGGCGGATGCCGAGTTCCCGGATCAGGGAGTGGTCGCGCTCGTGCTGCTCGAACACCGGGTCGATCAGGACGCCATCGCCGGAGGGGACATCGGCGAGCAGGTAGGTGAAGGTGCCGGTGGGGGCGTCGAACAGCTGGCGGAACAGGAGCGCGCCGCCACCGGCGGCCTGCCTCAGCAGGGGGGACACGAGGGCTGCGACCATGGCCTTACCGCTAGAGCTTTTATGATTGTATGCGCATAACGGCGATGGCGTCGTCCCTCGGGCTCCGCTGGTCGGCTGGCTGAAGCGCGTCCCGCCCGTTTTCAGCTGGGTTTGCCTCCCAGGGCCGGCCCCTCCAGCTCCAGGTGCTGTTGCCGGTGGGTCTGGGCCCGGAGCCAGGGGCTGGCGCGGAAAGGCCCGTTATCGCTTCGGAGAACGCATAATGCCTTCATCGTCATACGCCACTTGCCATGGGTGCCGCCGGCTCGATGCCCAGCCCCCAATTGCTGGAGGAATACAGCCAGTTCTTCCGCCTGCTGAGTGAGCCTGCCCGTCTGCAGATCCTGTGTCAGCTCAAGCAGGGCCCGATGGATGTGGCCAGCCTGATCGAGGGCACTGGTTTCTCCCAATCGCACATCAGTCGCCAGCTGGGCCAGTTGCAGCGGGCTGGCCTTGTGCGCTGTGATCGTGAGGGGGTACGCACCATCTGGAGTGCCGATAACGCCCTGGTGGATGACCTCTGTGCCCTGGTGCAGAACCGGTTGCGCCAGCGTCTCGAGCTGCAGCTCCAGCAACTGGCCGCCGGTTGAGCGTTGTTCCTGCGAGCCGAAACGGCGATCCGGTTCCGTTGAGCCCCGCAGGTTGTTGCCTTCGACCGGTCAGATTCAGCCGGCTTTTGTCGCCATCACAGCGAAGAACGGATCTCCCTTGGCGCCTAACAGTCCTGGCAGGCCTGGGGCCCGCGTTGGCTCGGCCAGCAGCGTTGGCATCGGCCAGCCCTGGGCCACCAGCACCTCAGCGATGGTGGTGAGGTGGTCGCGATCACTGCCATCGGTCCAGATCTGCGGTGCCTTGGTGAAGAACATGCGGTTGGAGAAGGCCACGATCAGCTGCCCGCCCGGCCGTGTGATCCGCAGCAGTTCAGCGCCAAGGGCCTCCGGATATTGCAGGTACTGCCAGCCGGCCACGATCAACGTGACATCGACACTTTCGTTGTTGAGGGGGAGCTGTTGATCGCGGTTGAGATTTTGCACCCAGTTGCGGTCCAATCTCGGATTCGCCGTCAGTTCCTTCTGGTTGAGGCCGTGGCCGATGACGCTGCCGTAGGTGACATCGTCCGGCAGGTGGGACACCCAGCTCGACATCAGATCGAGCACCACGGCACCGGCAGGAATCCGCTCGCGGTAGAGCTGGGTGAGTCGATGCCTGAAGGCCGCATCGAGATGATGCACGAAACGCGGTTCGGCGTAGAAGAGCTCGTCGTCGCTCCCATCCCACTTGCGTCGCTGCGCGTCGTTCAGCACCTGCACCACCACGGGTTTCTCGCATTGGGATTGGTCTTGAGTCTGGTGGGGGAGCCTCAGCCTCGGGCCTGCAGGTCGGGGAGCAGCATCTCCTCAAGGTCGAGGTCGTGCCGACGCAAGAGGGCAAACAGGGTGCCTGCATTGCCGCGGCAGATCCGCAGGTCTGGATCGAGCACGGTGATGTCGAGCCACGCCGGAAAGGCCTGCTGCACCCGGCGCAGAATGTGCAGCCGACCTGCCCCCAGCGGAGGGCCCAGCCAGCCACCGCGTCGAAAGCGCACCTGTACCCGCTGCCCCGGTGTCGTTCCGGCGGTGGGCTCCACTGTGATCGCGGCCTCCACAGCCATGCTGGCCAGGGGGGCGAATGGTCCGGCCAGCCTCAGCAGGTTCATGCCCCGACCCTGGCTCGGTGCCAGGAGCTGCAGGTTTTCGAGCCAGGGCCCCACCGCCAGGTAGGGCTGGCGGCTGCTGCTCCAGCGGAGCTCCCAGACGCCCTGAAGCTGTTCCAGGGCTCCTGGTGCCCCCAGATCAGCCGGTCGCAGCTGCTCCAGATCACCGATCAGCTGGTGCACCCGTGCATCCTGTCGGTTGGCTGCGCCGCGCGGTTCCTGACGCAACAGCTTCAGCAGCTCCTGCCGTTGCGGCTCTCCGACGGGATCAGTCGGCGGCGTGGCCTTGGATTCAACCATCGCGTAGCGCTTGCCCTGGTTGCCCATGCTGGTCCGCTGCGGTGGTTGGTGAGGGTGGCCATCCAGCGAGGTCTCCCCCATGGGCCAACCCATCTGGGCCAACGCATCACTCCCAGCAGCTCCGGTCGTTTCAAAAGCCTGTTGGGAAGCGGGTCGGGGGGCAGCCGAGTTGTGGGATCCGCGGGCACAACCTGACCCGTAACACCCCGGGCACTGGAGCTTGGGGTCCTGCGCTGCAAACCATTGACTGTCCTTTCAACCGCCCGTTCTGCTGCATCCGCCCGAGGTGGCGGCACCCGCAGGGTTTCAGCGGAGCAAGCCTTGGTGGCCTCCTTGATCGCCCTGCTGGAGGCAGGTACTGCCCCCTGGCGGCGCGAGTGGGATGGCTCTGCCGGTGGACACCATGTGAATCTTCTGTCCGGGCGCCGTTACCGAGGGGCCAATCCGGCCCTGCTCACCCTGGGCATGCACCTGCGGGGCTCCAGCCTGCCCTGTTGGTGTGGTTTTGCTGAGGCCCGCGCGCTCGGGATCTTTCCGCGCCAGGGCAGCAAGGCGGTGCACGTGCTCCGGCCCCAGGTGCATCAGCGTGCGGAGAGCAGGCTCGTGGCGCCGGAGTCTGTGGATGGGGCCGGCAACGGTGGGAGCCGCTGGGTGAGCTATCGGCCCGTGGCTCTTTTCAATGCTGCTGATCTGGAAGGGGAGGCCCTCGCCGGTCTGATTCAGAAGCGTCTGCAGGCCCAGGCTGAGGGCCAGCGGCCGGAGCCCGAGCGGCTGGTCAGGGCTGAGGCGGTGCTCAGCAGCTGGCCCGTGCCGGTGCATTTCGGTGGGGATCGGGCGTTCTATCAGCCGGAGCCCGATCGGATCCAGCTTCCTGCTCGATGCGCCTTCCATGGCGCATCGGCCCTGTATGCCACCTGGGCCCATGAGGCGATTCACTCCACGGGCCACAGCGCTCGGCTCGATCGCAATCTCTCCGGGGGCATGGGAGAGGGCGGCGATGGCGGTCGGGCCTATGCCCGGGAGGAGCTGGTGGCGGAGCTGGGTGCGGTGCTGCTTGGAGATCGGCTCGAGATCGGTAGTGCGATGGCCAATCACGCCGCCTATCTGGGCCCCTGGGTGGAGCTGCTCAGGGAATCGCCAAGGGTGCTGCTGGCGGTGCTCAAGGATGCCCGTCAGGCCGCCGATCTGATCGTTCCCGAGATCGATGGCGCCTGATCCTCTGGGTTTGCCCCAGGTTCGTGGTCCCATCCACTGCCGTCAGGCCAGGCCCTGCCACGGCGAGGCAGAAGGGGGAGGCTGTTGAGCTCTTCTGGCGGGATGGCCTCAGCTCCAGGGCTGTTGACCAGGGGCTGGGATTTCCTGACCAGGGTCCGCCCACCGGTGAGGTTTGCACAGGGATCAAGGAAGATGTCGCGTGATCGACGTGAGATCGTTGCTGGTAATCACTCGGGGGCCTGACGATCTGGATCGCTGGGAGCTCGGTTGAGCACTTCGGAAGAGGTTGGCTCCTTAGGGACTAACTCGGGCGGGTTGGGTTCGGTCTCAGGGCCGATGACATCGACGGAGACACGCTGAACAATCAGGCGATAACGGATTGGTTGCTGCTGATTGATGTATGCCTGCACATCAGCCACCTGTCGTGTCGTTGGCAACCGCGGATTGGTGACACGAACAGCCGCACGAATCAACGGTGGATTCTGGCTCCAGTCAATCCGCACATTCATGAGCTCGGAATCCTTGCCAAGCGTGAGGGTGCGGTTCTTGAGAGATGCCGTGATTGCTTCCTGAATCTGGTTGAGGGCTACTGCTCGCCGGGCCTGGGCCATCAGTGATAGAAAGCTGCCAGAAAGGGGAATCAGCAGCAGCCCCGTGAGCAGCAGGCTCACCAGGCCCAGACGGCTGCGCCAGAGATTGAGCCGCAGTTCTGGCTGACAGCTGGCCAGGGTGACCAGGGCTCCGCTGAGGATTCCAAGCAGGTTGGCGGCGAACAGGAGTGCTGCCCCAAGCGCCTCACCCCATTGCGCCTTGGCAAGCAACAGCCCGAATGCACACACCGGTGGCACAAGAGCCACAGCGATTGCTGTGCCGGCGAGCGAGCTGATGGCCTTGCTGCTCACCGATGCGTAGGCGGCGATCGCCCCAGCCACCAGGGCCACACCGAGATCCAGGAGATTGGGTTGGGTGCGAGCCGCCACTTCCGATCCGAGGATCGGCAGGCCCACCGATGCGCCCAGCAGCAGCGACAACACCACCGTGATGCTGATGCCGATGACCAGGGTGAGCAGGGCCCGACCCACCAGCAGCAAGCGCCCCTGCAGGATCCCAAAGGCCGCCGCCCGCAGCGGCAGCATCCAGGGAGCGATCAGCATCGCCCCGATCACCACGGCGCTGCTGTTGGCCAGCATGCCCAGGGTGGCGATAGCCCCAGCCGCCAGGGTCAGCACCAGGAAAGGCTGATCGCTGCGAGCGTCGAGCTCGAACTGCTCGCTCAGGGGATGGTCACTCATTCCCGCCTCGGCAACTCCGGCACAAGCAACCGAGAGGGGTTCAATGTTGGCCTGAGCGCGATCAAATCGCGCCTGGATGGCGGCCCTGAGGCATTGAAACCATGAAGAGCAGCCCCCCGTAGGGACTGCGCTCCCCTTTGCCCAGTGTCATGACAGGCACCACAACCCCATGAGCCTGCACCCCGGCGACAAGCCGAAAGCGGGCCATGGGGTTCTTCTTGAGTTCCCAGGAGTTCAGGGTGGTTTCGGCCAGTACGCGGTGCGCCATCAGGGGCTGAGGCTGCCCGGGAGTCTTGCCTTTGTTGCCGTTCCATGGGGGTTATGCCGTTGAGCTGTGGGTCCGCGGGGTCTGGGCGAGGCAGGTCGCAGTTCACAAGCCGGCAAAGAGCATCGGCCCAAAAGGGTTTTGGGCCGAGAAATCAGGCCCTGACTGAAACGCCCCCTGATGGATTCGAACCATCGACCGGCTGCTTAGAAGGCAGCTGCTCTATCCAGCTGAGCTAAGGGAGCAGGGATGGCGGCCCGAGCGTGAGCGGGTGGCCGCCGGAATGGTGCTGATCAGAGGGAGAGGGCTGCAGCTCCGCCCAGCACCACGAGCAGAAGGGCAAGGCGCTGGGTCCAGGTGTGGGTCAGCCGGCTCAGCAGGCCATAGCTGCCACCGCTGACCAGGGCCGACATCAGCAGGGCTCCGAGCCACCAGAGGGCCGTGCTGCCATCGCTGGGGGCTTCCTGGCCATGCAGCATGGCGTGCAGCGCAACGGCCACCGCCACCAGTGCTCCCGCCGGTTTCAAGGTTGTGAACCAGCTGCGGCCTGGGAACAGGGCGAGCAGGCCGACGCCACTGATGGCCAGGGCTGCCAAAAGCTCCTGGCCGGGCAGCTGCCCGCCGCTGGATCCGATCACGCCGCCGATCAGCCCTCCGGCCAGGGCCCAGGCCAGCAGTTGGGGGGCAAGCGCGCATGCCGCCGCGCCGACAGCGACCAGCATCAGGAGATGGTCGAGGCCCAACAGGGGATGGAGAAGCCCGGACCCCAGGCCCGCCTGGCTGGCGAGGCCGTGGGCCTGGGCAGGTCCGCCCAGCCCAGCACATGCCAGGGCGGCAACGCCACCCAGCACGGCGAGTGATCGGGGCAGCGAGCCTTGCTGCGACCGTTGCTGCGACCGTTGCGGCGCGCCTGGCGTGTTCAGATCCTTCATGGGGGAAGCCGGTCCGCGCCGGTGTGGATGGGTTGCACGGTGAGCGTTCTGACTTGGGCTCAGCGAGGGGCCGGGCCGACACAGTTGCGGGACAGCGCCGGAATCGCACCGGACTTTCCTCGTTGCCTCCAGGAGCTGATGCCTGGAACCGTTGAATCCATTCTGATGGACCCGCCGCCTGGGCGCCGCCATCCGCCCCAACAGGCGCAGGGTGCCTGTGAAGGATGCGCCCTAGAGTGGTCTGCTGCTCATGCTTCTTCCATGGCCTCCAGTCGGCTCACGGATCCCCAGAAACAGGAGCTCGTCGGGCGTTACAGCCGGGGAGAAGCCAGTCTGGCCTTGGCGGAGGCCTATGGGGTGAGCACGAACACCGTCAGCCGCATCGTCAAGGCGGCCCTGCCGGCGGAGCTCTACGAAACCCTCAAGCAGCAACGGGCCCGCGGAAGTGTGGTGGGTCTTCAGGCCGCCGCGTCGAACCCTGAATCCGAAGCCCCCCTCCCTGTCAGCACTGCCCCAAGCGAGCCTTCGAGCCCTGAAGAGGTTCTGATCGAGCCCACCCCGATCGATACCTCCCCGATCGATACAAGCGAGACGGCGTCTGCCCAGGCCGCAGGGGACGACCATCGCCCCACCCCGGCGGCTGGATCCGCCCGATCCCGTCGCCGTAGTTCCGCTGGGTCTGCGCCCGTTCCATCGCCGTCGGAACTGCCACCAACCGGGGTTTCCCTCCCGTCGATGGAGCAACCTTCGCTCGATCTTTCCCCGGCCGATCCTGGCGCCGCCGAACCGCCGTTCGTCGAGGTGGCCAGAGCGGCCAGGCCGGTCACCCGCCGTTCGACGGCGGTGGCGGCCATGCCCAGCCGGCCGGACCCCCGCGCCGATTCCGATCCGGGCGTGCTGGCCATCGACGATGCGGATGATTTCTCCGATGACCTCGGTGACGACGATTTCGACCCATCCGATGACGGGGTCGATGGCATGGATCCCTTCACGCCGATTGCGGTCAGCCTCAACGCGATCGCCGGCACGGACGCGGTCACCTGCCGCCCCCTGACCGCTGCCAGCTTCAACGGCGGTGTCTACATGCTGGTCGACAAGACGGTGGAGCTGCAACCTCGCCCCCTGAGCGAGTTCAGTGAGCTGGGGGCCCTGCCGGCTGAGGAGGCCGATCGTCAGGCGATCAGCCTGTTCATCAATCCCCGCGAGGCCAAGCGCCAGTGCGGTCGTAGCCAGCGCGTCATCAAGATGCCCGATCCGCGGTTGCTGGAGCGCACAGCCCCTTTCCTCCTGGCCCAGGGGATCTCCCGGGTGGTGATGGAAGGGGCTCTCTATGCCCTGCCCGGCTCCTGATTCCGGTGCGTCAACCTGCAGCAGGGGTGTTCAGGGACGACCGCTGCGGTCATCCTCGGAGCCTGGGGTGAGCAGGGCGCCGCAGCAGCCCCCGCTGATCACCCCCATCACCAGGGCGATCCCCACCAGAAAACCGCTCGGCAGCGGGGCACTGCGTTGACCGAAGCCCAGGTTGAGGCTCGGGCGTTCATCGAGGTTCTGGGCGCCCAGGCAAAGCACGCTCAGCAGCAGCAGGCCACCGACCACGGTGGACAACAGCAGTTGCAGGCGTAGCACCATCGATGACTCCGGCAATTGGCCCCAGGCAGGCCTTGACCCTCAGTCTGACGGAAGGCCGGCTCCTTTCCTTGCATCCCAATGCCGTTGGGGGCCCCGTCGAACGCCTCCCGGTTCAGTCGCCGCGATGAACCAGGGCGTAGAGGGTGCGCCGGGCGATGCCGGTGCGTTCCGCCAGTTGCCGGGTTGCTTCCCGACTGCCGAGGCCCTCGTCCTCGATCAGCCGCTTCAGCTCTGCCACCAGCTCCTCGTCCTGCCATTGGCGCGGTACGGGGCTGGTGGCACCACCGATCACCAGGGTGCATTCCCCTTGCGGCGCCTGGCGTTGGAAATGCTCCAGGGCCATCGACACGGTCGGTCCGACCTGCTCTTCATGGCGTTTGGTCAGTTCCCTGGCCACCCGCAACGGCCGATCACCCAGCACCAGCAGCAGGTCCTCGAGCAGGGCCAGCAGCCGATGCGGCGCTTCAAAAACCACCAGGGTGCGTTCCTCTGGGGCCAGGGCCTGGAGTCGTTGCCGCCGCGCCGTGGCCTTCGGTGGCAGGAACCCCTCGAAGCAGAAGCGGCCGCTGGGCAGGCCGCTGCTGACCAGCGCTGTGGTGACCGCACAGGGCCCAGGCACACAGATCACCGTGCGGCCTTGCTCCCGGGCTGCGGCCACCAGCGCTTCGCCCGGATCGGAGATGCCCGGTAGCCCCGCATCGCTGATCACCGCGATGCTCTCGCCGGTGGTCAGGGCCGCCAGCAGTTCCGGGATTCGGACGGTCTGGTTGTGCTGGTGGAAGCTCAGCAGGGGCCTGCGGATGCCCAGGTGATGGAGCAGCAGACCGCTGTGGCGGGTGTCTTCGCAGGCGATCCGGTCCACCCCCTCCAGCACCCGGCGGGCCCGGGGCGAGAGATCGCCGAGGTTTCCGATCGGCGTGCCCACCAGATAGAGCACGCCCGACGCGGGTTCCAGCTCCTGCACAATGCTCCCCTGTGGGTGGTCCGCCCGCGTCCGATCGCGTCGTTTCCATCATGCCGGTCCCCCTGTCCCTCCCCCCAGGTCTGACCCTCGACGATCTGTTGGTGGCCCTGCGGCCCCTGTGCTGGGGAGCCGCCGATATTCTTCGTGCCTACGCCCGCGGGGAGGCCCCGCCCCATGGTTTTGAGGCGGTGCTGTCGGTGGATGAGGGTGGCGAGGGTCCAGTCAGTGCCGCTGATCTGGCCGTCAACCTATGGCTCCTGGAGGGTCTGCAGGCGGCTTTCCCTGGCGCCCCTTGGACCTTGCTGTCTGAGGAAACCGCCAAGGAGCAGCTCGCGGCCGGCCTTCCCCTGGCGGGGGACTGGCTCTGGATCCTCGACCCCCTGGATGGAACCCGCGATTTCCTCGCCGGGACGGGTGAGTACGCGGTTCATCTTGCTCTGGTGCATCACGGCAGCCCAGTGCTCGGTCTTGTGCTGCTGCCCGAACCAGAGGAACTCTGGGTGGGGGTGATTCCCCAGGGGGCTGGCTTCGGCGCCGACGCCTGGTGTGAGGACCGCCGTGGTCGCCGGTCGCCGCCGCGCCTCAGTGAACGCCGCCTCCGGGAGGAGCTGGTGCTGGTGGCCAGCCGCAGCCACCGAGATCAGCGCCTGGAAGAGTTGCTTGCCGACCTGGCCGTCGGCTCCAGTCGGGCGGTGGGCAGTGTCGGCGGCAAGGTGGCCGCGATTCTGCGGGGTGACGCCGATCTATACGTCTCGCTGTCCGGTCGTACGGCGCCCAAGGACTGGGACATGGCGGCCCCGGAAGCGGTGCTGAGGGCCGCCGGGGGGGCGTTCAGCCACGCCGACGGACGGGCGCTTGGATACAACAGGGGAGATGCCCTCCAGGCGGGCTGTCTGCTGGCAAGCCATGGCCGCCTGCATCACCAGCTTTGTGAGCTGGCGGCAGCAGCCATGGCCAGGATTGACCCGTCGTTTCAGGTCTGAGGGACGGTCGTCTCAGGGGCGACGCCGTTGTCCTGGGGCACGCCGCGGAGGGTGAGGTTGATGCGGCCGCGGTTGTCGATCTCGCGGACGCGCACGGTCACGTGGTCGCCCACTTTCACCACGTCCTCCACCTTCTCCACGCGCGCTTCGGAGAGTTGGGAGATGTGGATCATGCCTTCCTTGCCGGGAAGGATCTCCACGAAGGCACCGATGGGGATCACGCGAGTCACGGCACCGCTGAACACTTCGCCCTCGCTGACGCGACGGGTGAGCCCCTCGATGATGCGCTGCGCTTCTTCAGCGGCGGCACCGTCGTGGCTGGCGATCGTCACGATGCCGCCATCTTCGATGTCGATCTTGGTGTTGGTGCGCTCGGTGATGCCCTTGATGGTGCGGCCGCCGGGGCCGATCACCGTGCCGATCAGTTCCGGATCGATGCGGAAGCTGAGCAGGCGCGGGGCATGGGGGGAGAGCACATCGCGGGGCTTCTCGATCGCCTCGAGCATCTTCTCGAGGATGTGCAGGCGGGCGGGGCGTGCCTGGTTGATGGCGTCAGCCACGGTCTTCACCTCAAGACCGGTGATCTTCATGTCCATCTGCAGAGCGGTGATGCCCTTCTCGGTGCCGGCCACCTTGAAGTCCATGTCGCCGAGGAAGTCCTCGATGCCCTGGATGTCGGTGAGGATGCGCACCTCCTCGCCCTCCTTGATCAGGCCCATGGCGGCACCGCTCACGGGGGCCTTGAGGGGCACGCCGGCATCCATCAG
>JBEINY010000109.1:0-5896 GCA_040377855.1 Prochloraceae cyanobacterium | reverse complement strand
TGCTGCGGGCCTGGCTGCCCGTGGCCGCCGCGGCCCTGCTGCTGGTGCTGTTGCCGCGCCGGTGGCCGGGCCTGCGGCCGTGATGGACCAATCAACATCAGCCCGGCCATGCCATCCGCGATGATGGGGGCGAGCCTCAGGCCCCCGCCATCACGGTGCTCAGGACCAGCCCCTTCCCGGAGCCTTTCCCGGTGACCTCGCCCCAGGTCGCAGGGTGCCCTGACGCGCAGGTCACGGAGCAACGGGGACCGCTCACCACGCCCCCATGAGCCTTCTGCACGCCACCTGGTTGTTCCCCGCGGAGGGCGAAGGAGGTCGTCTGCTGGTGTGGGCCGACACCTGGCGCGTGGCCCAGCCGGTCGAACCGGCGGACATGGCGCCGGACCATCCCTTCGCCCTCTCCCGGGCAGAGCTGAAGGCCTGGCTGGAGGAGCTGAACCTGCTGCCGGCCGCCGCCCTCGACACCACCGCAAGCCTCAGCCTGCCGAGCCGCCGCCAGGGAGCCCGCGGCCGGAAGGCCAGCGACAACGAAGCCTGGAGCGGCCTGCCGTTGCAGGCAGGGGAACCGATTCCCCGCCAACTCGAATGGTGGCCGTGGCAGGTGCCCGGGCTTGCCCTCGACCCCGCCGCGGCCAGTGCCTGGCTCGCCTCCCTGCCCCTGTCGGGCGAGCACCCCGACCTCGGCGAGGATCTGCGCTGGTGGAGCCATCTCCACCGGTGGGTGCTCAGCCTGGTGGCCCGGGGGCGGTGGCTTCCCCAGATCGAGGACGGACGGGCCCGCTGGCAACCATTGCTGAACCGGGAAGACGACCGTCGCCGCCTCGAGGACCTGGCCTCCCGCCTCCCCCAGGTGGCCCTCTGCGCCCTGCCCTGGCGGGAGCCCCCGGCCCTGGGGGGTCAACGGCTGACCCGGCCCCGACCCGAGGCGGCCAGGGCCTCCCATCCCCTCGCCTGCCGGCGTCCCGGAGCCGGGCGGCTGCGGGTGGCGAACCTGCTCAGCCGGCTCCTGGATGCCGAACTGCGGGGTGGCTTCCAGCCGGAAGGCGACGGTCTGGATCCCCTGCTGGCCGCCTGGCAGAAGGCCCTGGGTCCAGGAGACGGGCAGCTTGAGCTGGAAGCCGACGATAGGGAGCGGCTGACGACCGCCACCCAGCACTGGCGCGAAGGGGTAGCCGGCCGGGTGGCCCCGGCCAGGGCCTGCCTGGAACTGTTCACGCCTGCGGCGGATGCCGAGCTCTGGGAGCTGCGCTTCAGCCTCCAGGGGGAGGCGGATCCCAGCCTGCGGGTGCCGGCCGGCAACGTCTGGTCGACCGGGGATGGCCAGCTGCATCTCGGCGATCTGACCCTGCAGCAGCCTGGCGAACTGCTGCTGGAGGGCCTGGGCCGGGCCCTGAACACCTTTGAACCGATTGCCCGGGGCCTGGAGTCGGCCACCCCCGAGGGCATGCTCCTCACCCCGGCTGAAGCCTTCGTGCTGGTGCGCACCGCCGCAACCCAGCTTCGTGACAACGGCATCGGGGTGGTGCTCCCCCCCAGCCTCTCCGGCGGCCTTGCAAGCCGGCTCGGCCTGGCCATCCAGGCCGAGCTACCCACCCGGTCGAAGGGCTTCACCCTGGGGGAAACCCTCGACTGGAGCTGGGACCTGATGATCGGCGGTGTGACGCTCAGCCTGCGGGACCTGCAGCGGCTCTCCGCCAAGCGCAGCCCCCTGGTGCAGCACAAGGGGGCCTGGATCGAACTGCGCCCCACCGACCTGCGCCATGCCGAACGGTTCGCCACCGCCGAACCGGTGCTCAGCCTCGATGACGCCCTGCGGCTGACGGCCACCGACGGCGACACCCTGATGCGCTTGCCGGTGCATCGCTTCCAGGCCGGTCCGCGGCTGCAGGCGGTGCTGGAGCAGTACCACCAGCAGAAGGCCCCGGATCCCCTGCCGGCGCCCCCTGGCTTCTCGGGCCAGCTGCGGCCTTATCAGGAGCGGGGGCTGGGCTGGCTGGCCTTCCTGCATCGCTTCGACCAGGGCGCCTGCCTGGCTGATGACATGGGCCTGGGCAAGACCATCCAGCTGCTCGCCTTCCTGCAGCACCTCAAGGCCGAGGAGGAACTGAAACGTCCGGTGCTGCTGGTGGCTCCCACCTCGGTGCTCACCAACTGGAAACGGGAGGCGAACGGATTCACGCCGGATCTTGTGGTGAAGGAGCACTACGGCCCCCGGCGCCCCGCCACGGCAGCCAACCTGCGCAAGGCCCTCAAGGACGTGGACCTGGTGCTGACCACCTACGGCCTGTTGCAGCGAGACAGCGAACTGCTGACCGCCATCGATTGGCAAGGGGTGGTGATCGATGAGGCCCAGGCGATCAAGAATCCCGCCGCCAAGCAGAGCCAGGCGGCCCGAGACCTCGCTCGTCCCGGCAAGATCAGCCGCTTCCGGATCGCCCTGACCGGCACCCCCGTGGAGAACCGGGTGAGCGAACTCTGGGCCCTGATGGACTTCCTCAACCCGAAGGTGCTCGGCGACGAGGCCTTCTTCCGCCAGCGCTATCGCCTGCCGATCGAGCGCTACGGCGACATGAGCTCCCTGCGGGACCTCAAGGCCCGGGTGGGCCCCTTCATCCTTCGCCGCCTCAAGACCGACCGCTCGATCATCTCCGACCTGCCGGAGAAGGTGGAACTGCGGGAGTGGGTCGGTCTCAGCCCAGAGCAGAAGCAGCTGTACATCAAGACCGTGGACGAAAGCCTGGAGGCGATCGCCCGCGCTCCCCTGGGCCAGAAGCACGGCCAGGTGCTGGCCCTGCTCACCAAGCTCAAGCAGATCTGCAACCATCCGGCCCTGGCCCTGAAGGAAGAGCAGGTGGAGGTTGGCTTCGCGGCCCGCAGCGCCAAGCTCCAGCGGCTGGAGGAGATCCTCGAGGAGGTGATCGAGGCCGGCGACCGGGCCCTGCTGTTCACCCAGTTCGCGGAATGGGGGCACCTGCTCAAGGCCTATCTGCAGCAGCGCTGGCGCCAGGAGGTGCCTTTCCTCTACGGCAACACCAGCAAGAGCGAACGCCAGGCGATGGTGGATCGGTTCCAGGACGATCCCCGGGGTCCCCAGCTCTTCCTGTTGTCCCTGAAGGCGGGGGGCGTGGGCCTGAATCTCACCCGCGCCAGCCACGTCTTCCATGTGGATCGCTGGTGGAATCCTGCCGTGGAAAACCAGGCCACCGATCGCGCCTACCGGATTGGCCAGACCAACCGGGTGATGGTGCACAAATTCATCACCAGCGGGTCGGTGGAAGAGAAAATCGATCGGATGATTCTGGAGAAATCACGGCTGGCGGAGGAGATCATCGGATCCGGCGAGGAGTGGCTGGGGGGCCTGGACGTTGGCCAGCTCCGCGATCTGGTGGCCCTGGAGGAGAGCTGATGCAACCGCAGGCCGCACCAAAACCATGACCGTCACCCCCGGCAACAACAGCGCCATCACCACCCAGCTGGGCCAGCAGGGGCTGGGGCAGCAGCCCTGGTGGGTGGAGCAGTGGATGGAACTGATCAATTCCTACCGCTACAAGAAGCGGCTTGAGCGGGCCTGGACCTACGCCAGAGAGGGCAATGTCACCTCGATCCGGTTCGAGGGCCGGCGGGTGCATGCCCGGGTGCAGGGATCCGAGAACGATCCCTACAAGGTGAAGCTCTGGCTGGATGTGCTCAACGACGAGGACTGGGGCTACGTGCTGGAAGCCCTCACCCAGAAGGCCCGCTGGTCGGCCCAGTTGCTGGCTGGGATCATGCCCGCCGACATCGAGCGGGCCTTCGCCGCCAGTGGCAAACGGCTCTTTCCCTTCAAGCTCCAGGAGGTGCGCAGCGAATGCACCTGCCCCGATAACGCCAACCCCTGCAAACACGTCAGCGCTGTCTATTACCTGATGGGGGATCGCTTCAGCGAGGACCCCTTCGTGCTGTTCCAGCTGCGGGGCCGCACCCGCCCCCAGCTGCTAGCCGACCTGGCGGTGCGGCGCCGCCAGGAGTTGGCCGCCAGGGCCGCAGCCCAGGAGCCGGCCCCGCCCCTGGAGCAGACCCCGCACCCCCTGCACCCGGCCCTGGCCGATCCGGGTCGATGGTGGAGCTACAACGCCCCCCTGGATCCGGAGCTGGTGGTGATCACCCCGGCCCTCGAGGGGGATTCAGGCCTCGATGGTGCCGGCGACCTCCCCTTGGCTGAGGAGCCACGATTTCCCGAAGCCCGGCAACGGTTTCTGGCCCAGCTTCGCGCCCATGGTCAGACCCAGGCCCTGCGGGCCATGGCCCTGGCCATGGGGACGGACGGTTGACGGCCCCACCCGGGAGCACGCCGGAGGGGCCCCCGTGGCTCAGTCCGGAGGTCCTGGTGCTGGCCCAGCGGGTCCTGCGAAGCCACCGGCTCGCCTTCGGCAGGGAGCTGGTGGCTCCCACCGCCCTGGGCCGCCCCGGGATCCAGATCGCCCAGGACCTGTTCGTGGCACCCATGGTGGTGCTCGCCCATGACGACGGCCCCGATCCACGCCTGATCTATGGCAACCGGGAGGCCCTCACGCTGTGGCACCACTCCTGGGCAACCTTGGTGGGACTGCCATCCCGGTTGACCGCCGAAGCCGGCACCCGGGCCGCTCGTCAGGCGGCCCTGGACCAGGCCCTGGCACTGGGGGGGATCGACGGGTACGCGGGCGTGCGGATCGACAGCCAGGGTCGCCGTTTCCAGATCCGTGGGGCCCGGCTCTGGAGCCTGCTGGATGAGAACGGCCGCCCCTGCGGTCAGGCGGCAGCCTTCAGTGACTGGTGGTGGCTGCCGTGAAACCCGGGTGCCGATCGGCATGCCTACAGTCATGGCCAATTTGCGATCGGAGCGATGAGCGCCACAGCCACCGCCCCCGGCACCACGTCTCGCCTGTCGCTGCAGTGCGAACCCATCGCAGCCGATACCACCACCATCCGCTCCCTCGATTGGGACCGCAGCCGCTTCGACATTGAATTCGGTCTGCGCAACGGCACCACTTACAACGCCTTTCTGGTGCGGGGCGAGCGCACGGCCCTGATCGATTCGAGCCATCTCAAATTTCGTGACACCTGGTTACCGCTGCTGGAGGGATTGATTGATCCACGCAGCATCGATCACCTGATTGTTTCCCACACCGAGCCGGACCATTCCGGCCTGATCGGCGACCTGATCGAGCGGAATCCCGCCATCGAAATCGTGGGCTCCAAGGTGGCGATTCAGTTTCTCGAAAACCAGGTGCATCGACCCTTCCGCAGCCGGGCGGTGAAGAGTGGCGAGGAGCTCGATCTGGGCACCAATCCTGACAGCGGGGTGGGGCACCGATTCGAATTTCTGAGTGCACCGAATCTCCACTGGCCGGACACGATCTTCTCCTTCGATCACGGCACCGGCGTCCTCTACACCTGTGATGCCTTCGGGTTGCACTACTGCAGCAACGAGCTCTTCGACAGTGACCCCGGTGCGATCGCCCCCGATTTCCGCTTCTACTACGAATGCCTGATGGGCCCCAATGCCCGCAGCGTGCTGCAGGCCCTGAAGCGGATGGATGCCCTGCCTGACATCCACACCGTGGCGGTCGGCCATGGCCCCCTGCTGCGCCATCACCTCGGCCTCTGGCTGGGGGATTACCGCGAGTGGAGCGCCAGCCGCAGCAAAGGCGAGGCCTATGTGGCTGTCTGTTACCTGAGTCAATACGGCTTCTGTGACCGCCTCAGCCAGGCCATTGCCCGCGGTATCGGCAAAGCCGAGGTGCCCGTCCAACTGGTGGACCTGCGTGCCACCGATGCCCAGGAGCTCTCAGCCCTGGTGGGGGAAGCCGCCGCTGTGGTGGTTCCGACCTGGCCGGCCCAGGGCGATGCCGACCTGCAGAGCTCGGTGGGGACC
>JBEINY010000125.1:0-4100 GCA_040377855.1 Prochloraceae cyanobacterium | reverse complement strand
GGCCTGGCCTGACATAGTGGGCCAACCCTGGCTGTTCAAGAGGCTGGATCACCGCCATGCTTTCCGGTCCTCCGGTCACCGCCACCCTTTCCGCCGCCCAGTGGCTTGAGCGGTTCCTGGCGGGTTCCCCCCGCCAGCGCCGCTCATTGCTCAGTGGTCCGAAGCCCCTGGCATCCGAGCTGACCGCCCTGGTGCCTGAGCAGCTGGCCAGCCTCGATGCCACCGCCGACGACTGGGCACCCGGATCTTTGGTCCAGCTTCTGCTCGCCGAGGGGTCGAGTGAGCAAAGCGGCGAGTTCCGGGCCCGGTATCCAGATGGATGGTTGGCGGTGAGCTCCGCCATCGGTCTCAACTTCGCCACGCTTCAGGAGGCCCTTGCCACCCAGGCGTTTGAGGAGGCCGATCGCATCACCAGCGCCATGCTGCGGCAACTGGCGGGCCCGGAGGCTGAGAGGCGCGGCTACGTCTATTACAGCGAGGTGCCGCCGATGAGTGGCGTCGATCTCCAGAGCCTCGATCGCCTCTGGCTCGTTTATTCCCAGGGGCGCTTCGGGTTCACGGTGCAGGCTCGGCTGCTGAAGGCTTGCCAGGGGCGTTGGGAGTTGCTGTGGCCGAAACTCGGGTGGAAGAGCGGCGGTCTCTGGACCCGTTATCCCGGTTCCTTTCAGTGGAGCCTTGATGCACCTGAGGGCCACATGCCCCTGATCAACCAGCTGCGGGGGGTGCGGTTGATGGATGCCCTGCTCTCCCACCCCTCTTTGCAACAACGCCAGGGACGCTGAGGACCGGTGGGCCCGAGCTCGGGGTAGGGTCAAATCCGGCCTTGGCCTGGTGGATGTCCCAGAGCAAGCTCCCTGAACGACGACGCCCGGCCCAGGCCGGGATGTCCCAGGGGAAGCTGGTGGCCTTGGCCTCCTGCCAACCGGCTGCGGCACGGCTGCGCTGGTGTCAGTTCGTGAGTCCCTCCACCCTGCAGCTGGGGCCTCTTCTGGATCGATTGCTCGAACCGATCGCCTGTCCTGAGGTGAGCGCCAGGCTGAGACTGGGCCTTCAGGAAGTGCTGGTCAACGCCGTCTGCCACGGCAACCGCAGGGATCCATCCCTCGCCCTGCGCATCCGCCGGATTGAATGCGACCGCTGGTGGGTCTTCCAGGTCCAGGATCAGGGAACCGGCGTGCCTGCTGCCCACCGCCAGGGCTACTTGCCGAGGGATCCGGCGGCCTGCGCCGGCCGTGGCCTGTTCCTGATTCATCACTGCTTTGATGATGTCCGCTGGAGCAACCGCGGCAACCGGTTGCAGGTGGCTGTGCAGCGTTAGCGGCCGTGGCTCGGGCAGCCTGGATCCCGCAGTTCACCCTTGAGCCAGGCCATGCCCTGCTCGAGCAGGGCCAGGGCCATGGCTCGCCGCTCCAGGTCACCGCCCCCCGGGCCGGCTGGATCATGCAGGAGCTGCACAAGGGCGGCACTGATCTGTTCAGCTCCCCGTCGTCCCTTCTGATGCTTCAGGGCGTGCCATTGCCGATCCCCGAGCTGGAGGGTTCGGTGCAGCGCCATCGCCTGATCCAGGGCATCGTCAGGCCAGCCGCCCGTCGGCTTGAGGGTCTCCGATGACGGGGGATTTGGGATGGGATCGGGCTCGGATGATGGGGGCACTGGACGGAGGCTCGGCAGGTGTCCCATCCTGGAGGCATGGCCAGCCATTCCCGCTTCGATCGGCATCGCTTCAACGACCGGTCCGTGCACCGCCCCAGGCCCCTGCGTTGGACGCACGTGTTCGCCAGTCTCTTTTCCCTGGCTGAGCGAGCCCGCCGTCCAGAGCTCGGCGGCCCGTCGGTGGCCAATCGGCGATTGCAGCAGCGTCTCTCCGTGGCCCAACGGTTGATGGAAGCCCTGCCGTCGTCGTTGACGCCGGGGAGAACGATCGCTGATCGGTTCTGGCAGGTGCTTCGTTGGGGAGGGCTTGGGCTGGTGATTGCCCGCCTGCTCAATTGATGCTGCGGCTGAGCTGGGAATCCAGTTGTCGGACCACATTGCTGGCCCCCGGGGCCGCGTCGGTGACGGGGATGGCCGTTTCGGTTTTGGTTTCCTGGTCGCTGGGCTCGACGGCGGGGGAAGCGACCCCCTGGGGCGAGGGCAGATCGAGGCTGGCGCCGGGGAGCGTGCCCAGCTCGGCATTTTCAGGCATGGCCTGACCCCGCAGCCAGGCATTGTGCAGGGACCTGCGACGACGATCCTCTTCCAGAACCAGGCGATCAGCAGCCGTACGGGGCGTTTCACCCGGTTGGACCGTTGTTCTGATGCAGATGCCAAAGCCCCTCGCTTCCACCTGCACGGCACCTTCCATCAGGACGGTCTGGAAGGTCCAGCCGTCCAACCATCGCAGCCGAAAGGGGTTGGCCATGGGGCGATGCTCCTTGATTGCCAGACCCTATAGGACTGGATGGGGGTCGCAAGGCCAGCCAGCTAGCGGACTGGCTTGCGGGCTGACCAGATGCGCGTCATGAAATGGCTTTCTGCTGTGATGGTTTCAAAACCTGCAGCAGAGAGGCGTTGATCAATGTCATCACCGATGTAATCGCGATAGAAGGGTTCGTGAAAGACACGCCGAAAGTTTTCCATCGCTGCTGCAAATTGCGGGGAATCGGCCAACTGGACGGAATCGGCCAACACGAGGACACCGCCCGGCTCCAGCACCCTGAAAGCATCCCGAAGCACCTGTTGTCGCGCGTCCGCCGGCAACTCATGGAACAGAAACACGCAGGTCACGCCCTGCACACTGCCTTCGGCGAAGGGCATCGCCTCGCCGTTGCCTTGCACCAGCTGGGGAAGCTCACCGGGCAGGGCCGAGAGCCAGCGATTCGCCTGCCTGAGGTAGGCCGCCGACAGGTCGAGGCCGATCAGCTGGGCCCGCGGCAGCCCACCACGGATCTGACGCAGGGCCCTCCCGGTTCCGGTGGCCACATCGAGCACCCGTATCTGGCTTGGGTGACGCTCGCTGAATCGCTCGAGGCCCTTCAGCAGTGGGGCGAGGACCCGGCGGCGCATCGGATCGGCAGTGCCGTTGAACAGGATCTCAACCTGGAGGTCGTAGAGGGCTGCGGAGTGATCGCTGAGGTAGCCGTCGGTCTGGTGGTGGAAATTCTGGAGGTAGTAATCGGGGTAGTTGGCGGGCTCAACATCGTTGGGCAGGTCCCGGACCCGCCGTTCCTGGCGTCGTTTCCAGGTGGAGGGCATGTCCAGCCAGATCAGGGGGTAGCGGCTGGCCCAGTCGAGCCAAGGGGCATCAAACAACAGGGAGGTGGGGTAGAGGCCTCGCTCGGCTTCCTCCCAGTCGATGGCGAGCAGGCGCTCCATCGAGGCCCTGAGCTTCATCAGGGTCTGGGGCTCCACCGGCACCGTCTTCGGGGATCCCTGCGGTGCCAGCACATCCATCAACCGGGTGCTCACCTCCTTGTGGGCCAGCCCCATCAGGCTTTTGCCCTGCTGCATGGTCTGGTACGCCAATCGGGTGAGGGTATCGGCCATGACAACGGCAACAGTCGTTCCATTTCAACGGATCTCAGGACCTTTCCGTGGCCTGATGGGGCCAGCTGGTGCCGGTGTCGGCGACCCAAAGGTCGGGCTGGCCGCATGACGTTCCGTGGCGAGACCTCTGGTTTCGTAGCAACGACTACAGACTGAAGGCAGTTCAGGAGTTGTCAGATGACCTTTGATGGTTTGAGTCCTGCGGCCCTGCCTGCGGGGAAGCTGCCGGCGGATCAGCTCCGGGTCCCGAGGGCCGCCGGGGCCGTAGACCCCGAAATGGTCGGTTTCATGAGAGCCCGCCGTCGGGATGCCCGCAGGCATCAGGCCCAGATGGCCCAGATTCGTTGTCATCCGGATCTCGCTGAGGGGGCCAGCGGTTTGGCGCAGCAACGGGTCTGGGCCCTGCGGCAGGCCCGCCAACGGCGCCTGAAGATCTCAGATCTGGCGATGCTGCGGCGCTCCTCCTGATCCGGATCCCCACCGACCATCCAGGCAACAAAAAGCCCCGGTGTTGGCCGGGGCAGCTGGCATGGGCTCGAAGACGGATCGCCGGACGCCCGCAGGGGGACCCGGAT
>JBEINY010000114.1:0-5218 GCA_040377855.1 Prochloraceae cyanobacterium | reverse complement strand
GTCGGTCACGCTGGCGGTCACGGCTGGATGATGGCACTGCTGGGCTCAGTCTGATCCCTAGCGCAGCAACGCGGCTCCCCCCCCATGAGCCAGGGGATCCGCCAGCGGAGCAAGGATCAAAAACGGAAGCTGGTCTTGATCAGCGCGCCGAGCTGGTCGAAGCTCTGACCCGCTGGGGTGTTGGCGCCCAAGGGCCGACTCAGATAGAAGAGTGCCGGAGTGACGCTGATCTGATCGGTGACCTGGATCTTGTACCACCCCTCCAGGGCGTAGTTGCCGTCCTGCGGGGTCCCACCACCATTGAGGCTGGTGGCAAAGGGGGGCTGACCGAAGGCCATCCCGAGCACATTCCCCTTGGCAAAGGCGTCCTCCCACTGCAGGCCCACACTCCAGGACTGCATGGTGGCCACCAGGCCGTCGGTGTTCACCACGGCCGTGTAACTGGTGGTGGTGATGCCCCAGCCGGCGCTGATCGAAGGGATCCAACCGACGGAGGCAGGCTGCCAGTGACCGCTGAGAGCCACGGCATTGGCCATGCCGGGATTGTTAAGACTGTCGCGAACAAACGGGGTGGCGTAAACAATGTTGCCGCCGTTCTGAATCGATGAATAGATTGCAGCAATCGCCCAGTTCTCGGCGGCATAGCCCACCTGAACAGTGCCGGTACCGCTCGCCCCATTCGTGGCGATACCGCCCAGCTGTGGATTGCCGTTCTGGGCATTGGCAGCGACGTAATTGGCACTGATGGCAAAACCATCCCTCTGCCACCAGAGACCGGCGCCGGCGCCGAGGGTTTTGTTGTAAGCGGCCGGGGCTCCATTCAACGTGAGCACATCAAGAACGCTTTCGGACGGATAGACACTCGGCCAGATGGCCAGCATGTCCTCCTGGCCGACCCGGCCACCGACCGTGAAGGTGAACTCACCAAAAGGAAGCTGGTAGTAAAGACGATCGATCGCCAGCACATCTCCACAATCGACATTCGCACCACAGTTCTCCTGGAAAGCCGTTTCCAGCTGGGAAAGGGTGCTGGGTCCGGCACCACCCATGCTGGTCGGGGCGAAGTTACCGGCCCGCAGGATGGTGCGAAGCAGGTCCTTACCGGTGAAGCTGGTGTCCAGATTCAGGCGGACGTCATAGTTGAAGGTGGTGGCGCCGTAATTGGCCTGGGCGTCCTGGACGTTGGTGGCACTGGTGCCGCCAAAGCTGTTGCCGCCGACCACGAAGGTGGCGATCCCCTTCAGCTTGGTGGTGGTGGAGAACGGGTTCGCTTCCAGCACGCCGACGCGGGCTTCGAGGCCATCAACGCGGCCCTTGATTACGGCGAGTTCCTTCTCGAACTCCTTCATCAGCTTCTTGAGCTCGTCGGTCACTTCAGTGACGCGATCGAGACAGGCGTTCAGCAGGGCGGCCGCTTCATAGCGGGTCATCGCCTTGCCACCGCCATCGGTGCCGTTGGGGTAGCCGGCCACGCAGCCGTACTTCTGCACCAGGTTGCTCAGCGCTTGATAAGCCCAGTCGGTGGGCTTGACGTCGCTGAACTGGCTGATGCTGGTGACTTGCTCGTCAGCTGCGGAATACTTGTCGAGCGCGATCGAAGGAGCGGCGCTGGCGGCTGAGAATCCGGAGGCGCCATCCATGGCCAGCGGTGTCATCAGCGCCGCAGCGACAGCCATCACCAAAGGAGGTCGAAAGGAAGCCATGAAGCCGACAGCACCGGGGAGAGACCAGGAAAAGACCAGGACCATGAAAATGATAACGGTTCCCAGACCGTGCCCATGCCACCGGCCCAGGCTCTCGGGCCGGACATTTCAAGCCAGGAACGGCCAGGCGCCAGCTCCGTCACCCGGATCGCAGCCGGCAGGCGGTCCAGGGCCGGGGTGAGCCCCTAGCCATTGACCAGCACCACCCTTCTCTCTCGGATCTGGCGGCTCTGTTCCGGGCTGAGCCGCAGCTGATGGTGACTGCTGCACCAGGGCCACGAAGGCATTGAGCTACTCAACCTTGGCGAGGAGCTGCTGCAGCTGCTCTTCAGCCATCACCACCTGGAGAGAAGCACCCATGCTCCGGTGGGCGCACCAGTCCAAGCGAAGGCGATGGCTTCAGGAGCTGGACCATGCGCCAGCGCTCCAACAGCGGACGGAAAAGCTGGCTCGCCTCGGTGCGCCGTCGCCACTGCCCTTCACGGGCAGCCTCCTGCTCGATCGCGTTGATCAGAGCCGTGGCCCGACCCTGGCCACAGGAGCGTCCTCGGCCGCAGAGCAGGGACAGACGATCGGCGGGATCGCACAGGACAAAGGCCCTGATGCCCTTGCCGCAAGCCAGGGCAGCGGGCGAAGCGGTATCAGAGGCGACAACCGGCCAAGAGCTTGGTGAGAGTTCTCTCCGCCATCGGTGATGACTGCATCAGATCCGGTCGAATCATCAACAGGCTGCAGCGGTAGAGGAGTTCCTCGAAAGCCAGCGCCAGGGCCCCCTGGGGATCGGCGAGGGATCGGCTGTTGGACTCGAGCATTGTCAGCAGCGACTGCAACCACTGCCAGAGCTCCCGAACCCGAGGATCGCGCAGATCAATCCGATGGGGCCGCTGGAACTCCAGCCGTGCCCGCTCAGGGGAAACAGTGCCTGCGGACAGCTGCACCAACAGGGCCGAGAGTCGATCCGGGTCTAGGTTGAAACCGAGGGTGGCAGTGGGATTGGAGCTGGTCGCTGTCATCGCCTGACCAGGAAGAAACAACCCTTGAACACCTCCATGACACTGGTAATCCTTGCCAGCAATGTTGAAACAGGTTCCCGCACCGACCGAGAGCGGCAGCTCGATCAGGCATTGATCAAAGTCATCCGTAGCACCCTGCTGCGGAAGGAATGCTGCCGTGGTGATCGCCGTATCACCGATCAGAAGCATGCCACTGCGATGAAGATAGTGACGCTGGGAACCAATCGCTTCAAAACGACTGAGATTGCAGATCATGCCGATCGCCTCTGCCAAGCGCACCGGATCTACCCAATCCGTCGCCATAGGATCAGCAAAAAACAATCGTTGCCCATTGATCCAGGCCCGATCTTCAGCAGACGCAACCATTAACCCAATGCCGTCAATTAGAACCTAGGCACGGGCCTTGGCCATAACAACCTAAGCGGTGACATCGCTTTACCGATTGACAACTATCGTTGCATCCTGGACTGCTGCAAACGTACCTAAGTAACCTTAACCTGGAAACTCACATCAGGCCGATGTGGACCCTGCCGCTGTTCCCGATACCCAGCTCGCCTTCCTCAGCGAAACAGCCGTTCAGGACCAGGATCCTGACGTTCTCGCTGAGCGTCTCCGCTTGGCGATTCCCGTCACCGATTTCGCCCAGATCGGCAGCCGATCCACCTTTCAACACCGCAGCGTTGTCGCCCGGACCGGTGACATCCAGGTGATCGCCGGCGCCCACACGCCGCTGTTCGGCTCGGTGAGTGAGTGTGAACGGGCCACGGTGATGTTGCCTCTGGAAGGTCTCTGCAACCTCTGGATCGATGGTCAGGTGATGGAGGCCCGCGGCGGCGGCAATGCCGTCTACCTCCCAGGCCATGCCTACCGCGGCCAGACCGAGGCCTACAACGGCGCCCTGTTCTCAGTCGATCTCCTCTCCCTGGCCCACACCGCCACCGTGATGGCCGGAGCCGCCGAGGAGGCGCTTCCGGAGTACGCACACAAGCTGCGCCAACCGCGGCAGCTGGATCGTCAGGAACGGAACCACGGCGAGCTGATCGCCAACCTGCAGCAGACCCTGCACATGCTGGAGCTGCAATCGGTCAATGGGCCCGAGCTCGCCAACCTGCTGCGGCTTGATGATGTGATCCGACGCTGTCTGGCGCTGCTGCTGCTACCGGAGCTGATCACGGGATCATCGCCATCCAGCAGCGCCCATGACAACACCCGCCGCCGGGTTGAAGACCTGGAGGGCTACATCCACGCGCACCTCTGCTCGCCCCTGTCCCTGTCGGATCTGGAAGCCCAGAGCGGCCTCTCGAGACGGTCGCTGCAGCACGCCTTCCAACTGCGCCACGGTTGTGGACCGATGCAGTGGCTGCGCCGGCAGCGGCTGGTGCATGCCCGGGATCGCCTGCTCAACCCCCAGCCAGGCGACAGCGTTGCCTCCGTGGCCCTCTACTTCGGATACACGAATCTCTCGGCCTTCAGCCGCAATTTTCGCGATGTGTTTGCAACACGTCCATCGGAATTACTGCGCCAGGGCCAGCGCCTTGCCGTTGGGTCTGACTCGGCAGCTCACCAAACAGGCGCCGATAGGCCTGGGCGGTGCGACCACTGAAGCGAAGCCCGACGGCATCACAGGCCTGACGCACCGACCCCTGGCCTCGCAACAACGCCTCACGCAACTTCTGAAGGCGCAACTGCAGCAGGGCCTCCATCGGACTGCAGGAATGATGGAGCGCAAAGGCGGCCTGCAGGGTGCGGCTTGACACGCCGCAGGCGCGACTGATCGAGGCCAGGCTGAGCGGTTCCATGGATTGGCCCTCCAGATAGGCCAAGGCCTGTTTGACATGCCACGCCCCCGGAGGCAAAAACGCCCCAGGGGAGTCGGTCGCTGATGCCTCCCGCAGATGGGCCCCGACCACACTGAGGAGAGCACGCTCGAGCAACAGCGACGGCCGCAAGCTGGTGGCCCCGCCATCGCCCGCGAACACAAGCAGGCGTTCGGCCGATGCAATCAGATAGGACTCGACGTCGGCCAGGGTGCCGATCAGAGCAGCCAGATCCGCCCGTCTCCCCCCCTGGGCCGTGAACTCCTCCTGGAGCCGGACCAGCGGAAGGTGCAGAAGCCAGAGCTGGGCGCGGGGGGAGCTGATGCGAAGCCGCAACCGCTCACCAGGCAGGCGAACGTAGCTGAGGCGGTGGGGGCTGGCCTGAAAGGAACGGCTGCCGACCGTGCCCGCCTGGCTGCCGAAGATCGCCAGGGCGATGGTGAGCAGATCCTCTGGCTGCTCGTTCTCCCAGCCGGCGATCCCCTCAAGCGTCAGCAACGAGAGCGACAGCAGGGAGCCGCTGTACCCAGAGGCCATCACGCGGGCCCGGGAGGACCAGCCGACCTGCGCCTCCAGGCGAGTGTTCTGATCACGCAGCGCCTCCTGGGCCCCGGCATCCAGCTGGCTCCAAGGAATCGGGACGGCAGACACCACAGACAGGGAGTCCAGTTTGCGGAATGCGATT
>JBEINY010000090.1:0-8317 GCA_040377855.1 Prochloraceae cyanobacterium | reverse complement strand
TGAGCCTCCGTGTCACCCCAGAAGTCAAGGCGCGGCTTGATGCCTTGGCCCAACGGGATGGGCTCGATCGCAGCACCGTGGCCCGCCGGGCCATTGAGCTGGGCCTCACCCAGGAGGTACTAGCCGCCTGATCCACTGCGGTGACTGGCTTCCCGGCCAGTTGTCGCACAAGAAAAAAGGGATGTCTCGCTTGCCGGCGGACATCCCCCAAGGGAAGAACAATTGCAACCCAATCATGGCATCCGATGCCTCAGGTGCGCCAGTTTCTGGCGCAAGACCCCCCGTAGCAGGGTCCAACCGTTCTCAGTCAGACCAAAACCGTTGCGCTGACTGGGAAAACCGTTCCAACCATCGGCAAAGACCAGTCGGCAGCGGCTGGGACGTTTCCGGTTTCAGCGACCGCATCAAGGCCCACCACCTGGCCGAGTGGGTCGATGGATCCGCCGTTCACCCCGAGCTAGCCGCCGCCAACCTCCAGAGCCTCCAGGGCACCGAGGTACTAGAGGCCATCGCTGGCCACCGGCTGGAACAGCTAGGCGGTTGGGCCCAGCAGCACGCCACCTCCAACGTGGTCCGGCTGACCCGGCCCCTGGAACCCGTGGCCGAAGGGGGCGTCTGGTGGTGTGCAGGTCTCGATCCACTGGCCGACTGGGGCCGCCCCATGGATTGGGGTTGCGCCAAGCCGGACCGGCCCCGTTTGGAGCACCGCGAGGGCAAGGGCCCCAAGGCCCTCAAGTACGAACACCCGATCGGTGTGCCGACCCGCTCGATCTGGCTGCGGGTGCCGGCCGTGGTGGCTCAGCGGGTGGCGGATCGCTTCGGGCTGGAGCTGCCCCTCTCGGTGGCGCTCGACGTGACCGGCGACGCCGGTGCGTTCTGGCGCTGGTGGGCCCAGGAGCCCCTCCTGCCGCTGGTGATCGAAGAGGGCGCCAAGAAGGCCGGCGCCCTGCTGTCCATCGGCATCCCGGCGGTAGCCCTGCCCGGCATCGACAACGGAGCAAAGCGCACCGGCCCCAAGGGAACCGACGGCCGCCGCACCGGACCACGGGAGCTGCTGGCTGATCTGGCCGGCGTGCCCCTCAAGGGACGCCCTGTCTGGGTGTTGTTCGACCACAGCGACAGCCGCGAGGGCCGCCGCGCTGTGCGTATGGCCTGCCGGCGGCTGGGCCACCTTCTGGCCAAGGCCGGCGCCAACGTCCTGGTGGGCGCTGTGCCCGCCGGTCCCCACAAGGGGGCCGATGACTGGCTGGCCGCTGGCCGCAGCTGGGAAGACCTGGCCAAGGCCCTGAAACCGCTGGAACCGCTGCCCGTCCTGCCCCGCCTGAGGGCCGCCGACGTGGTGGCCCCGGCCGGCCAGTACCTGGGGCAGGCCGCACCGATCCCCGACCCCAAGGATGCGCTGCTGGTGGCGCTCCAGACCCCCATGGGCGGCGGCAAGACCGAAGCGATCCGCGCCGGGGTAAGCCGCGCCCAGGCCCAGAACTTGCGCGTGCTGGTGATCGCCCACCGCCGGGCCCTGGGTGAACAGGGCGCCGAGGTGATGGGTCTCCCCTGGGCAGAAGAAGCCAAGCCCGGCAGCGACCTACGGCAGCAGGGCCTGGCCCTCTGCATCGACAGCCTCTGCCCTGGTTCCGGCCTGCAGATCCGCCCCGCCGACTGGCGCCGCTGCGTGGTCGTGATCGATGAGGTGGTGGCGGTGTTGCGTCATGCCCTGTTCGGCACCGGGACCGCGATTGCCGACCGCCGCGTTGCCGTGCTCGACACCCTGGCCGAGATCCTGCGTAACGCCGCCCAGGTGATCGTGGCTGACGCCCAGCTCTCCGATGAGGTGCTGGGCACGCTGGAGACGATCACCGGCCACCGCGCGTACCTGATTGGCTCCGATCACCAGCCCGCCGCAGGTCGCCGCCTGATCCAGCACGCCACCGCCGGCAGCTGGCGGGCCCAGCTGGTGGAGCACCTGGAGCAGCGCCGCCGCCTCTGGATCGCCACCACCGCCCGGGAGGGCACCAACGGCGCCGCAACCATCGCCGCCCTGGTGGGCGAGCACTGGCCCGAGGCGCGGGTCCTGGTGGTGGATTCCGACACCGTGAACAGCCCCGGCCACCCAGCCCACCGCCTGGCCGCTGACCCCAATGGGATCGCCGCCGACTACGACGTGGTGGTGTGCTCCCCCGCCGTCGCCGCCGGCCTATCGGTGGACCAGCTGCCCGGCCACTTCGATGCAGTGATGGTCCATGCCGGGGGCTGCAGCGACCCCGACGCGGTGGCCCAGGCAGCAGCCCGCGTCCGCGACGGCTGCCCCCGTCACCTGTACGCCCCGGCCCGCTCGCCCGGCGGCAAGCTGCAGGTGGGCAGCGGCGACCTCGATCCCCGCGCCCTGGTCCGCCACCTGCGGGACCATCAGGCCGCTCTGCTGGGTGAGCTGGTGGGGGCCTGCAACTGGGACCCGGCAGCGAACAGCGCCGGCGCCTGGCTGCCCCTATGGGCCCTGCTGGCCGCCCACCAGAACCGGCAGCGTCTGGCCTATGCCGCCACCGTGGCGGGCCTGCTGGAGCGTGAGGGCTACCGGCCCGAGGCCGCCGCCAGCACGGGCGACGGTGCCGCCGTGACCGCCCGACTGCAGGAGCTGGGGCAGGCCGACTGCGAGCGACGCGATGCCGCCGTGATCGCCGCCGATCCGATCACCGATCAGCAGGCCGCCGAGCTGAACCGCAAGCGGCGCCGCACCCCCGCCGAAGAAGCCGAACTGGAGCGGTGGCTGATCAGCAGGGCCTGGGCCCTGGGCGACGGTTCTCCGACGCCAGAGATCCTGGAAGCCCACCGCGAGGGAATGGCCAACCGGCTGCGCTTCGGGTGGCTGATGCAGAACCCCGAGGCCCGCGCCGCCGTGATCGAGGCCGACCGCGCCACCGCCCAGCAGCAGACAGCCGCCGGCAGTGCCTGGGCCCCCGACCAGTGCCGCGAGTTACAGGGGCCTGACCTCAACGCCGCCGTGAGCCTCGGCCTACCCAGCTGGCTGGCGCGGGGTGAGTGGTTCGGTGCCGACGATGCCCAGCTGCTGGCCCTCCACGCCCTCGCCACCGGCCACGGCGCCGCCCTGCGCCAGGTTCTGGGTATCAGCCCCGGCAAGCGGGCGACGACCACCCTGCGGGGCTTGCTGGCCCTGGCTGGCTACCAGCTGGAGCCGAAGCGGGCCCGTGCCGGCGAAGGCAAGGGCAAGGCTGCTGGCTACCGCTACCGCGTCGCCCCGCTGCCCCTGCCCGACGGCGTCGACCTGGGTCGGATGCAGGCCGCCTGGACCGAGACAATCGATCGAGGGGGTGTACCAAAAACCCCCATACAAGAAAAGGGGGAGGGAGGGTTTCGGTACACCCCCACCAGCAGCCGAGGGGAAGGGGTGACTACATGAGGGGGGGCAGTGCTTGCCTGTTGAAGCCAAGTCAGGTGCTCAGCTTGACCAGGTGTGCGCTCAGATGCCAGCTACTGCTCCCGTCCGACCACTTCACCTTGTAGTCGTGCCCGCTCTGTCCCCACCAGCGGCCTTTCTTTTCGACAATTGTTCCCTGCGCGCCAGCTTCTGGTCCGTGACCTAACGCTGCGGCAATTCCCCCGGCAGCTCCACCCGCTGCCGCTCCAGCACCAGCTCCGGCAGCACCAGCATTGACGCCTACTGCCCCGAAGCCTCCAGCGACACCTACTGCTCCACCGGCTGCAAGTACCGGTGCTGCTGCACCGGCTGTAGCCGCAGTAACGACAGCTGCGGTAGCAACTGTTTCGATTGCGTGGTGCTGCCGGTGCGCCGCTGCACCTTTAGGGGTGAGCTGAACTTTGTCACCAGGCTTAAGCTGAGGGATGTATTGCATACAGAAGCAAGCCGTCTTTCGGACTTGTCTACAGAGTACGACATGCTCTGGTAGGGCTGAGTTATCCCCACGTCTGTACCACTCGCGAGTCGCACGTGGCCTAGAACATGGGAAGCGCAACTGCTTGGACTGTGATGGCTGAGCGTGCTTCGGGAGCCCCAAGAAAGCCGACCGGGCGACTAGTCACGGGACTTGCGGTGGAGCTGGCACTAGTCGCACGACTTGTCCTGATGGCCCGTTCCACAGTCCACAAAACCTGTCGCCCTTGCTGGTGACGCTGGAAGGCATAGCCGTAGGCCATGTGGCCATCACGCCAGCTGCTCACCCCCTGCCCCAGGAGCAGGCCCAGGTCGTCGTTGGTCAGCACCAGCCCAGAGTCGGCGGCTTCAGCCAGCCCACGGGCCCGTGAGAGCGGATCGGTCGTCGTCTGCGGCATGGCGGCCGCTAGGGCGCTGGCCAGGGCCGCCATCTGATCGGCTTGTCCTGTGATTGGCCCAGGTTGCGGCACACGTCGCGCGACTAGTCCTCCCTCCTCTTGGCCAGGTCGGGGGAAGCTCTCCATCGGCTTGCCGGACAGGATGTGGCGCTGCAGCTCTTCGGCCAGTTCCAGTTGCTCAGGGTCGAGGAAGCGGTAGTTGCCTTGGCGGATCGGTTTGATGCCGAGAAAGCTCAGGCGCCGGCTCACGGTATTTGGGGTCACCCCCCAGCGGCCGGCGAGGTCAGCCATGGGGGTCAGGGCTTCAACCGTCATGACTAGTCGTACGACTTGTGCCGCGTGTCATAGCGGCGCCACCGCCCCCGCGCAAGTCATGCGACTAGTCGCCCCGCTGCCGACCCTGCCCCCTTCCTGGCCCGGCTGGAGGCCGCTGAGCGTGTGATCCGCTCCGGGCTGGGCCTGACCACCAGCGAGGTGGCCTGGATCCTGGGGGTGAAGCCCGGCTCAGCCGTTGTTACCCGTGGCGGCATCCGGGCGACGCGGACCGGGTGGAACTGCTGGCGGTTGCAGTCAGCTGACTCACCCGACGCTGCAGACCCTGCCCGTAGCCAGCCGGTTTGATGCAGAAAACGCATAGAACCGTGGGCGCTATTCGCTGTTGCTTGCCTGCTGCTTTTTGTCTACCTTGACGGTTGGACTAGATCAAGCATGAAAAAGCCTTCCGCTCCCGTTCTCTTTGGCGCCGCTGCGTTAGTCGTTGGTGGCGTCTCTTTTGGAGGTTGGTTCCTCAAGGAGAAGCAAGCAAGAGACGCTCAATACAACACGGAGATTGAGACGCTACAGAAGTTCGCCAAGATCAATGCAGACGGAGCGGGAAAGCTGGCCGATCTGGGTGGGCTTGGCGTTTCCATTGGGTATCTGCATGAGGCCGCCGCTCAAGAGCAGAAGGTGACCTGCCTTGAAGAGCAAAAGAACAAGAACGTTCCTTTCTACGAAGGGAAGAGTATCTGCGAATCTGCAGTCAAGCTGCCTTTCTGATCGGCTTTTGTGTCTCCGTTATCTCCTGGTCAAATGAAGATGTCTTTGCGCGGCCTTTCATTACTGCCCTTGTTGCTGTTATCTGTTGTTCCCTCTCCGTCTCTCAGTGCTCCGGATCCTAGTTCACTGAATTGGAATCTTTCTCCGTATTCTGGCGTTTATTGGCGACGTTGCGTCGTTTCAAGGGCTGGTCTGTTTGGCCTTGGCACGAAGTCGGATTGCACTGGTGAGCCCCTTTCTCGCTACGAAGGAGACCAAGGAGGCGCTCAAATTGCGGTGTGGTGTTATCTGGCTTCTTGTGGCACTGTTAGTGTTTCGGGGAACTGGAGCAGTGGTGCGGCATCTCTCTCTGATGCTTTTGATAGCAGGACAATACTTAGAGGGCAAATGGGTGTTTTCAACTTCACTACGAGAGAGGCACTGGCAGACAACTTCAACCTTATATCTATACGATCGTCTGCACTGAACGGATACATTTACGGCCAATAGCCTTTCGCTGCTGTATTGGCCGCGGCGACTAGATCGCAGGCTGTAACTGGCTTCTCAGGGGTGGGCTATCTTGTTGAGAGCCGTTCTCAATAAGATGCCTGTTCCTGAAAAGGGGCTTGCTTTGCTGCCTGAGCTGCAGGGCCTGCCTGCCATCGAGCGGGCTCGTTTCGTTGCCCGGCAACGTTGCGCGGGGATGCGAATGGAACAGATCGGCCAATTGCTCGGCGTTTCGCCGCAGCGGTGCGGCCAGTTGGTCAAGAAGTATGCCTATGACGCCGAGATCCAGGCCCTGCGCGACATCGGCTCAGCGGTTGCGATGCACAGGAAAGGAGTCGCTGCCCTGGCCGAGCTTGTCGATCTGGGGCTCGGCATCGCCCGTGAGGCTGCTGCCGATCCTGAGGTTGAGCGAAAGGAGAAAGCGGCGATCGTGGCCGCAGCAGTTGGTCCGGCGCACAGGTTGGTTGAGGGCAGCGAAAAGGTGCTCAAGCGTCATCAGGTTGGTCCCACAGGCCAGGCCAAGGCCGTGTTCGACCATCACCAGCTGTTGGACTCCATCGCCATTGCCCTGGAGAAGATCAAGACCCTCCCCTCCGAGGCTCAGCCGGCCGCCAGGGAGGCGATGAGGGCGACCATCCACGGCACCAAGCCTGAGAGCCCCGTGATCGACGTTGCCGCCATCGCCGCCCCTGCTGGGCCCGAGAGCCTCGATGAGGCCATCATGCCGTTCTGACCATCGGCCAGGTCACCGGCTGTAGGGCCAGCTGCAGACCATGGGCCTCTGGGGTGAGCAGTGTTCCCCTTCGGGCCAACGGTTGGGCCCTGGGCGTTAAAGGCTTGTTCCGCAACCCAACGGTTACGGGTCGCCAGAGCAACGAACGTACCGATGCGGCTTCTGGCCGTTCCGTAACGCCGTACCGATTGATGGTGTACCGTAAGGGTATTAACGGAACACGGAACACCATGACCGCCCGCCGCTCGATCGGTTACGCCAGGGTCAGCACCGCCGCCCAGGATGAAGCCGCCCAGGTGGCCTCTCTCAAGGCCGCTGGCTGCGTGGAGGTCTTCGCGGAGAAGGTGAGCACCCGCACTCCTGACGGCGAGAGGCTGCAGCTGCAGGCTGCCCTTGATGCCCTCAAGCCCGGCGATGAGTTGGTGGTTGCGAAGCTCGATCGTCTGGGCCGCACCCAGGTGGAGGTCATCAACCGCCTCAACGATCTGCAGCAGCAGGGAATCCACGTCCGCACCCTGGATGGCCTGCTCAACACCGCAGCCATGGGGAAGATGGCTCCCTTGGTGGTGGGCCTGCTGACGGGCCTGGCCGAGGTTGAGCGCGAGCTGATCCGGGAACGCACCCTGGAGTCGATCGAGCATCGCCGAGCCACTGGTGGCGACCTGGGGGGCCGCCGCAAGAGTTACAGCCCCGAACAAGCCGATCTGGTCCGGCGCCTGCGCAGCGAGGGCCAGAGCGTGCGTCAGGTTGCCAAGGCCACGGGCCTGAGCCTGGCGACCATCGACCGCATCAACAAGCTGGCCCCAGTGGCCGGGTGAGGCCAGGCGCGCTCCCTACTCACCGATGGAGAAACGGGATCAGCCACCCGCCATGCATCCTGCGAACGGCACTAGAACCAATTCACCGAGATTCAGCGTGCTATTTTAGTGATTTACTGTATGAAATGGCTGAATACTCGCACGGTCCCGACCAAGAAAGCAAAGATCAGCAAGAGGAAAATCCCGATATTTTGACAAGGCTTGGCCGGCTTTCTGATGAGGATTGGCGAGAAATTGAGAACGCGGCGGTCACTGGAGTTAAGAAGACGCAGTATGAGATTGTTCTTCCGATAATGATAGTCGCTTTTGTAGTGTCTGCAATTGCCATTGTTGCTATGACTGCGATGTCTAGTAGTTCTTCCTGATTGTTTGGATGTTCTCTAGGTCTGCCCTCCGCAGTAACACGGACCTTTGGGTGATGTGCGGCACATCTGCGTCTCAAAAATGCACAACTGATTTCTGAGGCCGTTTCCCTTCGCAGCGGCAGGCAAACCAGAGAGAATCCGATTGATTGGCAGCGACGAACAGCGACCAAAGCACGGTTTCACGGGATCGCCACCCGTCAAGGGCTGCAGGGCGCTCCTGATCTCGGTTGCTTCGATGCCGCTATCTGCGCCTGCTGGTCTGATCGCGGCCGGTTCTGAGCCCGCTGCTGGACAGGGATACCCAGCAATAGCCCCATATCTGGTGTCTCCGCTCCCCTTCTGGGTTTGCGTGTGTTCTGGCCTTGCGGGTGTTGGCATACTTGCGTAGCTGTATACGGCTTCATGCCTTCGGCCCCCGACCAACAGAGCACCTCTCGCCAGGCCCGCCAGGACGGCAGCCCGGTGCTGAGCCTCCGTGTCACCCCAGAAGTCAAGGCGCGGCTTGATGCCTTGGCCCAACGGGATGGGCTCGATCGCAGCACCGTGGCCCGCCGGGCCATTGAGCTGGGCCTCAC
>JBEINY010000034.1:0-19051 GCA_040377855.1 Prochloraceae cyanobacterium | reverse complement strand
GTGACTCCGACGATGCACGGTGAGATGACCTGCTTGGCTGAATGCTTTGCAACATGCGTCGCACTTGTATGGCTTCTCGCCGGTGTGACTCCGAAGATGCACAGTGAGATGGCCTGCTTGGCTGAATGCTTTGCCGCATGCGTCGCACTTGTATGGCTTCTCGCCGGTGTGACAACGACGATGCACGATGAGTTGGCTTGCTGCGTTGAATGCTTTGCCGCTGATGTGCAGAAAATCGTCCTCGGAAAGCTTCTCGATCGAACCGTGCACGCTCTCGAGGGCCTGATACACCGGCACCGTGCCGATCGGCACCGGCGACGCGTTGATGATCGCCGTGCGCACCTCATCGAGGTTGACGCCACCGGTGGAAAGATCCATCACCGTGTCGGCGCCGTACTTGACCGCCAGCTCGAGCTTTTTCAGCTCCTCATTCACATCGCTGGCATTGGGCGAGGCCCCGATGTTGGCATTCACCTTGCACCTGGAGGCGATGCCGATCGCCATCGGCTCCAGGTTGGTGTGGTTGATGTTGGCGGGAATGATCATCCGTCCCCGGGCCACCTCTTCCATCACCAGGGATTCGGGCAGGTTCTCCCGCTGGGCCACGAAGGCAATTTCCTCAGTCACCTCACCCCGACGGGCGAAATACATCTGCGACATGTTGCCGCCAGCCCCGGTGGAGCTACGACGCTTCTCGATCCAGGCGCTGCGCATGAGACTTAGGGGAGAAAGACGGAACATCGGCCCATGCCAACGAAGGCGGCGGCTGGTGCTCCGGTGAGCGAAGGGTGCGAACGCTGCCTGAGGTCTCCTGCACTTCCCTGCGCCGGGTTCGCCGGATCAGGTTCGGAGGGTGTGATCTCAGCCCACGGTTCCACGCTCATGACGCCGATCAGAGATCAGGTCTGGGAACGCGACGGGCACCCCTAGTGACATCCGAAACCTAGCAAGGATGAATCTCAGCTGCTCAAGCCGTTCAGGGCGGCCGCCACCACCCGATGGTCCCCGTCCTGCTGCAGTCGGCCAAGCTCCTGGCGGGCCTGCTCCGCCCAGGGCTCCTGACCCTCCAACCGCAGCCGCCCCAGCACCTCGGCGCCCCCCACGCGCACGGTGCCATCGGCATCGGCGATCGCCAGGCGGGCCAGGGTCAACAGGTCGGCCGGCTTCATCGAAGGATGTTCCGCGACGGCCGACAGGATGCTGCAACGCACCAGCCAAGGATCGTCGTCCTCAAAGGCCTGCAGCAACAGGGGCCAGGCCCGTTCCAGGGAATGGCTCACCAGGGCATTGGCCGCCTCGGCGCGCACATTGGCATCCAGGTCCTCCCTGAGGGCACGCACCAAGCCCTGCCAGCCCTCCTCGGTGCGCTTGTATCCGAGGCCCGCACAGCTGAGGGAGCGCACCAGGAACGCCTCCTGCTCCAACCCGAGCAACAACAGGGGCACCGCCTGCTCGCTATCGAGATCCCGCAGGGCCACCAAGGCGGGCATCGACCGGCCGGGATCACCGGAACCGATCGCCACCCGCAGGGCCTCGGGATCGATGGATGGAGGGGTCATCGGATCAGCCTTCGGCCTCTGAATCCTGGCGGAGCGCCTGCAGCAGTGAGCGGCGGCGACGGCGGCGCTGCAGGGCAGCCGTGGTCAACAACCCGCCGGTGATCACCACGGCGGGCAGGGCCTGCAGCCGATCGGCGCCCCGGCGCTGCACCATCATCGTCAGGGCCAACAACAGCAGCAGAGGACCCGCCAGCGCCAGGGCCAACCTCAGCCGCGGCCGATCCGAGCTCATCCGCCGGCCCCCTGGTCCCAGGCGGGCAAACCATCCATCCAGCGCAGCAGGCTCAGGGTGAGCACCTGAATGCCCACCGCGAGGGCCCCTTCATCGAGGGCGAAGGTGTTGCTGTGCAGAGGCGTGCAACCCTCAGGACCGGCCAGACCGAGGCGGAACATCGTGCCCGGAGCAGCGGTGAGCAGCTGGGCGAAGTCCTCGGCGCCGAGGGAAGGCTGCTCCAGCCGAAGCACCTGGCCCGCCCCGAGCAGATCCGAGGCAGCCCGTTCCACCAGGGCCGTGAGTTCGGGATCGTTGTGCACCGGCGGGGCGATCACCCGATACCGCACCCTTGCCTCACCGCCATGGCCCCGGCACAGGGCCTGGACGGTGTCCTCGATCCAGGCCGGGAGCTGGGCATGAAGGTCCGGATCGAGGCAGCGCACGGTGCCCAGCAACCGGACGTGGTCGGCAATCACATTGAAGGCCTTGCCACCCTCGATACGGCCGAAGCTGACCACCACGGGATGGAGCGCATCGAGCCGCCGGCTGATGGCCTCCTGGAGCCCACTCACCACCCGGGCCGCAATCCAGATCGCGTCGGTGGACTGATGGGGCCGGGCCCCGTGGCCGCCTTCACCAAGCACCTCCACCTCCAGCTCTCCGGCGGCCGCCGTCAGGCTGCCGCTGCGCACCCCCACGGTGCCCACCGGCAAGCTGGGGAAACCATGGACCCCGAACAGGGCCCGCACCCCTTCCATCGCCCCGTCGGCCAGCATCCAGGTCGCGCCCTGGGCCGTTTCTTCGGCAGGCTGAAACAACAACCGCACCCTGGCCCGCAGCTGATCGGCCAGGGGGGCCAGCAGCCGCGCCACCCCGAGTCCGACCGCGGTGTGCAGATCGTGGCCACAGGCATGCATCAACCCCTGAACCATGGAGGCATAGGGGAGGTCGGTGCGCTCCTCCACCGGCAGGGCATCGAGATCAACCCGCAGGGCCACCAACGGCGCCCCAATCGGGCCGAGCTCGGCCACCACCCCGGTGCGACCGACCCCCTCCTTCACCTCCCAGCCATGCCGGCGTAACTCGCCGGCGACAAGGGCCGCGGTCTGATGCTCATGGCCACTGAGCTCCGGATGGGCATGGAGATGGCGGCGCAACTGAATCAGCTCCGGCAGGGCGGCGCTGAGGGCACCATCCAGCCCCAGCTGCCGCCAGTCGGCGGGGCCAGGGGCATCAGCAACGACAACGGACTGACGGGACGGGGAACGCAAGGACGCGGACATCGGATCAGGGGCGCTCACGCGACGGGAACGCCCAGGGCCAGAAACTGCTCCAGAGCATGAACCGGCCGGGGCGGCCAGCGCCGTATCTGCAACAGCCATTCGCTCTGGCGGTAGCGCGGATCCAGGCCGGAGGCCGAACTCCAATGGCTTTCTGCCTCGCCACGGGCCCCCCTGCTCCACAGCAGGGCGGTGAGCGCAGCCCGAGGGTCGGCGAAGAGGGGATAGCGACGGATCACCGAGCGCAGCTCCTGCTCAGCCGCCTCGAGATCACCGAGCTGGAACGCCGCCAGGGCGGCACTGGAACGGGCCATGGCAAAACCGGGCCTTGCATCCGCCGCTGCCCGGTAGCTGAGCCGGGCTGACGACCAGTCACCGAGGGAGCCCTGGACATTGCCGAGGTTGTAGAGGGCCGACGCATCCCTGGGATCTCTCTCCAGAATCCAGCCGTAGTCATCGGCGGCAGCCTGCCATTGCCCGAGAGCCTCCTCCGCCGTGCCCCGGTTGAGACGGGGGTCAGGGCTGACGGGGTCCAGGCTGATCGCCCTGTCTTGGTCGGCGATCGCCCCCTCCGGATCCCCAAGGGCCAGACGCACATTGCCGCGGTTGCTCCAGGCCTCCGCCTGCTCGGGAGCCTCCTCAAGAACGGCATCCCAGAGGGGCAGCGCCTCCGCAAAGCGGCCGTCGCGGCTATCGGCCAGGGCCTGTTCAAACAGCTGGGGCCAGGGGGCTCTCTCGCCAGGCGATGGGGCAACCGCCGATGCGGCCTGGACCGGGGTGATCAACCCCAGCAACAGCACCAAGGCCACCAGCCAGGACCACAGGCACGGCGGCGGGGCAGAGCCCGAAAACGACCAGCCTCGGTTCCCGGTCATGCCACCACCACCTGGGGCCATTGCAGATGGGCGCGACCGGCTGCGGTGATCACCCGGCCGCGGGGGGTGCGCTGCAGCAGACCCTGCTGCAGCAGGAAAGGCTCCACGACCGACTCCAGGGTGGCCGGATCCTCCCCAAGGCCTGCCGCCAGGGTGTCGAGCCCGACCGGCCCGCCGCCATAACCCTCGAGCAACAGCTCCAGGAGCCGCCGATCGGAGGCATCGAGGCCCCGGGCATCGACCCGATGGAGGCTGAGGGCCTCGGCCACGAGGTCGGCATCGAGGCTGGGGAGACCTCGCACGGCCGCCACATCCCGAACCCGACGCAGCAGGCGGTTGGCGATCCGGGGGGTGCCACGGCAGCGCTTGGCCACCTCGAGAGCAGCCCCGGGCCCGAGGGTGACCGGCAGCAACCCCGCCGCCCGCTCCACGATCGCCTGCAGATCATCAAGTCCGTAGAACTCCAGACGCTGAATCAACCCGAAGCGATCGCGCAGGGGGGAACTCAGGGATCCAGCCCGGGTGGTGGCTCCAACCAGGGTGAACGGGGCTAGGGGCAGGCTGCGGGTGCGGGCCGTGGTGCCCTTGCCGACGGTGAGATCAAGGCGGAAATCCTCCATGGCCGGATAGAGCAGCTCCTCCGCCACCCTGTTGAGCCGGTGAATCTCATCGATGAACAGCAACTCGCGTGGTTGCAGGTTCACCAACAGACCAACGATGTCGCGGGGGCGCTCGAGGGCAGGCGCACTGGTGATGCGGCAGCGCACCCCCAGTTCCTCAGCCAGCACGAGGGCCATGGTGGTCTTGCCCAGGCCGGGAGGGCCATAGAGCAACACGTGATCCAGGGCCTCCCCCCGGGCGCGGGTGGCCTCCACGGCGATGCCCAGCACCTGCTTCAGTTCCGGCTGGCCGATGTAGTCATCCAGACGCCTTGGCCTGAGCGAGTCCTCCCGCAGCGGTCGCTCCTCCACAGCCTCGGCCGGATCCACCAGGCGGGTGGTGCCGCCGGCAGCGAGACCGGCCATTGCGTCCCGCGGACGCCCCGGCGTGGAGCCGGCACCTGAGGAAACGATAGCCATCGAGCGAGGCTAACGGCGCCGGGCGGCAAACCCGACCGGTCGGATGGGCCCGCAGAGCTAGGGTCAGCCCCACAGGCAGGGCCGGAGCACCGCCAGAACCGAAATGGCGAAAGGGGCAGGGAAGAAAGCCGCCAAGGCGGCCCGCGATGCCGCCAACCGCCTGCTGGCGGACAACCGCCTCGCCCGCCATCAGTACGAGATTCTGGAAACCCTGGAAACCGGCATCGAACTGGTGGGGACCGAGGTGAAATCGATCCGCGCCGGTCAGGCCAACCTGCGTGACGGTTTCATCCTGATCCGTCAGGGCGAGATGCAGCTCCACAACGTGCACATCTCCCCCCACAGCCACGCCGGGGCCTACTTCAACCACGAACCCCTGCGGGTGCGTCGCCTGCTCGCCCACCGCCGGGAAATCGATCGCCTTCGGCAGGCGGTGGATCAGAAGGGGCTGACCCTGATCCCCCTCAACCTGCACCTGAAGGGCTCCTGGATCAAGGTGACCATCGGCCTGGGCCGCGGCCGCAAGCTCCACGACAAACGCCACGAAGAAAAACGCAAACAGGAGGCCAAGGAGGCCCGCGCCGCCATCTCCCGCTACTGACCCGCCCAGGAGGCCACGGATCAGGGGGTGGGCGTGACCCCAGGAGCCGGGGTGTCAGCTTCCAAAGCCGGTGATCCCGCAGGCGGCAACGCCCCGGGCCCCGGCTGGGGCGGGGTAACCGGTGGAGGGTCAGCGCGCAGGGACAGGGTGATCAGCGACGCCGCCACCCCCTCATTGCCCACCAGGAGCTGCACCTGGGGGGCCTGCAGCCGGGGCAGACGCACCACCCGGAGGGGGCCCTTGGCCTCCAGCAACCGTCCATCGGCAGCGAACACGGTCATCTGCATCAACGGGGAACCATTGACGCCGAGCACGAGGGAATAACCGCTGGGCACCTGGATCACGAACAACCGGGCACCGCCAGCCGGCACCTGGGTGGTGAGCACCTTCGCCTCCTGGGACTGGGCCGCCACCGTGTCGATCTGGAGGGCTTCGAGGCTGGTGAGCGCCGCCGCCAGCCAGAGCTGCCGCAGGGGCTCCGGCGGGATGTCCTGACCGCTGCGACCCGGCAGCAGGTTGCGGGCCGATGCCGACACCAACTGGCGCAACACCGCATCCGTGAGTCCCTGGCGGGACAACTGGCGCTGCCTGCTATCCCAGTCGGCCATGGAAAGGCTGCCGAGCCTCTGACGCACCGTCAGGGGAAGGGGCTCCACCCGGGCCAGCCATTCTTCGGCCAGTTCATTCCAGATCCTCCGCAGGGCCGCATCGGCGCTCGACTCTCCGGGCAGACGTCCGTTCCGCTCGGGGTACTGGGCCAGCAGGCTGGCATCCACGAGCTTGAGGAACCAGGCGCGATCGATCTGGAGAGCACGCAAGCGACTCAGAAGCTGCTGCCGCTGATCCACCTCTGCCGGCGGCAGGCCGCCGGGCTGAACACGTTCTGCATCGGACGATGCCGGAGCACTGCCGCGGGACAACCACCACCAGCCCACGGAGGTGCCGAGCAGCGCTGACACGGCCAGGGCCACCAGCACCGGCGCCAGTCCGGCTTCGGCTGCTTCCTCCTGCTGGCGCCGCCTCCGAAGGCGGTTGAGGCGGGGCTCCCGAGGAACGAGCGCCATCTCGTCTTCCAAGTCGTCGGGGGGAGGTGGAGGGGAGCCCTCGATCTCCAACGGTGCGGCCGATAACGGCGCTCCGCTGTCCTCGGCAGGAGCGACCAACAGCAAGGTCCGATCAGCGCGGGGCACCGGCCCGGTGGCATCGGGCATCGGCAGGGCCTGGCAGGCGGCTAGGGCCGCGGCCGCCGAAACAAAACGCTTGTCGGGATCGCGGCTGAGCAATTGGACCAGGAACGCCCCGAATCCGGATGAAAGGGGAAGGTTGGCGGGCCAGCGCCAGTCCATGGTCACCGGATCCAGCAGGGCCTCTGGACCATCACCACTGAGCAGCACCAAGGCGGTGACCCCGAGGGCATGGAGATCCATCCAGGCCGCTGGCCGCTCACCCCGCAGGGCCTCCGGCGGTGCATAGCCCGGGGTGAGGCCCTCAAGCCGGGCGGAGGAGGCGGAAGAGCCCGGCGTGAGGTCGTGCACCAGGCCGAAATCGAGCAGCACCGGCAGACCATCGCGATCACGCCGGAGCAGGTTGGCCGGGGTGAGATCCCCGTGGAGAAGATCCTGGTTGTGAAGCACCACCAGCACCGGCAGCAGCTGACGCAGCAGCAGCAGCACCTCCCCAGAGCTGAACACCAGCTGGCGTTCGGCCCGGGCCGCCAGCAGCTCGGCGTAGGTGCGCCCCCCCTGCCAGTCACGCACGAGCCAGAGATCCTGCTCGCGGCTGATCAGGGCCCCGAACCGCGGCACCTGGGGATGCAAGAGAGCTTGAATGCGGCCGCCCACGGCTCCCAGCTGGTCCTGCCTCGGTCCGGGCGGTACCCGGCGCAACACCACCGGGGCCTCGGCCGCCAGCAAATCAACGCCGCGCCAGAGGGTGCCCTGGGACCCCTCCGCCAGGCAGGCCTCCAGTCGGTAGCGCTCAGCCAACACCAACCCGGGAGCGACGGATCCGGACATCAGCTGGCGCCCAGCTCCTGGGGTCGGCGGGGCTGATGGAGCCCGCGGGAGTGCAGCCAGTCGGTGGCGTAGAGCCGGGAGCGGTAGCGGTCACCGCTGTCGCAGAGCACCGTGACGATGGTGTGACCGGGCCCGAGCCGCCGGGCGGTTTCCACCGCCGCCGCCACATTGATGCCCACGGATCCGCCCAGGAACAGGCCCTCATCCCAGAGAAGCCCGTAGATGGTGTCGAGGGCGCTCTGGTCATCCACCCGGACGGCGTCATCCACCGGCGCACCCTCCATGTTGGCGGTGAGGCGGCTGTTGCCGATTCCTTCAGTGATCGAGGATCCGCTGCTGGTGAGGGAACCGGTGGTGGCCCAGTCGTAGAGGGCACTGCCGTGGGGATCGGCCAGCACGCAACGAATGCTGGGGTTGCGTTCCTTGAGGAACAGGGCCACACCGGCATAGGTGCCACCGGTACCGGTGGCGGCCACCCAGGCATCAACCCGGCCCTCGGTCTGCTCCCAGATCTCGGGACCCGTCGTGGCGTAATGGGCGCGGCGATTGGCGAGGTTGTCGAACTGATTCGCCCAGACGGCACCAGGGGTTTCAGCCGCGATCGCACCGGATCGACGGACGTAATTGGCTGGATCCCTGTAAGGCACCGCCGGCACGGTGAGCACGGCGGCCCCGAGGCTTCGCAGCAGGCCGATCTTTTCGGCGGACTGGGTGTCGGGAATCACGATCTGGCAGCGATAGCCCCGGGCATTGCAGAGGTGGGCCAGACCGATGCCGGTGTTGCCGGCTGTCCCCTCCACCACCAGGCCACCAGGAGCCAGCCGGCCCTCCTGTTCAGCCTCCAAGAGGATGCCCAGCGCGGCACGATCCTTGACCGACCCGCCTGGATTCATGAATTCGGCCTTGCCGAGAATCGTGCAGCCCGTGAGCTCGCTGAGGGCCCTCAGCCGGATCAACGGCGTCTGGCCGACGGCGCCGACGAACCCGTGGGTGATGCCGCCCATGGCGCTGGCCTGACCTGTGAAAACAACACAGGATCGATCGTAGTGGCCATCCGCAACGGCGCAGGTTGTTCAGGATTCCTAGGGTCTGATCAGTCCTCCCGCCCTGGATGCGCACCAGCGTCGACCGTCGCGCCGCCCTGCTGCCCACCCCGACCGGACCAGGGGCGGGTCCTGGCCCCCTCCTGGCCGATCGACTGAAGGCGGTGCGAGCCACCAGTGAACGGCTGATCACACCGCTGGAACCAGAGGACCTGGTGTTGCAGGGCATGGCAGATGCCAGCCCACCGAAATGGCACCTGGCGCACACCACCTGGTTCTTTGAGGAATTCCTGCTGGCGCGTGCCGACGTGGCCCGGCTGATTCCAGACCATGGCGGGCCGGAACCAGGCTGGAGCTATCTGTTCAATTCCTATTACGACGCCGTCGGTCCCCGCCATCCACGGGCGGAGCGGGGTCTGCTGAGCAGGCCATCGATCGGGGCTGTCCTGGCCTGGCGCCAGCGTGTCGACCGGGCCCTGGCCCAACTGCTCGACCACCTCCCGTCTCCCGGACGCGATCGACGGGCAGCGAGCCCGTCGGACCCGGACTGGGAGACGGACTGGAAGACGGACTGGGAGGCGGTGGCAGGCCTGATCGAACTGGGACTTCAACACGAACAGCAGCATCAGGAGCTGCTGTTGATGGATCTGCTGGACGGCTTCAGTCGCCATCCGCTGGCCCCCGTCTACCGCCTCGATCCCGAGGGTCCCGAGGAGCTCTTTCAGGCCCGGGCGAGGGCCATCGGCTCACCGCTCCGCTGGCTCGACTGGCGGGGAGAGCTGGGCCAGGGTGCCCTGGTGAGCCTCGGCCTGGACGGCTGCCGCTCCATGGGCCAGTCCTTCCACTTCGACAACGAGGGGCCGCATCATCGCGTCTGGCTGGAGCCGTTTGCCATCGCCAGCCGCCTGGTGAGCAATGCCGACTACGAAGCCTTCATCGCCGATGGCGGTTACCGCCGGCCTGAGCTCTGGATGAGTGAGGGCTGGGCCCTGCTGCGGGACCGTGGCTGGCGGGCCCCCCGCTACTGGCGGGAGGGCGGCCAGGAATTCAGCCTGGCCGGGCTCCAGCCCCGGCACCCGGCGGCACCGGTGAGGCATCTGAGCTGGTTCGAGGCCGACGCCTACGCCCGCTGGGCCGGCGCCCGGTTGCCCACGGAGGCGGAATGGGAGGTGGCCCAGGCCCACTTCGGTTTGGCCCTGGAGCAGGTCTTCGGGCTCCTCTGGCAATGGACCTCAAGCCCTTACCGCCCCTATCCAGGATTTCGCCCGGCAGCCGGGGCGGTGGGGGAATACAACGGCAAGTTCATGACCTCCCAGTTCGTGCTCCGCGGCAGCGCCTACCTCACGCCCGATGGGCACGAACGTCCCACCTATCGGAACTTCTTTCCACCGGCGAGTCGCTGGCTGGCCGGTGGACTGCGCCTCGCCCGCGACGGCGGCGCAACCGAGCCGTCTGCCAGCGGAGAGGGCGCTTGAAACGGGCCCCTGCAGCACCACGGTTCCTGGATCTTCACCCCACCCCAGCTGACCTGGCACGGCTGGTGCGGGATGGCCTGAGCCGCAGCCCAAGGCAGTTGCCGGCCTGGCTGCTGTACGACAGCGAGGGCTCCCGGCTGTTTGAGCGCATCTGCGAACAACCGGAGTACAGCCTCACCCGCACGGAAACGGCCCTGCTCCGACGGCAGGCCGACGCCATCGCCCGCGAGCTCGGTCCGGAGGTGGTGCTGGTGGAATTCGGTGCCGGCAATGCCCGCAAGGTCGGTCCGCTGCTGGAGGCGTTGCGGCCCCGGGCCTATGTCGCCCTCGACATCAGCCGCGAGCACCTGCAACAGGCCTGCGAGAGCCTGCAGGGCCAGCATCCCGGGACGCCGGTGCTGGGCATCTGCTGCGACTACAGCGCCCTCGACACCCTGCCGGCCCATCCCTGGTTGCGGGGCCCGTTGGTGGGCTTCTATCCAGGCAGTTCCATCGGAAATTTCAGCCCCGGCGAGGCCCGGGCACTCCTGCGCCAGTTCGCCCGGCTGCTTGGTGCCGACGGCAAACTGCTGATCGGCATTGATCAACCCAAGCCGGTGGCGCGGCTGGAGGCGGCCTACAACGACGCAGCAGGGTTCTCGGCCGCCTTCGCCCTCAACCTGCTGAAACGGTTGAACCGGGACCTGGAGGGCAACTTTGATCCGAAGGGCTTCCGCTATCGGGCCCGCTGGCAGCCAGAGCAGAGCCGGATCGAGATGGCCCTCATCAGCGCATGGCCCCAGACGGTGGTGCTGCAGCAGGAGCCATGGCGGTTCGAACGCGGCGCCGAACTGGTGACCGAATACAGCGTCAAATACAGCAGGGATGCATTCGCAGCCCTGGCCGCCAGCGCTGGCTGGCTCTCCCGGCGTTGTTGGAGCGATTCCGACGGCGACCTGTCCCTGCACTGGCTGGTGCAGGCAGACTCGAAGGCGGATGCCGCTGCAGACGATGGGACGGGAAGAACAACGCCAGGCGATGCGTCGTACCCGGGAGGAGCTGATCGCCCAGCTGGAGGAGCTGTACCGACAGGCCTTTGATCGGATCAGTGAAGAAGATCTCGGCGAGGGTGCGATTGCCCGCCTCACCCAACTGCTGCTGCGATCACGGGAGGCAGCGATCACCCCGCTTCAGGAGGAGATCGAGGCGCCGTTGATCACCCGCGCTCCTGGCGAGGCATGACCAGCGACTGGTTCGACGAGCTGGAAAGCCGTCTCAACGCCAAGCTTGAACAGTTCCTGGAGGCCAATCCGGCACAGGAGGCGCTCCTGCAACAGCAGGAGCAGGCCGAACGGCGGCAGGATCTGATCCGGCGACGCCGCCAGCTCCAGGGGGAGGCCGAACGGGAGCGGCAGATCCTGCTGCAGCTGGCCGAGGACATCCGCCAGTGGCAGCAGCGGATCCAGCGGGCCAGGGATGCGGGGGCCCTGGAGCTCGCCGAGCGGGCGGAGCGTCACTGCGCCAGCCTGATGGAACGGGGCCGCCTGGCCTGGGATCAACTGGGGCGCCTCGGCGAAACCTGGGAGGCCATCAACCAGGAACTGGCGCAGTTGCAGGACCAGGAGCGCAGGGCAAGACCCCGGAACAACTCCAGGCCGATGGATCTGGAACAGGAGTGGGCCGCTTTTGAGACCAATCAGGACCTTGAACGCCTGAAGCGGCGCCCAACCTGAAGGGTTCGGGCGGGGGTCAGGCCTTGGGAGCCGGAGGCACCAGGCTCACGCCCTCGGGGGGAGGGGTGGGATCGGGATCGGCAATCAGCATGTGCTGCAGCACGATCTCCGGCCGCTCACTATCGCGCCATCGAATGCGATAGGCGGGCATCTTGGTGCCCCTGCTCGTGGTCTGCTCCACGGGTTCCATCACCCAACCGCGGCGGGAACGCCCCTGAGGGTTGCGCTTCACCACCGCGTCCGCATGCTTGAAGCGGAAACCGACGCGCTCACCGCTCATGGGTTGGGGAAGACTGCCTACGTCCCCCAAGTATCTCACTGCGCCGGTTCAGCTCCCGATCTCCGCCTGAGGATCCGGGCGTCCATCACCCCGGAGCTCCGGCCGCAACAAGGGAAACGCGATCACATCCCGGATCGAGGCGCTGTCGGTGAGGAGCATCGCCAGGCGATCGATGCCGATACCAAGGCCCCCGGTGGGAGGCATCCCCACCTCGAGGGCCTGCAGAAAGTCCTCATCCACGGCCTGGGCCTCCAGGTCACCGGCCGCCCGGCGCTCCTGCTGGGCCTCCAGGCGCTGACGCTGATCCACCGGATCGATCAGCTCGCTGAAGGCGTTGGCGGTTTCACGGCCGACGATGAACAGCTCGAAGCGCTCCACCAGGCCAGGCTTGCTGCGGTGTGGCCTGGCCAGGGGCGAGATCTCCACCGGGTAATCGATCACGAAGGTGGGTTGGATCAGGTCGGCTTCCACGGTCTGCTCAAAGGCCTCACTCAGCAGACGCCCGACCGAATCGGCCTGGGCGGGCACCTCGAGGCCCCTGGCCTCCATCGCCGCAGCGGCTTCCTGACGGCTGGTGAAGCCAGTGAAATCCAGGCCTGTGGCCTCCTGAACGAGCTCATGCATGGTGGCCCGGCGCCAGGGGGGCGTGAGATCGATCGCGGTGCCCTGGTAGGTGATGCAGGTGCTGCCACAGACCTCCTCACACACGGACGCGAGGAGCTGCTCGGTGAGCTCCATCATCGTGGTGTAGTCCGCAAAAGCCTGATACACCTCCACCGAGGTGAATTCAGGGTTGTGACGGGTGCTCACCCCCTCATTACGAAAAATCCTCCCGAGCTCGTAGACCCGCTCAAAACCACCCACCACGAGGCGTTTGAGATGGAGCTCGGTGGCGATCCGCAGCGTCAGGGGCAGATCAAGGGCGTTGTGGTGCGTCTCGAACGGCCGTGCATCGGCGCCCCCAGGAACCGTCTGCAGGACAGGGGTCTCGATCTCCAGAAAGCGTCGATCATCCAACCAGCGACGAATCGCACTGACCAGAAGGGCCCGCCGCCGGAAGGTCTCCCGGGTGTCCGGAGAGACGATCAGATCGAGGTAGCGCTGCCGATAGCGCTTTTCGACATCCGCGAGGCCATGCCACTTGTCGGGAAGGGGCTGAAGACTCTTGCTGAGCATCTGCCAGCGGGTCACCTTCACCGAAAGTTCCCCCCGATCGGTGCGGCGCAGGGTTCCTTCGACCCCGATCCAGTCGCCGGCGTCCACCAGGGTGGTGAGCTGGCTGAAGGCCTCGGGCTGGTCGGGCTGGGCCGCTGCCAGGGTGGCCTTCTCGATGTAGAGCTGAATCGGGCCCGTTTCATCCGTGAGCGTGAAGAAGGCGAGCTTGCCCATGACGCGGCGCGTCATCACCCGACCCGCCACGGCCACGGACAGCAGCCTTTCCTCCCCATTCGGGAGATCGCCATGGGCAGCCTGGAGCTCGCCATGGCGATGGGAGGGAGCAAAGCCGAGGGCATAGGGCCCCTGGCCGAGGGCCGCCAGGGAGCGGGCTTTCTCCAGGCGGGTCTCGCGCAGCTCTGACAAGGCGACGGTGGTCTCAGCTCGCAGCCATCCTGCAGGAGCACCGCCCCGGGCCCACCCTGGGGCCCGGGGGGATCAACCGACCGAGGCGAGGGCCGGGTCGCCGAGGCGCTGGGAGGCGTAGCCGGTGCCCCGCACCGTGAGGATCAATTCGGGATTGCGGGGATCGGGCTCGAGCTTGCCCCTGAGCCGGGCCACGTAGACATCCACCACCCGCAGGTCGGCGGCGCGGCGGGGGGGATAGCCCCAGAGCTGCTCCAGGATCTCGGCCCTGGGAACCACACGGCCGGGCTCCCGGAACAGCAGTTCCAGCAGGCTGAACTCGGTGTAGGTGAGGCCGATGCGCTCACCATCGCGGGTGACCTGCCGTCGGTTGGTGTCGACCACCAGATCGCCCACCTTGAGCACCCCGGATCCACTGGGCGCCTCCCTCGGTTCCGCCTGGGCGGACCCACGCCCGACCCGCCGCAGGATCGTGGCGATGCGCGCTTCCAGCTCCTTCGGGCTGAAGGGCTTTGGAATGTAGTCGTCGGCTCCGAGGTCGAGGCCAGCCACCCGCTCGGTGATGGCATCAAGCGCCGAGAGGAAGATGATCGGCACGCAGGATTCCGCCCGAAGGCGGCGGCAGACGGCGAAGCCGTCCATCTTCGGCAGCATCACATCGAGCACCACCAGGTCGGGCTGCTCCTGGTGGAAAAGGGCCAGGGCCTCTTCTCCATCCTCAGCGCAGACCACGCGATAGCCCGCGAGCTGCAGACGCATCACCAGCACCCGGCGCACCGAGGCTTCGTCATCGACCACAAGAAGGGTGGCCCTGGGCTCACTGGGAGCCTTGCCCATCGACTCCTGCATCCGCACCTGCATGAACTCGCGCGGCTCGTGGCTTTCGCCTGGGGGCATGAACCGAAGGCCGCGTGAAGATGGGCAACCATAGCCGTCAAAACCGCTATAAACGCTGGCCTTCAGGCCGTTTCCAGCCCCTGGGGCGAACTCTTAAGGAAATTTTCAATTCCTGACGCGGCCTCCCTCGGGACCCCAGGAGGGCCCGAACCCCGCTAAGGCCAACGAGCCTCGGCATAACGGTTCCAATCCCGTTCTGCGATGGATAGGGCATCGTCGCTGCTGATCTGCTGCAGCATCGCCCGCTGGAGCTGGGTGTAGAGGATCGCCTGCAACCGTTTGACGCCTGGACTCGCGGGCACCAGAACCTCGGCATCGGCCAGGGAACGGGTGGACAGCTGGCGCGCTTCCCGCACCAGTTGCTCCTGGGGCCCGCTCGGCCGCTCCTGAGCCAGGTGAGCCTCGATCGCGGTCAAGGCACCCCTGGATGAAGGCAAGACCCTGGCCTGCTCGGCGAAGCGTTCCTGGTTGCGGGCATCGGTGAGAAACAGCGCCAGGCTCAGGGCCTCCGGTGCCATCCGGCTCTGCCGGGGAATCGCCAGGTTCATCACCGCAACGTTCGTCTGGCCGCCGGGACCGGTGAGGGGTGGATAGGGAGCCGTGCGAGCCGCCACCCGGGGAGCATTGGTCTGGATCGCCCTCAGAAACTCAGGTCCGGTGGACAGCAGGGCCAGATCGCCCCCCTGATAGAGCTCCACAGCCCGGCGATAGCCCTGGCTGACCACCTCCCTGGGCAGCAGGCCGCGGCGATAGAGATCGGTCCAGAATGCAAAGGCACGGCGACCGGCCGGCGTGTTGAAAGCGGCGCGGTGCCGGTCATCGACCAGGGTCACCCCCATCTGCACCATCGACTCCAGCAACTCGGCCGAGTCATCAGGAACCACGGTCACAAACAGGGCATAACGACCGGTGCGACGCCTGACTGCCTCAGCGAAGGCGGGAACTTCCTCCCAGCGCCGTGGAGGCCGTTCATAGCCGGCGCTCTGCAGAAGGTCGCGGTTGGCCAGGCTGATCCTTGCGGTGAGATACCAGGGGATCGCCACCTGGGATCCCCCCACCTGGCCGGCCTGCCAGACCCGCGGCAGATAGGTGCCGGAGGTCCCGGCTGGCAGCAAAGGATCAAGGGCCAACAGACCACCCTTGCTCGCCAGGTTGGCACCGAACAGGGGATTGAGATTGACCAGATCCGGGGCTGTTCGGGCAAAGACCGCAGCCAGCAGTTTCCGTTCGACGGACCCCCAGGGCAGATCCGTCCAGCGCACGGTGACACCGGGGTGCTGGCGCTCCCACTCGGCGATCGTCGCCTGCATGTAGCCGTCAAAGCGGGGCGAAAGCTCCAGGGTCCAGAGCTGAAGCTCCCGGGTCCTTGGAGGCGTCGGCTGACAGGACACAAGGGCCTGGACCAGCAGCAGCACCAGCAGGCCCCCTCCCAGGGAGCGACTCCGGGGAAGCAGGCCTGGCAGGAAGCGACGCAGTCTCCCGGACAGCCTGCAGATCGCAGCGGCTGGTTTCATCGCTGGGACACCCCCTGATGGCGCCAGTACAACAGCTGAAGCGAACAGAGCATCGGAGCGAGCAGACCGGTGATCAGGATCTGGGCCCCAAAAATGTGCAGACCTGCCAGCCCAATCACCGGGGGCGTCCATCCCCTGGGGGAATGCACGGGTTGGAGCCCCCTGAGGACCAGGAACACCTGATCAGGATGGCTCAGGGCAAACTGGGCGATCAGCCAGATCCCCACCAGCGCGCTGCCGATCATCGCCAGAAGCCCGAGGCTGAAGCTCCGCTCCAGGGGCAGGGGGCGACGGCCGATGCTGCCCCACCACCAACCGAGGAACACAAGAGGAGGGATCTCACTGGCGGGGCCGGGATGGAGGCTATCCAGGAGGAGCCCCAGAACCAGGCCCGCCAGGGCGCCGGAGATCGGCCCGTCCACCAGCGCCCAGGGAAGCAGCCAAAGCACCCCCCAGGCGGGAGGAACCCCCGCGATGCTCAGCCAGGAGGGTGCCGCCAGGGTGAGCAGGGGGGCAACCGCAATGGTGGCGAGACACAGGGGCTGGCGGGCAAGCAGGTTCATCGGGGAGGCTTGACCCGAACCTGCACCCAGTCAATGGCATCGACCGCAGCACCCAGCTGAACGATTGCTTCCGGGGCAGGACTGGCTCGCTCATCCACCGCCTGGACGACGCCCACCGGCACGTTGGGTGGCAACAGGGAACTGGCCGGCGAGGTGAGCACGACGTCGCCAGGTCGCACCTGGGGATCCTTGTCGAGGAACCGGAGCACGGGCCTGCTGGTGCCGACACCATTGAGGAGACCATGCTGCCGGGTCCTCGCCACCCAAACGCCGACCCGGCTGGTGGGATCCGTGAGCAGGGTGACGGTGGCGGTGCTGGCCGAGAGCTCATGCACCAGGCCCAGCAGACCGCCAGGACCCTCAACCGCATCCCCGATCCGCAGACCATCCATCGATCCCTTGTTGAGAAGGACCTGCTGCCACCAGCCATCGGCCTCCCTGGAAATCACGGCGGCCGGGATCCCACCATGGGCCCCTTGCTCCAGGTCGAGAAGTCCACGAAGGCGGTTGTTGTCCTGCGACAACTGGCTGATCCGCAGGTCGGACTCCAGGCGCTGGGAGGACCTGAGCCAATCGCTCTGGGCGGGGCCCGGCCAGAAGGGGCGGCTGATCAGGGCGTAGGCATCGGCGAAAGCGACCCCCTTGCTCCATCGAACAAGCAACACCAGCAGAAGCAGGCCCATCCAGGGGAGAGCCTGAGACAGCAGCGCCGCCATCGATCCACCAGGCCAGCGTCTGGAGGGCATCGGGATCAGGCGACGCTGCGGGAGAACTCAGGGGTGTCGAGAACGCGCTGAAGCCGCTTGTAGTCCTCCAGGACCATGCCGCAACCGTTGACCACGCAGAGAAGTGGATCTTCGGCGACGTGCACCAGGATTCCGGTTTCATGGCTGATCAGGTCACTGATCCCCCTGACGAGGGCACCGCCGCCCGCCAACATGATGCCCCGATCGACGATGTCGGCCGCCAGCTCAGGGGGGGTGCGCTCCAGGGTGCGCTTCACCGCCTCGACGATGACATTGAGGGGCTCAACCATGGCCTCACGGATATCCCCGGCTCGCACGTTGATGGTGCGGGGGAGACCGGAAAGCAGGTGCAGGCCCCTGACATCCATGGAGGTCTCGTCATGGGCGTCATCAGGGAAGGCGGAGCCGATCCGGATCTTGATGTCTTCGGCTGTCCGCTCGCCCACCACAAGGTTGTGCACCTTCTTGAGGTAGGTGCCGATGGCGTCGGAGAGCTCGTCCCCCGCCACCCGCACCGACTCACTGAGGACGGTGCCGCCCAGGCTGAGCACCGCCACCTCGGTGGTGCCGCCGCCGATGTCAACAATCATGGTGCCCACCGGTTCGGTGACCGGCAGGCCGGCCCCGATCGCAGCGGCGACCGGCTCCTCGATCAGATGCACTTCCCGAGCACCGGCCAGACCGGCTTCACGCACGGCGCGGCGTTCGACACCGGTGACACCGCTCGGAATGCCGATCACCAGCCGGGGAGCGACGATGCCGCGGCCGTCATTGCCCTTCTGGATGAAGGTCTTGATCATCTGCTCGGCGGCATCGAAATCCGCGATCACCCCATCCCGCAGGGGACGAACGGCGCGGATGTTGCCGGGGGTGCGACCGAGCATCAGCTTCGCCTCATCGCCCACGGCGAGAGGCACACCCCGCTCCAGATCGAGGGCCACCACAGAGGGCTCCTGCAGCACAATGCCGCGGCCGGAGACGTACATCAGGGTGTTGGCCGTTCCCAGATCGATACCGATGTCGCGCGAGAGCTGGAACCGTCGGAAAAACACAGGAGCGGGCCACTGGAGCGGTTCATCATAGGTCCGTCCCTGAAGGGGAACGGACTTGAAGGAGGGAGCGGCGACGGCTGGTACATCCGGGCCGGAGGGTGGAACTCCCAGAAGGTGGCGCCGCCTCGAGGTGCCGCATCATTGATCCAATCGCATCCTCTCCAAACCATGGGCGTGAATTCCGTGACCCTCGTCGGCCGGGCCGGCCGGGATCCCGAAGTGCGCTACTTCGAATCCGGCAGCGTCGTCGCCAACCTGACCCTTGCCGTCAACCGTCGCAGTCGCGACGACGAACCCGACTGGTTCAACCTCGAGATCTGGGGAAAACAAGCCCAGGTCGCAGCCGATTACGTCCGCAAGGGGTCCCTGGTGGGGATCATCGGATCCCTGAAGCTCGATCGCTGGACCGACCGGGCCACGGGTGAGGAGCGCAGCAAGCCCGTCGTGCGGGTCGATCGACTGGAACTGCTGGGCTCCAAACGCGATGCGGAGGCCGGCGGCTTCGGCGGCGGCGGGGGCAGCTTCGGTGGCGGAGCCCCGAGCGACGAGGAAGTGCCCTTCTGAC
>JBEINY010000098.1:0-7154 GCA_040377855.1 Prochloraceae cyanobacterium | reverse complement strand
GTGCGCGGCCTCGATTACTACAGCCACACGGCCTTCGAGATCACCAGCGATCAGCTCGGGGCCCAGGCCACCGTCTGCGGTGGTGGCCGCTACGACGGCCTCGTTGAACAACTCGGCGGTCCGCCCACGGCCTCGATCGGCTGGGCCCTGGGGATGGAGCGGTTGGTGCTGCTGCTGTCCCAGGGCCAGGACACGGGCGTGTCCAGTGCTCTGCCGGATCTGTATGTGGTCAGCCGCGGCGACCAGGCCGAGCAGCTTGCCCTGGTGTTGAGTACCTCCCTCCGCCGCTCGGGTCTGGCGGTGGAACTCGACCTGAGCGGATCCGCCTTCGCCAAGCAGTTCAAGCGGGCCGACCGCAGTGGCGCCGCCTGGGTGGCCGTGATCGGCGACGACGAAGCCAGCCAGGGCCTGGTGCGGCTGCGGCCCTTGCAGGGCGAGGGAGAGGAGCAGTCGCTGCCCTGTGCGGATCTGGCCGCGATCGCGACCCTCGTTCGGCCGTCTCAGGGGCTCTGATCGAGGGCTTGATCCTTGGGTAGGAAGATCCCCGCCGGGGCTTGGCTGCGGCCGATCACGGCCACGGCGGCCACCAGCAACCAATCGAGGATGTTCACGCGGCTGTCGAAGCTGGGCAGATCCCACAAGTGCAGCCAGAGCATCACCAGCGTGCCGAGCAGCCAGGCCCGATCCAACCCCTGCACCCGGCCCCCCAGAAGCGGGGCGGCCTGGATGAGGGATCGCCCGATCACGGCCACCAGCAGAATGAGGGCCGGAATGCCGTGGCTGAGGGTGAACTCCAGCAGCAGGTTGTGGCTGTGCGTGATGATGGCTCCACTGGTAGGTCCGTAGATCTTGGCGAGATCAGCCGTATAGACCTGGCCAAATCCATTTTCCCCAAACCCAAACCAGGGCGACTTTAAAATATAACCTAGGGCCGCCAATTGAATGGCTTGCCTGCTTGCATATCTCAGATTCTCCGGCATCCCGTTCACCATCGTATTGAGTTTGTGGATCAGGCCATCTGGCACGGCCACCCCCAGCAGTGGTGCCAGGGCTGAGCTCTCGCCCTGGTGGAACTTCAGGACCACCAGGCCTCCGTACACGACGCACACCAGCAGAACAGCCTGGCGACCCCGGCGGCCACAGCTCAGGGCCCAGATCACCGGCAGGGTGGCCAGGGCATTGCGGGAGGAGTTGATCAGCAGCGCGCCGCTGGCGGCCAGCGTGATCGCGATTGCCCCAGATCGCCGCTGCAGCTCCTGGCGATGCCGCAGGCACGCCGCTACCAGAAATGGCATCGTCATCGCCACCCAGGCGGCCGTGACATTGGGGTTGTCGAACATGCCCGCGGCCGTGGCGGGATCCCCCATCGGCCAGCGGATCAGGCCCCAGAAGCTGTCGAGCAGCGCCGACCAGCCGATGGCCTTCTGAATTCCGGTGACTGCAACCACCGGCACCGTGCCGGCGATGAGCCATTGCCCCAGCCGGACCCGGCTGGCGGATGTTTGAAGGTAGGTCTGGATCGCGAGATAGAACCAGAAAAAGGGCAGCCAGTTGAACAGGCCTACCCAGGCCACCCAGCCGCGCACGGCCCAGAAGCTGCCGATCAGCATCCAGCCCGATAGCAGCAGCAGCCAGCGGCTTTCCGGGCGACTCAGGGGTGCCGGCTGGCCGATGGGCCTGAGCACCGTGATCGCCGCCAGCAGGGCCAGACCCGCCAGCAGGGCACTGCTGGGCAGGAGCAGCAATGCCAGCTGCACGCAGATCCACCCCCCGGGCCGGCAGTCGGCTGGGCACTCCGATCTCAGCGTCCGCAGCAGACCCTGAATCCTGATGGGGGGCGTTGCCATGGGCGGATCGTATCTGTCCATCAGGCGCCCATCTGCAGCCCAGGGCCCATAAAAAAAGCGGACCGTTGGCCGGCCCGCTGCTGAAAAGCTTGATCCGACCCTTTTGAAAGAATCGTCAGGGTCTTGCTGATCGCCAGGATTCAGGCGGAACCGACGCCCACATAGGCGCCGTAGAAGAACAGGCCGACCACAAAGAGCACCGCCATGCCACCGGCGGTTGCCACCAGCCAGAGGGGCAGCACCCCTTCGGTCCAGCGGGATCGCCAGGCCACGGCGGGGCGGCCATCGGGAAGGCGGTCGGGAATGCGACCGTCGGGCAGGTTGGATTTTTTGCCGCTCATCGTGCGAACTCCCGCTTAGTTGAAGAAATAGCTCGAGAACAGAACGCCGGTGACGAACACCAGCAGCAACCCCAGGTAGAGGCTGGTGCGGTTCAGTTCAACCGGCAGATTGTTCGGGTTGGGATTGCGTTGCATGGCGAGCTCAGCGGCGTACGAACTGCATGGCCGCCAGGGCACCCAGGAAAAACACCGTGGGAATCCCGAGGGCGTGAAGCGATAGCCAGCGCACCGTGAAGATCGGGTAGTTGCGTGGCGTGGTGGGGGCGGGAGCTTGGGTCATGGCTTATTTCAGTCGCTGGTCAAGCGAGCTCTTGCCTTCGTAGCGCTGGCTCACAACGGGAGCCTTGGTCTCCTGGGCCTGGAAGTACGCATCCGGGCGCGGGGTCCCGAAGGCGTCATAGGCCAGGCCCGTGGACACAAAGAGGAACCCAGCCAGGAAGATCGCCGGCAGTGTGACGGCGTGGATCACCCAGTAACGGATGCTCGTGATGATTTCGAAGAACGGACGTTCCCCTGTGGAGCCGGCAGCCATTGCAGCAAGCGTTCAGCTGGTTGATCCTAGGGGGATGAAGGCTGAAGCCGGGCCTCGGACGGCGGCTTGGTTACAGAGGGACGCAGTTGGTTGGAGCGGGGCCCGGCGCCTCAGCCCACCCAGCGCAGCAGGTGGCCCCGTTCCCCCAGCACGAATCCCTTGCCCTGATCCGGGAAGGTGATCCGGGTGAAGTTGGTGCCTTGCTGGGCCCCCACGGGATCCTTCTGCCAGGTGCGACCGCCGTCGTCACTGAGCAGGAGCGTGCCGCTGCCGCCTCCGGCCCAGATCCGACCCTGGGGATCCCAGGCCATGTCGAGGTAACCGAAGCCGTTGGTGATCGGGATGATCGGCTTGCTCCAGGTTTCCGATTCCGTGGCTTCCGGGTCCGGGGTGTCGGTGGTGCTGAGGCGCATCTGGGCGCCTCGGGTCACCATCCAGAGGTTGCCATCGGGCTGGTAGCCCATGCTTTGCAGCCGCTGGCTGCTCACCCTCTGATGGGGTTGCCAGACGCTCTGGCCCGGATCCCAGGTGGCGTAGAAGTTGCCCAGGCTGCTGACGCTCACGTAGCGGCCGTCGTCGTTGCGGCGCAGATCCCGCACGGCACCGGCGGCATCGCTGACATCGGCCTGCCAGCTGCTGCCACCATCACGGGTCTCGTAGACCGCCCCGACATTGGTGGCCAGTTCGGCATGGCTGTCACCCAGGGCGTTAATCAGATAGGGCTCCCCAGGCAGCTTGGTGTCGAGGAAAAGGCGGCTCCAGTTCTGGCCGCCATCGGTGCTGTGGAGCAGCAGCCCCGGCTGACCGGCGATCCAGCCCTCATCCCCCTGGAAATCGATGCTGATCAGGCGGAAGTTCTCCTCCTGGGGTAGGTCGAGGGCCCGCTCTTCCCAGCTGGCTCCCCCGTCGTTGGTCTCAAGAATCAGGCGGTTGCTGCCCACCAGGAAGCCGTGGTTCCCATCGGTGAAGGCCACATCCAGGGGATTGGAGCGGGTGTTCAGGGCCACCGGCTGCCAGGGGCTGGCACTGGCCGTGGGCAGGCCGGTGGTGACGCAGCCACCGAGTCCGAGCCCCAGGCTGGCCACCAGCAGGAGGCTGAGCAGGGGGGAGAGCAGTCGCGTCAGGGTGGATCGCAGGGACGTCACGGGGGTTCGCCGTCGAGGGATTGCTAAGGGAGGGCAGGGGTGATGCCGCCGTTGGCGAAGCCAGTCGGGGCGCCCGGGATGCGCGTCAGCGCAGGGAGTAGAGGGACAGGAAGAAGGCGATCGCCAGGGCGAAACTGCCGAAGATCAACACATTCTTCTGGCCGGGGGTGAGCCGGTTCACCCCGAGGCCGAAGTTGAGGTTTTCCTCAAAGCCGCTCGGCTTGTCCCGGGGGCCGATGTCCCGGAAGGCGAGGGTCTTGCTCCGGCAGACAGGGCAGCGGAAGCTGATCGGATCCAGGGCGCTGAAGGGGGTGCCGGCCTCGATCGCCAGCTTCCTGATTCCTTCGGCGGGGTCATAGACGTAGCCGCAGCTTCGGCACTCGAAGCGGTGGCTGTCGGGATCGCTGCCGCTGGCTCCCTCGACACCGGGCTCGGGAGCTGGGGACTCCGGGGGAGATCCGGGCTCGAGGGTTGGGGTTGGGATGCTGCTTTCTGGGGCGCTATCAGTGGCGTTGTCTGTGGCGCTTTCAGTGAAACTGTCAGCGGCGCTGTCAGTAGCGCTGGCGGGGGCGGCATCGAGCGGTGCCTCAGCTGGATGTGCGGGTTCGGCCCCGGCTGGCCCGTGGCCTGTGGTTGTGTCGCTCACCCGCCCCTGATGAATAGGGCGCGACTCTAGGCAGGCACGCCCAACCTCCGGCGGCGGATGCCAGACTGGCTCCAGCAAGGGTCAGCCCAATGTTTGTGCTCCCCGGTTACGACGCCTTCCTCGGCTTCCTGCTGATCGCGGCCGCCGTGCCCGTGCTGGCGCTTGTGACCAACAAGCTGGTGGCCCCGAAAAGCCGCGGCGGTGAGCGGGAACTCACCTATGAATCCGGCATGGAGCCGATCGGCGGTGCCTGGATTCAGTTCAACATCCGCTACTACATGTTCGCCCTCGTCTTCGTCATCTTCGACGTGGAGACGGTGTTCCTCTATCCGTGGGCGGTGGCGTTCCATCGCCTCGGCCTGCTCGCCTTCGTCGAAGCCTTGGTGTTCATCGCCATCCTGGTCGTGGCCCTCGCCTATGCCTGGCGCAAGGGGGCCCTGGAGTGGAGCTGATGCAGTCCCCCCTGGCTGGCCCCATCGGTTTGGCACCTCGCCTGATCTGATCCCATGACCCTCACGCCCCCCGCCCCAACCTCCCCGGACCCAGCCGGTTTCACGGCGCCGGTCGACTCCCCTTCGGTGGCGGCACTCCGGGATCTCCGGGCCGCCAGCTGCGGCCCCGTCGGTGCCCCACCGGTCACCACCGAGCTGTCGGAGAACATCATTCTCACCAGCCTCGATGACCTCCACAACTGGGCACGCCTGAGCAGTCTCTGGCCGCTCCTCTACGGCACCGCCTGCTGCTTCATTGAGTTCGCGGCCCTGATCGGTTCCCGCTTCGACTTCGACCGATTCGGCCTGGTGCCCCGCTCCAGCCCCCGTCAGGCCGATCTGCTGATCGTGGCCGGCACCGTGACCATGAAGATGGCGCCGGCCCTGGTGCGTCTTTATGAGCAGATGCCCGAGCCGAAATACGTCATCGCCATGGGAGCCTGCACGATCACCGGCGGCATGTTCTCCGCCGACTCCACCACCGCCGTGCGAGGAGTCGACAAGCTGATACCGGTGGATCTCTACCTGCCCGGATGTCCTCCCCGGCCCGAGGCGATCTTCGATGCGGTGATCAAGCTGCGCAAGAAGGTGGGCAACGAAGCCCTGGCGGAGCGGGGTCAGGTGCAACAGGTGCACCGCTACTGCACCATTCCCCACCAGATGCGGCCGGTGGAGCCCATCGTCACCGGGGCCTACCTCAAGGCGGAATCCCAGCGCCGGGCCCTGGCCGCCGCCGCCGGTCTGCCGTTTGAGTCCGCCACCCCAGGCGCCACCAACCCCGAGGCGATCCCCGCAGCCCTTTCCACCGATGCCTGATCCCACCGTCCCAGCCGGTTCCGGCGACGCTGTCGCCCCCGGCAGCGAGGCCCTCGCCCCGGCAGCTCCCGCTCCGGGTCCCTTGGCCACCTGGCTCAGCGCCCAGGGGTTTGACACCGTGAGCCTCGGCCCGGACCATCTCGGGGTTGAGATCCTTGGTGTCGATCCGGAGGCCCTGCCCCTGGTGGCCACGGCCCTCAAGGCCCTCGGATTTGATTATCTGCAGTGCCAGGGCGGCTACGACGAAGGCCCCGGCGGTCGGCTGGTGAGCTTCTATCACCTGGTCAAGATGGGAGCCCTGGCGGATCGCTTTGCAGCCTCAGGAGCCCTGACGGCCGACCAGAAGCTGGAGGAATTGCGGCTGAAGGTGTTCCTGCCCCGCGACGGCGACCTGACCGTTCCCACCCTCTACGGCCTCTTCCGGGGCGCCGATTGGCAGGAGCGGGAAACCTTTGACATGTACGGCATCAACTACGCCGGCCATCCCCATCCGAAGCGTCTGCTGATGCCGGAGGACTGGAAAGGTTTCCCCCTGCGCAAGGACTACGTCCAGCCCGATTTCTACGAGATGCAGGACGCCTACTGAGCCCGGTCGTTCCGCAGCCGGTCAGCGTCCCTGCACCAGCCGGCTGCGACGACCACTCGAGGTGGTTTTCAGGGTCTGGCGAGGGCTGTCCCTGCGGATCTGCCGGTAGAAGCGCATCACCGCCAGGGCGACGCTGCGGGGATCGTGGCGGACCGTGGCACTGGGGCGACTCCCCTGCAGGGGCGCCACCATCACCTTGTAACCGAGACTCCGCAACCGCTTGAGGTCGCAGTGCACCGGCTCCGCACCGCGCTGGCGGTAATGGGCCACCAGGTTGGGGTCGAGCAGCTCCTGCTGGGCCAGCACCGCATCGAACAGTCGCTGGTCCACCCCGAGGCTGGCCAGCTGGGCTTCGATTGCCCGCAGATGCCCTTCCACATCCAGGCCGTCGGTTTCCCCTGGCTGGGTCATCAGGTTGCAGATGTAGAGCCTGGGTGCCTGGCTGCGGGCCAGGGCCGCCACCAGCTCCGGCACCAGCAGGTTGGGCAGCAGGGAGGTGTAGAGGCTGCCGGGGCCGAGCACGATCAGCTCGGCTTCGGCGATCGCTTCCAGGGCCCGCGGCAGGGCCGGGGGGCGCAAGGGCGTGCAGCCAAGCCGCACGATCGGGCTGGGGGCCTGCCCGATCGCCGATTCCCCTTCGATCCGCTCACCGTTCTCCAGTTCGGCCCAGAGCTTCACATCGGCGGTGGTGGCGGGCACCACCTGGCCCTGCACCGCCAGCACCCTGCTGCTGGCGGTGATCGCCGTGTC
>JBEINY010000028.1:0-23820 GCA_040377855.1 Prochloraceae cyanobacterium | reverse complement strand
GCCCTGGTCAAGCTTTTTGGATTGGAAGCCCCCGGTTCCATCGCTTTCGCCAGCCTGGTGAGCGCTTCTGGTTTCAACACATCGTCCGGGGGCATTGATCTCTATGGTCCCGGCAGGATTGCGGTGAACAGTGGAGACCTTCAGGTCGATGGCAATCCCCAGGTCGGGATTGAAGCGATTTATCCAGTGGGCGCAAACAATCCTTATTATTATAACATCTCACCTTATGGCGCCGCTTTCAACGCCTTCAATCTTCTGTTTGACATCGCCGATGGGGCGGGGGCGACGGTGGATGGCGCGATTGTGCTCGGCCAGGGCGGAGTGACCAAGATCGGTGGCGGCGATCTGACCTTCAATAGTGATTTCAACAGTTACACCGGCCCCACCAATGTCCAGGGTGGTTATCTGCAGGTGAACGGGCCTGTGCCGGAGAACGCCACCTGCTCCAACGGCGGTTCCTCCAACCTCTGTCTCGACGATCTGCTGGAGCAATTCACCGCAGCCCAGGACGACGCCTTGCCGGAGATGGATGACGGCGTCGGCTCGGAGGACTCGGATCTGGACACCGCCAGCGAGGTGGAGGGGGGCTCCTTCGACACCGACACCGGGGAAGGGAGCATCAGCGGCCCTGATCTCGACGTTGATGTGGCGGTGAATGATTCCTTCGAAGTGGCTGACGCCGATGCGGGAGGAGATGGCACGGAGGACGCAGGGACAGACACCGCTTCTGGCAGCGGTGGAGACTCCTCTGCCGGCGAGGGGGGCGCCTCCTCGGCACCGGTCACCGCGATGGCTTCCGATCAGGCCAGTGAGGGCCTCAGTCGCTCCGATGGCCAGGCCACCAAGGAGGCGTTGCAGAGCCTGGTCCCAGAGCTTGGCGGCGGCGCCATCCCGCCCACCCCCACGCCGCAGCAGCTCCAGGCGGACATGCAGCGCCAGGTGCAGCAGATTCGCTCCGGCGGCGGAGCCCAGGCCCAGCGGCCAGACGTTCGGGCGGATGAGGGCAGCTGGATCGCCAGCACCAGTCTGCTGGCCGCAGGCCCGTTGCCCCCCACCTTCCAACGCGCCAACTATCAGCCGGCGATCGTTCACATCCGCTTCTCCGAGGAGCGTCCAACGGCTGCGGCCGGGTCGTCGAAGCGCACCGATGCCTTCCTGGACATCACCTTGGTGCCCCTGGCTGGGCCGGTGGAGGGGCGCCGCATTGAGATTTCCAAGAAGGCCTTCTCAGACCAGCTCCGGCAGCTTTACACCAGCCTTTCGCGGCAGGATTCCCTGGACGTCGCCAATTCCCAGGCACCTGCCCGCCAGCTCTACGCCACGTTGATCGGCCCGATCGCCCCCCTGCTGGAGGCCAAGGGCGTCACCACCCTCCTGATTGCCGCTGATCGCGGTCTCCAGGCCGTGCCCTTTGCCGCTCTGCACGACGGCAATCGTTACTTTGGTGACCGGTATGGCTTTGCGATCACCCCGTCGCTGGCCCTGACCAATCTCAATGCCGGTGCTGCTGCGGGGGGTGGTCAGACGCTGCTGGCTGCCGGGGCCTCCCGCTTCGATGGCCTCGCGCCCCTCCCCCTGGTGCCCCAGGAGCTGGCGCAGGTCGGGGGCACGGCCCCCAAGGATCTTTTCCTGAACAGCGACTTCACCCCGGCAGTGCTCCTCGAAAAGGCCGGGGATCCCCGCTACAGCCGCGTCCATGTGGCCACCCATGCCGAGTTTCTGCCGGGTGGTCCCGCCGCCTCCTATCTCTATTCCGGAGTTGGTCCGATCCCCCTCAGTGCCTTCACCCGGCTGCGCCAGCAACGGAAGGGCGCTCCCCTGGATCTGATCTCCTTCAGCGCCTGTCGCACCGCCCTGGGGGATCCCTCCAGTGAACTCGGTTTCGCAGGCCTGGCCGTGCAGGCCGGAGCCCGCAGCGCCGCCGGCACCCTCTGGTATGTCGACGATGTGGCCACTTCTGCCTACTTCCAGCAGATGTACCGCTACCTCGGCCAGGGGGTGCCCAAGGCTGAGGCCCTGCAGCTCACCCGCCAGGCCTTCATCCGCGGGCTGGTGCGCCTGGATGGGGATCGGGTTCTCGGTCCCGACGGTGCCGTGTTGCTCCAGAACCTCAACAGCGTCCAGCAGAGGCGGGTACGGGACGGCCTTCAGAATCCCTACTTCTGGGGTGGCATCGAACTGGTGGGTGCACCCTGGTGATGCTTCAGCGTTTGGAGCCGGTCCAGTCCTGAAACCAGCCCCTTTTCCAGAGCAGCACCGTCTGGCCGATCGCCACGAGCCCCATGATCGCCAATGCGGCGTAGTAGCCGTAGCCCCAGTGCAGCTCGGGCATGTTCGCGAAGTTCATGCCATAGACGCCGGCAATGAAGGTGAGGGGCGCAAAGATGCTGGAGATGATCGTCAGCGTTTTCATGATCTGGTTCATGCGATTGCCAACGCTGGCGGCATAGGTGTCGGTGATCGCATCACACTGATGACGCAGCAGTTCACACTGCTCGAAGATCAGGTGCACCGTTTCTTCCATGTCCCGGAAGCCCCCAAGGGCCTCGGCACAGAGGCCGGCATGGTTGCGCCGCAGCACACTGCGGATCTGGTGGTTGAGGGGCCAGCTGATTCTGCGGATCTGGCGCAGGTTGGTACGGCACTGGATCACCTTGTTGAGCAGTTGGGGTTTGGGTTCCTGGAGGGCCAGTTCCTCAAGACCATCAATGCGGTGGGAAATGATCTCGAGCATCGGAAACATCCCATCCAGCACTTCATCAACCATCTCGTGTAGCAGGTTCCCAAGGTCAAAACCAGCATCAATGGTGCTGTTGTCCTTCAGGAAACTGAGGCTTGAGAGCCAGGGGCTCATCTCCGCCGTCTCCTCAATCGTGATCAGCAACTGATCCATCAGCAGAAAGCTCACCTGCTGGCTCACCATCGTGAGGCCTTCTCCGGTGCTGGAGAGCTGGTGCAGGATCACCACCAGCACCCCATGCATCGATTCCACCAGGGGCACATGGGGCACGCTGCTGAGGCGATCGATCAGCTCTGGGGGCACCCCCAGGCCCTCCAGCACCGCCTCGATCGTTGCCGGATTGCCCAGGCCGCTGATCCGAACCCAGAGGCCGCCCGTGTGGTTCTGCAACTGGCGCTGGGGCTGATCCAGGTCGAGCTGAAGCTCCCGCACCTGCTGCCGGTCGAAGCCATAGGCCCGCACCACGGTTGGCACCATGCCGCCCTGACGATGCAGCAGGTCGGGGATCGGGGCTGGCCTGCTGTTCATCAGACGCGGCCAGGCGGAGTCAACAGCCATCGATGTTCGGGCGAGCGTCAGCCCCGAGGGGCTAGCTCAGGCTATGCAGGCCCTTCGGATCGGCAAGCAAGCCAGGTGCGATCTCAGCCCTGCAGGTAGGTCGTCTGGCGCAGGCTGGTTTCCAGGTGGCTCATCAGGCGGCGGGCGTCGCTGATGCCGAGGCTGCCCTGGTTGATCGCCAGTTCGCTGGCCACCCGCAGCCGTTCCAGCAACACCTCCGGGCTGTGCTCCATCGCCTGCAGCACCTCGGCGTTGGTGTCACCGCGTACGACGTGGTCGATCTGGTAGCCCCCCTCGGCCTTGAGCCGGATGTGCACGGCATTGGTGCTGCCGAAGAGGTTATGGAGGTTGCCCATCACCTCCTGGTAGGCGCCGCCGAGAAACATCCCGATCCAATAGGGCTCCTCGGGGCGGAGCCGATGCAGTTCCAGCAACGGCTTCACCTGCCCCCGGTCGATGAAGCGCGCCAGTTTGCCGTCGGAGTCGCAGGTGAGGTCGGCGAAACTGCCCAGCTCGGTGGGCGGCTCATCGAGGCGATGGATCGGCAACACCGGAAACAGCTGCTCGATGGCCCAGGTGTCCGGAGCAGAGCGGAACACCGAGAGATTGGCGTAGTAGGTGGTGGCCAGGGTGGCCTTCAGGGCCAACAGTTCGTCTGGGAGCCCGCTGGCCGGCAGACGCTCCACGATCGCCCGACAGCAGGCCCAGGTGAGATCCTCCGCCAGGGCCCGATCCGGCAAGTTCAGATAGCCCAGCCGGAAGGCCGCCAGGGCATCGTCCTTGAACTTCAGGGCATCGTTCCAGGCCTCCTGCAGCCGATCCACCAGGCCGGGCGACTCCGGAAGCAGCGCCTGCACCCCCGCCAGCGTGTCCCGCAGGTTGCGCACGATCAGCGGTTCATCGGGGCTGGCCGGCCGCACGTGCTCGCTGACGCGGCCGGTGCCCAGCACGTTGAACACGAGCACGCTGAAATGGCTGGCGATTGCCCGGCCGCTTTCGCTCACCAGGGTCGGTACCGCCACCCCATGGGCCTCGCAACCCTCCCGCACGGTCGCCACCACATCGTTGGCGTAGTTCTGGAGGCTGTAGTTCTTGGAGGCGGCCGTGGCGGTGCGGCTGCCGTCGTAGTCGATCGCCAGGCCACCACCCACATCCAGATGGCCCATGGGCGCGCCGAGCCGGGTCAGTTCCACATACAGGCGCGTCGCCTCCTGCAGGGCGTCCTTGAGCACGGCGATGTCGTTGATCTGGCTGCCGATGTGGAAGTGCAGCAGCCGCAGATCGCCCAGCAGGCCGGCTTGCCGCAGGCCTTCGATCGTTTCCAGCACCTCCGGGGCCGCCAGGCCGAATTTGGCTCCTTCGCCCACGGAACTGCCCCAGCGGCCGGTGCTTCGGGTTGAGAGCTTGGCGCGGATGCCGAGATACGGAGAAGCCCCCAGCGCCTGGCTGGCGGCGATGATCCGCGGCAGTTCATCCGGCTGCTCGATCACCACCACCGGTTGGCGGCCAAGGCGTCGGGCCAGGATTGCGGTTTCGATGTAGCGCTGATCCTTGTAGCCGTTGCAGATCAGCAGGGCCTCCGGATCCGACACCAGGGACAGGGCGATCAGCAGTTCCGCCTTGCTGCCGGCCTCCAGGCCGAAGTGCCAGCGGCGCCCCGATTCCACCAGCTGCTCCACCACATGGCGCTGCTGGTTGCATTTCACCGGAAACACCCCCTGGTAGCGGCCGCCGTAGCCGTAGGTGGTGATCGCTTGCTGGAACGCCTGATGCAGCCGTTCCAGCCGGTGTTCAAGCACATCGTCGAAGCGGATCAACAGGGGCAAGGAGAGATCCCGCCCCTGCAGTTCCTGCACGAGAGCCACCAGATCCAGGCTGCGATCCGGCGTCCCCTGGGGATGCACGAGCACATGGCCCTGGCTGCCCACGGAGAAGTAGGGATCACCCCAGCGATCCAGGCCATAAAGGCGGGCCCCGTCTTCGGCGGTCCAGGGGCCTGGGGCAGTGGTCAGCGATGGCACGGAAGCACGGTCCCTGGCAGGGCCGAATCTAGGCATCGTGGGACCAGCGGCCGGCTGAGGGAGCCGGGAGAGGAAACCGGGCCAATCGACCCGCCGGGCGACCCAAAAGGCTCCGCTGCTCGATGGAGCGATGGGGCATGCCTTCTGGCGGTTTTCGCCGGCTCCTTCCCCGTTTGGGGCGGTGTCGTCACCCAGGGTCCCCGCTGCTGGCCTTGGTGAAGCTGCCATCACCACTGATTTGTCGCTTCCTTTCGTTTTCTGCCAAGATCTAGGTCACGAGGATGAACCGATGGCTCCCCTGGCTTGGTCATGGACCGTTGAACCCGAAGGCGCTCTTGCCCGGCGGCAGTCCCTCGCTCCTGAAGCTGCTGGTGAGATCGCTTTTTGGGGTCGCGATGATCTCACCTATCTCGGCGATCTGGAATGGTGTGAGCAGCCAGCGATGCGAGGTTATGAATACATCGCCAATGTGCAGGTCTCGGCTGATCAGATCACCTATCAATACGGGCTGATCAACCTGGATCCGGCTGATGCTGTGACGGGATCTCTCGTTTGTGATGTTCGTGCCCAACGGCAGGCTGGCTTTCCCTTCGAGATGCAGATCAATGGGGAGTGGCTGGAGGGTCCCCTGCGTTTCTGGCTTGATCAGTTGGCGCCAGAGGTGCAGGATCGGGCCCGGGAGCGTTATCGCCTCGTGATTGCCTGGGCGGAGGGGCAGGACGCCTAAGTCCTGCTGGTGCCTTGTGAGGTGAGGGCCCCGGTGGGTGGTTGCCGCATTCCGCCAGGGTGTCGTTTGTCTCTCGAAAGTGTCGCGCCGCTTGTTGGCAGCCTTGCTGGCTCAGGCTAGGGTGCGGTGAGTCTGAACATGCTTCTCGTGGCCACGGTCAAAGTTGTGTTTCATTCCGCTTCCGGAAACACCCGGGCCCTGGCGGAAGCTGTGCATGCCGGTGCCGCTGAGTTTGCGGATGCTGAGCTCCTGGAGATTCATGGAGCCGACATCGAAGCCGGACGCTTCAAGAACGAGGAGTTTCTGGCCAAGCTCGATGGCGCTGATGCGATCATTTTTGGCTCACCCACCTACATGGGGATGGTGAGCGGTCAGCTGAAATGCTTCCTCGACGCCACCAGCGGCCGCTGGATGGGAGGCGCCTGGAATGGAAAACTTGCAGCCGGTTTCACCACCAGCCTCGGTTTCAGTGGTGACAAGCAATCGATGCTCAGCTATCTGGCCACCTTTGCCTTCCAGCACGGCATGGTCTGGGTTGGCAGCGATGCCCCCAATGGACTGTTCTCCGGTGAATCCATGGACGAGGCCACCAACCGGCTCAGCAGCAACACCGGCGTGATGAGCCAGGTGAATTTTGGTCCTGAGTACAAGCCCACCCCTGGCGATCTCAAGACCGGCACTCTGCTTGGTGCCCGTGTGGCGAAGCTGGCGGCCAAGCTGGTCGGCTGATCGTTTCAATCCCCGGTTGCCCATTAGTGGGCAATCGGGGATTTTTTTGTCACCACCCGGACGTTTCGTGAACCCGGTGCTGATGCGCTGGGTTTTTTTTACGGCAAAGTGATCGGCCGAATTCCTTGTATTGGCCAGGAAGACATGAAAAAGCCCACCGTTGCGGTGGGCTTGATGGCTCAAGGGGTCGAAGACCGTCAGGGTTGAAGCTGGCGGGTGGCCTTGATCAGCCCTTCAGCTGTTCCACCAGGGTGTATTGATCCCAGACGTTCCAAAGTTCGGCGATTTTGTCGCCTTCAATACGGAAGATGGTGATGCCATTGACGTCCACCTTGTTGTTGGTGGCGGGCATCCCGTAGAAATCATCGCTTTGGGTGCCGGTGCAGGTCCAGCGGCAGATCACGCGATCGCCGTTTTCAAACACATCCTTGACGTCATAGAACGCATCGGGAATGCCCTTGACGAAGCCGCCGATGAATCCCTTGGCATTGGCAGCGCCGACGATGTCGTGGGCATTGACATGCCCGACGTAGCCGTCGGTGAAGATCGTGTCAATCAGATCAAGTTTTTTTTCGTTGTAGACGGTGTAAAACTGCATAGCAGTTTCAACATTTGCGCTCGCCATGGGAGGAATTCGAATGTGAGTTGAAATGTTGGCACCGCTGGTCTGGATGGAACCTGGCTGAGGCTCGGTCAGGGTCCTGGGCCTGATGGCCAGGGCTGTAGATCCTAGTCAGGTCTGATGTTCGGCATTCAAGAAGGGGATCATCGACTTGTCATCGATGGATCGATCTGGATGCGAGCAGCAAATCAGGTGCCAGCGGTTGGGGTGTGTGGTTGCCTGGGCTTTAAGGGTCAGTGACCCTGCAGGATCAGCTTAGCCCCAATTTCGGCAGACACCATTGTGGGCACGTGGTTGTTGCCAGAGGTGGCGTTGGGTGTTATGGAAGCATCACAGACTTTCAGGCCTTTGATGCCATGGACGTTCAGATTGCCATCCACCACTGAGTCGGCCGCTGATGCCCCCATGGCGCAGGTTCCAACGGGATGCCAGAGGGTGCTGGCGTTGTCGCGGATGTATTGCTCGGTATCCAGCGCCCCAGGGGCCAGTTCATCGCCGGCCAGGCCTCCCATGGCCTTGGTCCCTGCCATTTTGCGAACAAGGTCCACGGCCTTCTTCAGCACGTCGACATCGGCTTGCTCGGCCAGGTAGCAAGGATCAATCTCAATCGAACGGTCGGCCTTCACCCGGATCGTGCCCCGGCTCTTGGGCTGCACGAGGATCGGCAGGAAGATCATCACCGGCCCCCCCAGGGGCGGCAGGAAACGTTGCAGGGGTTTCGGTGCAGCGGGTGTGAAATTGAGCTGCAGATCCGGGGCTCCGTAGGGGCTGTTGTTGTTCAGATTGACGAACATCACGTTCCCGGTCAGCAGGGTGGGCTCGGGAATCGGTTTCTGCAGTCTCAGGATTACCGGCAGTTGAAGATGATCCATCAGATTGCTGCCAACGGCCGGCAGGTCTGCGTGCACCGGCAGCCCGGCGGCATGGAGGTCGGCGGCCGGACCGATCCCCGACCGCAACAACAGGCCGGGGGTCTGCAGCGCTCCACAGCTCAGCACCACACTGTCTGTTGCTAGGAGTTCGCTTGTCACGCCGTCGGCTCCAGTTACCCGGATGCCCCTGACCGTGTGGTTGCCATGCCAGAGCAAGGTCTCCGCGGTCTGATCAGCGAGGACCGTCAGCTTGTCGGAGTTGAGGATCGGCTCCAGGTAGGCCTTGAAGGCACTGTGGCGCTGCCCATGCTCGTCGATGTTGAATTGCAGCGGGCCCGCTCCTCCGCCCTGCTCAAGCCCGTTGTAGTCCCAGTCATGGGCCTGGTAGCCCACCTCCAGGGCTGCTCCTTGAAACTCTGGCGAGTAGGAACTGGTGTCCGGGCAATTACGAACTTTCATCAGCCCCGTCTGGTGTCGTCCGGGGGCCGGGCCATCGAGGTAGTTCTCAACCCCGGCCAACGCCGCATCAACAGCAGCCTTGTTCCAATGGGAGCCCCCTCGCTGCTCCAGCAGGGCGTAGTCGCCGGGGTGACAACGCACATACATCATGGCGTTGATGGCGGAGCTGCCGCCCACGATCCTTCCCTGGTTGATTGTCAGGGATCGGCCATTCAGGCCAGGTTGGGGTGTGGTCTGCAACGCCCAGTCGTAGGCACTGAACCAGAGATTGGTGAAGCCACCGAGTTCATCAACGTTCGACTGATGCCTGCGCAGGGCTCCTGCTTCCACCAGGCAGACCCTCTTGCCTCCATCAACGAGGCGTCGCGCTAGCACACATCCGGCAGCCCCGGCCCCAACAACAACGACATCAAAGGTTCTGCTCGTGGTGGCCATGGACCAGGGATGCGGTGGGAGGGTGAGAGTCTTGCGATGGCCCGATCGGCACCTGATTGGTGAAGCTGTCCGGCCAGCGGGTGGCTTCCTGGAAGCTCAACCACTAGGAAGTGCAAGCCTCTTGACCTTAGGCAGGACGTTTCGATGCGGCAGTAGAAAAAATCATTAAGCCCCCCTCGGCTCAGGCTGGGATTTCCCATAGTACGGGGGTTGATTTTCTGTTGACATGTCGCTCGCCAAGAAGAATCGGCAGTTGGCCCGCACTTATTACGGGCGGGTGATGAATCGGGCGGAGGTTGCGGCGATCCCTCAGATCCTCAACGAGGATTTCACCTTCACGATTCCCACCCATCCCGAGGTCTACCGGGGAGTGGAGGGTTTCACCGAGGAGGTGACGGGCCTGCATGGTGCCTTCCCCGATGTTCATCTGGATGTGCACCATCTCTGGTGCTTTGACGATCTGATTCTTGGTCTCTGGACGGGGACTGGCACCAACACGGGCACCAAGCCCCTGAGCACTCCAGCCGGGCCCTTGCCGGCTACGGGCCGCCCCTTTGTGATCCAGGGCGTCAGCTGGATTGCCGCCGATGGTGTGCTGCTGCGAGAGAACCTTGCCAACGAAGACACCCTGAAGATCATTCATGATCTCGGGGTTCTCGATTGCAGTGACCTCTACCGGCATGCAGATGCCTCCCTGGTGAGTGGCCTGCAGTTTCCCGTCGGCGCTGGCAGCGGTCCGTTGTCCGGGATGGTGGATTCCATCAACCTGTTCAACCATCCGCTCCTGCTGGAGAGCTCCACGTCGCCGACCCAGGTGCAGTCGTTCCTGGCCACCTACTGGAGTGCCTTCGCCAACGTGACGACGACCATCACCCAGGCCAAGCGCTCCGAGGAGGTGATTGCCTACCGCTGGACCTTTGAAGCGGACCATGTCGGCTCCTTCTTCGGCATCCCCGCCAGCAACAAACGCATTCACCACCAGGGCGTCACCATCTGCATCCTGGATCGTTATGGCGCTGTCCGCAGCGTTTACATCAACGAAAATCTGATCGTGCTGCTGCCCCAGCTGCGGGGCGGCTGATCCGGGGCTTGCCAAGGGGGAGGCCCGCCGCAGACGATGGCCCTGACCTCCCCCCTCCCCAGCCCCATGGCGACTGAACGCACCTTCCTGGCCATCAAACCCGACGGGGTCCAGCGCGGCCTGGTGGGCGAAATCATCGGTCGCTTCGAGCGCAAGGGTTTCAAGCTGGTGGGCCTCAAGCAGCTCACCCCTTCGAGGGCCCTGGCGGAACAGCATTACGGCGTTCATCGTGAGCGCCCCTTCTTTGCCGGCCTGGTCGAGTTCATCACCAGTGGTCCGGTGGTGGCCATGGTCTGGGAGGGTGACGGGGTGATCGCCAGCGCCCGCAAGCTGATTGGCGCCACCAAGCCCCTCGAGGCCGAACCCGGCACGATTCGCGGCGATCTGGCCGTGAACATCGGGCGCAACGTGATTCACGGCTCCGATGCCCCGGAAACGGCAACCTTTGAGATCGGCCTCTGGTTCCAGGATTCCGAGCTCTCCAGCTGGACTCCGGCTGATCAGGTCTGGCGCGTCGAGTCCTGATCGGCGATCTCCGCGGCCCCTGCGTTTCCCCCTGGTCGCGGGGCCGCGGACCTAAGGATTGGATCTTCCCTTCACCGGCTGGAGGCGTCGGCCGGTGAAGCCTGAAAGCGATCCCAGCGGAAGGGGGCAAGGGCCGCGTCGGTGTCGGAGGGATTGCTCCCGCTGATGGCCTGGCCGAGGAGCTCGGCGGTGATCGCCGCCAGCAGCACCCCATTGCGGTGGTGGCCGGTGGCCAGCCAGAGCCCCTGAATGGAGCTTCGCCCCAGGATCGGCTTCTGGTCGGGGGTGCAGGGGCGAAAACCCCACCAACGTTCCATCGGGGGCCAGCCAGCCGCTTCCGGCAGCAGGGAGGCCAGTCCCGCCTGCAGGATGCGCTGGCCGGTGGGGGTCAGCCCCTCGCTGAAGCCGGCCTCAGGCTCGGTGGTTGCCCCCACCACCAGCAGGCCGTCATCCCTCGGTACCAGATAGGTGCCTGGCCCGAACAACACCCTCTGCAGGGCATCCCTGGGGCCCTGCAGGGACAGCATCTGGCCCTTCACTGGCACAACCGGCAGGGTGGGCAGCAGCTGGCGGCTCCAGGATCCGCAGGCCAGGATCGCCAGGCGGCAGGGCACCCGCCGGGTTTCGCCATCCGCGGTCTGGAGGGTGATCGCCTCCAGCTCCTCCCCTGATGCGGGCCCATCGCCCTGAGCGGTGGCGACGGTATGGAGTTCGCGGACCTCGCTGCCCTCATGAAAGTGCACCCCCAGGGCGACACAGGCCCGCTCGAGGGCCCGCATCAGGCGACGGCGGTTGTCGATCTGGCCATCCTGGGCGAAGAGCAGGCCGGAGCTCCAGGCGGCCGCCAGGCCTGGGATTTCCGCGTTCAGGGCCTGCCGATCGAGGGGGGTGCCCCAGGCGGCCGTGGGATAGCGGTCGCGCTCCTCGTCACTGCGGAAGGGCACCACGATGCCGCAGGGGCGGAGCCCGCAGGTCAGGCCGCTGTCGGCCTCGATGCGGCGGACCCACCCGGGAATCGCCGCCAGGCTGCGCTGACCGAGAGCCAGCAGGTCGCCTTCGAGCCCCTCTGCATGGGGGGCCAGCATCCCTGCGGCGACAAAACCCGCGGCCTCGCTGCGACGACGGCTGAGCACGGTCACCGCCCGTCCTCGGCGGGCCTGGTCATGGGCCAGGCTGAGGCCGATCAGCCCACCCCCCAGGATCAGGATCGGCTCAGGCATCGGCGATCGGAGCTGGAGGGCAGCTGGAGGGCAGACGGGGGGCAGGGAAAGGCGTCCCCATCCTGCCGCTGCCCCCCCTGGATCGCCCATCCCCATAGGATCAGACCAGGATGCATTGCGGGAGTTCTGGCATGGCTGGCGGCGAGGGGGCCTGGGAGGCTGTGATTGGCCTGGAGACCCACGTGCAGCTCGGCACGGACAGCAAGATTTTTACGGCGGCCTCCACCACCTTCGGGGATGCCCCCAACACCCACATCGACCCGGTGGTCTGTGGGTTGCCGGGCACCCTGCCGGTGCTGAATGAAAAGGTGCTCGAATATGCCGTGAAGGCGGCCATGGCCCTGAATCTCAAGGTGGCCGAGCACAGCAAATTTGATCGCAAGCAATACTTTTATCCCGACCTGCCAAAGAACTACCAGATTTCACAGTTTGATCAGCCGATTGCGGAGGATGGCTGGATCGAGGTTGAAGTGGCTGAAAAGGGAAAGGACACCTACACCAAGGTGATCGGGATTGAGCGTCTTCATATGGAGGAAGATGCGGGCAAGCTGGTTCATGCCGGTAGTGATCGGCTGTCGGGCAGCACCCATTCCCTGGTGGATTACAACCGGGCCGGGGTTGCCCTGGCTGAGATCGTTTCCAAGCCTGATCTGCGCACCGGGCGGGAAGCGGCTGAATACGCCTCCGAGATCCGCAGGATCATGCGTTATCTCGGGGTCAGTGACGGAAACATGCAGGAGGGGCTCCCTCCGCTGCGACGTCAACATCTCGGTGCGGCGTGGCCCGGATGCTCCCTTCGGCGTGAAGGTGGAGATCAAGAACATGAACTCCTTCTCTGCCATCCAGAAGGCCTGTGAGCACGAGATCCAGCGCCAGATCAAGGCGATCGAAGCCGGGGAGACCATCCGGCAGGAAACGCGACTCTGGGACGAGGGCAAGCAGCTCACCCGCAGCATGCGTAGCAAGGAGGGCAGCAGCGACTATCGCTATTTCCCCGAGCCCGACCTGGGGCCGATTGAGGTGGGCGCCGAGCGTCGGGAGCACTGGCGCGCTGAATTGCCGGAACTGCCGGCTGCCAAGCGCCATCGCTATGCCCAGGATCTGGGCCTGTCGGTTTACGACGCCCGGGTGCTCACCGATGAACGGCCGATGGCCGATTACTTCGAGGCCGCGGTGGCGGCCGGGGCCGATCCCAAGGCCGTGGCCAACTGGGTCACCGGTGACATCGCCGCCCATGTGAATGCCCAACGGATGGCCTTCTTTGAGCTGGCATTCCGGCCGGAGCAGCTGGCGGAGATGGTGCAGCTGATTGAGAAGGGTGCGATCAGCGGCAAGATCGCCAAGGAGATCCTGCCCGAACTCTTGGAGAAGGGTGGTTCGCCCACGGCCATTGTTGAGGAGCGCGGCCTCGGCATGATCAGCGATCCGGCGGCGATTGAGGCGATCGTGGCGGCTCTGCTGGCGGCCCATCCCGAGGAGGTGGAGGCCTTCCGGGGCGGCAAGACCAAGCTTCAAGGCTTCTTTGTCGGCCAGCTGATGAAGCAGACGGGCGGCCGGGCCGATCCCAAGCTGGCCAACGCGATCCTGAACCGGGCCCTGAAGGGAGAGTCCTGAGGGCCCCCCCTTTGGGATTGCGGATCAGAACGCCAGGCGCGTGTTCAGCATCACCACATGGCCCGTGGGGGTGAGGGGGTCGCTGGCCCCATATTTGCTGGGGCTGAAGATGTATTGATAGCTGCCGATCAGCATCAGCCAGGGGGTGAGCTGGGCGAGGTAAACGGCCTCCAGCACCGTTTCCGAATTTCCCGGCACCACCCCTGGTTTCCAGGCATTGGAGGGAGAGGCGTAGTAGTTGGCAGCATCGGGGTTGAAGGCGGAATAGGCCACGCCGATGCCTGCCATGTCCCGATCCCTGCCGGGAATCAGGCCGGCGTAGGTGAGGCCGGTTGAGAGATTGAGGCCGACGATGTTCGTGGGGCTTGGGGTGACGTTGGCCTTGAAGAAGCCGAGAAGGCCCTGGCTCCGGGGAATGGCGGTTCCTGGCTCCGCGTAGAACATTTTTTCCAGGGTGACGTAGCCGCCATAGCTGCCGTTACCGGTGGTGCCGGTGGAGAAGTTGTAAAATCTTCCGGTGTTTCCCTGGAAGCCAATTTTGTAATAGCCAGGCAGTTTTTTGGGATCGGGGGAGTGGTCGAGGTAGGCGTACTCGGCAATGAATTCAACCCCGTCATCTCCATTGAGGGAGATATCCTGCAGGGCGAATTGGTATCCGCCGGTGGGGTCATCCTTCCCGTCCATGATGTGGAAGATGAACTGGTTGTGCGTGTCTGGGTTGTAGATCAGCTGCGCGCCAAGGGGGGCGACCGCATAGGGGAGGAAGTTGCCTGTGGTTGTGGTGCTCCCGTACACCCCTGGATAATCGAAGGCCATGTTCTGGAAGATGCCAGAGGTCTGCTGCGAGGCGATCTTCACCCAGGGGTAGATCTTGCCCAGGCGCAGTTCGAGGCTCTTGCTCAGCTTCTGCCCATACCAGAGCTCAAAGATCCGCCATTGGTTGCCGGCGTAGGGTGGTTCTTCGGCGCGGATGGCGTGGTTGATCGCCGTGTTGCCGGTGTAGTTGTCGCCCATCCACCCGGCGGTCGTGAAGTGAACCTGGCCCCCTTTCCAGAGGAAGCCGGTTTTTTCCGTGTACACGTCCATGGAGGCGATGTACATGGCACTGAACCCTGGCTGGGTGAAGCTGCTCCAGCTCACATCCGGGTAGTAGGTGAAGGTGAATTCCACCCCTTTGTCCTGCAGGTTCTTGGTCAGGGAACCGCTCTGGAGCAGGAAGTCCTGCTTGAGAAGGCCCTCCTCCTGGCAGCGGACACCAGCGATGTAGGTGTGGCTGTCGAGGGGGTTGTTCGTGGGCGGTCGTTTCAGGGCCTTGGTGACGGCCAGGTTGACGGCGTGGCTTTTGTGGCAGTTGGCGGAGGTGGGTTGGCCAGCCGCGGCCGGGGTTGCCGCATTGGCCGGGGCCGCTGGTCCGTCGCCGCTGGCGACGGCTTCACCAGGGGCCGACGATCGGGGGCCTGGTGTCTGGGTGGGGGGAACACCAGCACTCGGGCTGGCGTTGGCCACCGCGGTGATGGCCGGGGCCTGGCTGGTTGGGGCGCTCCCCGGCCGGCTCGATCCAGCCTCCATCGCCTGGGCCGGCAGACCGGAGGCCAGGGCAAGGAGGGCCGCCAAGGCAGAGGAGGGCAATCTCATGGCAATGACGGTGGAGGATTATTGGGGCTGATTTTCGCTGCACAAGACCGGAGTTTTTGCGGCAGAGTGCCCATGTTGTCAAATCCAAACCAACCAGGACCGCTCCCTCGATTGATGCGGTTGGCCCTTGAAAGCTGAAGAGATTCTGGGGACTGATGATTCCGGGGTTTTTCTTTTTTAGGAATAAGCTTGAACAATGGCCTCGCTGGGGCTCATCCACCTCGGTGTCATTTCACTTCGGTGTCCTGGAAGCTCCTGTGTGTCATCGATCCCCATGGGAGTCTGTGACGCTGTTGTTGCACCAGGTATCAGGTGTTGCAGCCTGGTTTGCCAGGTACTGGTCCAGGTGCATGGCTTCGCGGAGTCCTGCAGAGCCGCTGCTCGGTTTCCCCGTTCCCATGACCCGGTCAACGGTCATTCTCCAGCGGTTTTCCCCTATCACCCGTCCTCTTCCAATGAATCGCCTGTCTCCCCGTGCATTCGGCCTTGGCCTGGCCTGTTCTCTTTCCCTGTCCGCCCTGGCCGTGACCGGTGCTCAGGCCGGCCCTGTCAAGTCGCCGTCCTATCTCAATGACCCCAGCTACGCCTGTGGGCCCAAGGCAGGCAACCCCGACTGGTACGCCCCGAAGGTGCCCTACCCCTGTCTGCCCGCCAAAGAAATCAAGACCAGTGCCGGTCGCGAGCTTTACCACGACTTCATGCACAAGGCCTGGGTTGATGGTGATCTCAGCGTGCTCGACAAGTATGTCGATCCCAACAGTTTCGACTATTCGCCCCTGCATGGTCCTGAGAAGGGCACCAAAGGGTTTGCCGGCATCATCACCTCCTTCCGGGCGGCCCTGAGCAACGTCACCCTCGTCCACTCGGACATGCAGGAGGGCAACCTGATCACCCACTTCTGGAAGCTGTGCGGCAAGCACAACAAGGCTCCCCTGTTCGGCGCCCCAGCCAGTGGAAAGCAGGTCTGCCTGGTGGGCATCAGCACCGTGGAGGTCAAGAACAACGGCACCAAGGTGGCCGGTCGCTGGTCGGTGCTTGATCTTTACGGCCTGAACATGCAACTCGGCCTGATCAAGCCTCCCGGCCGCTGATCACTGCCGCGGTGGTGGTGGGGGCCCCTCCAGGGCTGCTGCCACCGCTGCCTCCAGGTCCCCGGGGCCCTGGCGATTGTCGATGCAGACATCCGCCAGGGCCTGTTTGTGTTTCAGGGGCCACTGGCTGGTGATGCGCTCCTCTGCTTCCAGGGCGTTGAGGTGATCGCGCGCCTGCAGGCGCTGGTGTTGCTGGGCGGGGTCGCAGGTCACCACCCACACCTCGCTGCAGAGGCTCTCCAGACCTGCTTCAAACAGGAGCGGCACCATCAGCACCACCACCGGGGCGGCGGCAACACGCTCGAGTTCCTGGCCAAACCGGGCACGGACCAGGGGATGCAGCAGTCGCTCCAGCCAGCGGCGTTCCTCCGCATCGGCAAACACGATCCGACCGAGGGCCGCGCGGTCAATCGTCGCTGCCGCCGGATCAGGGGCATCGCCGGTTCCCGGAGAGGTTGCCCCCATCCGCACCCGCGGCCCAAAGTGCGCCAGCACCGCCAGGGTGGCCGCGGTGCCGGGGGCCAGGGCTTCGTGGGCGTAGGCATCGGCATCCAGCACGGGCAGGCCGTACCGCTCCTTCAGCAGGCGCGCGACGCTGCTCTTCCCGGTGGCGATGCCCCCGGTGAGGCCGATGCGCCGCTGGAGACGCGTTGGGAATGGTGGTGCCATCTGGGGAGTCACCCTATGGCGGCTCTCGACCTTGGAGCCCCCCATCGGCCCCTGGCCGGGGACTGCCATGGCCGGAACCCGCCCCCCGGAGGGGGAGGATGGATTCTGCGTGACTCCTGGCGCCGTGACCGACTCCTGGCATTCCGTTCCCGGTGGCATCACAGCGCCCAGGGGCTTTCTGGCGGCGGGGATCACGGCCGGCCTGAAGCCCTCGGGCAAGCCGGATCTTGCCCTGCTGCTCGCCCCCGGGGGAGCGGTCTGCGCCGGCACATTCACCACCAATCGGGTGCGGGCCGCCTGCGTCGACCTCTGCGCCGATCGGTTGGCGGCATCGGGTGGCAGGGCCCGGGCGGTGCTCACCAATTCAGGCCAGGCGAATGCTTGCACCGGCGATCGCGGTTTGATCGACAGCCTGCGTGCCACCCAGGCAACCGCCGATCTCCTGGGCCTGGGGGCTGACGAGGTGCTGATCTGCTCCACCGGCGTGATCGGCGTGCCGATTCCGATGGAGATCCTGCTGGCGGGCCTGGATCCCCTGGTGGCGCAGCTGAGCGCAGGGGGGGGGAAGGAGGCGGCCACGGCCATCCTCACCACCGATCTGATCGACAAGCAGATCGCCCTCGAGGCCAACCTCGGTGGCCGCACGGTGCGCATCGCCGGGATGGCCAAGGGTTCGGGGATGATCCACCCCAACATGGCCACGATGCTGGGGTATCTCAGCTGCGATGTCGGCGTGCCGGCCGAGGTGTGGCAGGGGATGGTGCGGCGAGCGGTCGACCGTTCCTTCAATGCGATCACGGTGGACGGCGACACCAGCACCAACGACACGTTCCTGGCCTTTGCCGCCGGTGAGCTCCTGGGCCCCGAGTTCCATGACGCCCTCGAGACCGGCCTGACGGCGGTGGCGCAACACCTGGCCCGGGCGATTGCCCGCGATGGGGAAGGGGCCACCTGCCTGATGGAGGTGCAGGTGCAGGGGGCCGGCGACGATGCCGCCGCCCGGGCGATCGCCCGCACCGTCTGCGGCTCGTCCCTGGTGAAGTGCGCCATCCATGGTCGGGATCCCAACTGGGGGCGCATCGTGGCTGCCGCCGGCCGGGCCGGGGTGCCCCTCGATCAGGAGGCGGTGGCCCTCTGGCTCGGTCCGCACCAACTGATGGCCGCCGGCCAGCCCCTGGCGTTCGATCGTGCCGCCGCCAGCGCCTATCTGCGCCAAACGGCGGGAGGCGTCTACCTGGGAGGGCCTGGCCCCAGGGGCGACACGGCCGAAATCCGGCTGGAGGTGGGTGCAGGGCCTGGCCAGGGTGTGGCCTGGGGCTGCGACCTCTCGGATCAATACGTCCGCATCAACGCCGATTACACGACGTAAGCGGAAACTCAGTTGTGGCAATTGTTGCCAGGTGGCTTTGGGGATGGGGCATGCACGTGTCACTGTTTGCGCAACCTTTTTGGCGCCGCATGATGCCGATTGGTGAATCAACCGCGTATGCGAGTTGCCCAAAAAGGTGAATTGAGAGATTTGGGGCAGCCAAAGTTGGCGAACTGTGTCTCATCCTCAAGCATGACGGAGCCGTGCTTTTTGCGCAGGACACTGAGAATTGATTGGTCGTGGCGATGGTCAATGAAGTGTGAATCTTGAGTGCGATTATAAAAATCTGTTATGATTAATGGATTGATCGTAAGTAATTTGTGAAATTCGCTGAGTATGAGCGCGGTGTGGTCGCATCTTTTTGCGACCAAGATGCCTCCAACAATCTGACCTGTGGTGCGGATGCAAGAGTCGCTCGGAATGCCCAATGCCTTAAAGCACTCTTCCGTCGTATATGTTTGCTCGATATAACTCATCTGAAATGAAAGCATTCCATGCTCTGAATCCTGAAGAATGTCAAGATACTCTTTGAATCTATTGGCGCCAGATTCGTTGATATGGCATCCCGCGTCGCAGTATACAATTATATCCCCGTCGTTTCCCGCCGAGAATGCCTGTTGCAGTATGTCTAGCTTCCAAATCCAAAAGCCACCGCCACGTTTTTGGCTCAGAATCGAAGAAAATTGGTGGCGAAAACTCCTGCTCAGCGTTTCTGGTGAAAAGATCTTAATCTTGTCGAACCACAGGCATGAGGCAGCTTCCTGCTTGATCCTGTCCTTTGCGCGTCGATATCCATCGTCGCCGTACGAGGTGAAAGCAATTTGCATCTTGATGGCTCTCGTTTGTTGGTATTTTGTGTTATGTCCAGTGCGGTGTCTGCAAGCCGAACGGTTCGGAGCGGGCGATCAAGCCCGCCCACCCCTTCGATAATGGATCATCCGCTCAGCCCTTTTTGAGTTGATGTCCACGCCCTGAAGATGTTGTCTGGATCAGATTCCCAGCATCTTCACGCCCAGGGCGATCAGCACAAGCCCCCCCACGATCTCGAGGCGGGTGCCGAAGCTCTCGGGCATGCGCCGGGCCAGATAGAGCCCCAGGTAGGTGGCGACAAAGGCCCCGCCGGCGATCGCGAAGGCATAGGGGGCAATCGGTTTGAGGGCCAGCCCCAGGGACACGCCCACCCCGAGGGAATCAATGCTGGTGACGGTGGAGATGAACAGAATCCGGGCCACCCCATGGGTGCGGGCCTGCTCGCTGTCTTCGTCGTCCTCCTTGGCGTGGAAGGCCTCCCAGACCATGTGGAGGCCCACGGCCGCCAGCAGGCTGAAGGCCACCCAGTGGTCGTACTGGGTGATCAGATCCTTGGCGATCTTGCCCAGCAGGAAGCCGATCGCGGTGGCGGCTCCCTCCGCAAAGGCCGAGCTGAACGCGAAGGTGAAGGCCCGGCGGGCGGAAAAGCGGCGAAAGCCCATGGCAAAGGCCGCCGAAAAGGAGTCGATGCTCAGCACCAGGGAAAAGAGAAGCAGCTCCATTGCGGCACCCCGTGCTTGAAATGACTGTACCGAGCGTGCTCTGGAGTCCTCGCTACCGCTCCGCCGTCAGTTGATCGGGGCCAGCTGCCCGTTGAAGTGGCGGCTTGGCATCAGGATGGGGAGCACCTTGACCTGCTCCGGCCGCGATGGTCCCCGCCCCTTCGGCTCCCGGACAATCTGCTCAAGGGCTGCTGGAACGCCCTTCGCAGGCCCGGCCGCCCCGCCGTGCCTGGCTCGGCCCCCTGCTGGTGGGGTTCACCTTCGCCCTCGGCTACGGCCTCACCGACCGGTTGCTCCGGCTCAACCTGGGGGGCTGGGTGCCTTTGGGCCAGAACTTCGACCATCGGCCGGCTCCCGGAACCACCCTCGAAAGCCTGCGTCAAAGCAGTGGCGATGCGGGCGGCTCGGTGCGGGGTGATCTGGAGGCCCTGGCCGAGCAGGAGGCCCTGAAGCGCCAGGCAGCCCAGGAGAGCGAACGGCAGCAGCAGATGCCACCCGATCCGGCTGCGGCCGCCTCGCCGGAGGCAGGAGCCCCCGAGGCTGAGGGCACCGCTGCCCAGCCCCTGCCCGCGGACACGGCTTCCCCGGCCCCCACGGTCCGCCCCGGGGGCCCCGCACCGGCTCGGACCCCGGCTGCTCCGGGCCCCGTTCCACCGCCCTGATCTGCCACAGTTTGACCATTGCCGCGGGGCCGCAGCCCTGGCCCTCGATGAGCGCTCCCCAGTTGTTGGTTCAGGCGGTTCTGAATCGCCTTACCTCCCGTGTCGGCAGTGGCCTGGTCGATGCGGCCGCCACCCTGGCCGTGCTGGCCCGGGAAGCTCCCGAGAAACTTCAGAGCGACTGGGATCTGTTCTGGGAGGAGGTGCAGCTGGAGGCTGAACGGTTGGATGCCGGTGAGGTTGGTGCCGGATCGGCCGCTGCTGGGGCCGCTTCTGGAGCGGCTTCTGGGGCCGCTGCCGGCCCCGATGCCGTGTCTGCCGATGGTGATGGCACCACCGGCGATGCCTGGGCCGGCTCCGCTGCCCCGCCCCAGTCCCCCCAGGAGCAGATTGATGAGCTGAGGGCCCTGGTGGCCGGCATCGCCCGCCGCCTTGAGGGGAGCACCTGATGGGGCGCGCCCTGCGCATCTGGTGGCTGGTGCTGGCCCTGCTGTTCGGTCTCTGGTGGGACGGCCAGCCCTGGACCTACCCGGGTGGTTGCACCCCGGAGCGTCGCCACGCCCGCCAGCGGAGGCAGGCCCACTGGTTGGCGGAGCGGATGCTGGCCCTGGGGTCGGCATTCATCAAGCTCGGTCAGCTGCTGTCGGCGCGCCCCGATGTGCTGCCGGCGGCGATGGTGGAGGAACTGGCCCGCCTGCAGGACCGGGTGCCCTCGTTTCCCTTCGCGATTGCCCAGGACATCCTCGAGCAGGAGCTGGGGGAGCGCTGCAGCGAAATCGTGGATCTGGCGGAGGAGCCGCTCGGGGCCGCCAGCCTCGCCCAGGTGCATCGCGCCAGCCTGCGCAGCGGCCGGCAGGTGGTACTCAAGGTGCAACGGCCTGGGCTCGACACGATCTTTCGCCAGGATCTCGATGTGCTCCAGCAGGTGGCGGCGGTGCTGCAGCGGCACCCCCGCTGGGGGGTCGGCCGCGACTGGGTGTCGATCGCCCGGGAATGCCGGCGGGTGCTGCTGCGGGAGCTTGATTTCCGCCTCGAAGCCCAGCATGCGGCCAGGTTCCGCCAGCAGTTTCTCTCTGATCCCGGTGTGCGGGTGCCCGGGGTGGTGTGGGAGCTGAGCACCCGGAGGGTGTTGTGCCTCGATTACCTGCCGGGCATCAAGGTCACCGATCGCCAGGCCCTGCTGGAGGCCGGCCTGGATCCGGCGGCGGTGGCGGAGCGGGGGGCGGCCAGCTATCTGCAGCAGCTGGTGCGCTTTGGGTTTTTTCACGCCGATCCCCATCCCGGAAACCTGGCGGTGGCCGCCGATGGCGCCCTGATCTACTACGACTTCGGCATGATGGGCAGCCTCAGTGAGGCCCTGCGCAGCCGCATCGGCCGGATGGTGCGGGCGGCGGCCGCCCGGGATGCCTCGGCCCTGGTGGAGGAGCTGCAGGCGGCCGGGGTGCTGGCCCAGGGGATCGATGCTGGCCCGGTGCGCCGGCTGGTGCGGGTGATGCTGAATGAGGCCCTCACCCCACCGTTTTCTGCCGATGTGATCTCCCGGATTTCCGGAGATCTCTATGCCCTGGTGTACGGCCAACCCTTCAGGCTGCCGGCCGATCTGATCTTTGTGATGCGGGCGCTCTCCACCTTTGAGGGGGTGGGCCGGAGCCTCGATCCGGGCTTTAGCCTGATGGCGATCGCCCGCCCTTACCTGCTGCCTCTGATGACCAACAGCGGGAGTGGCTCCAATGATTTCCTGAATGAGCTCTCGCGCCAGGCCGCCGAGGTGGGCAGCCGCGCCCTGGGGCTGCCGAGGCGCCTGGAGGACAACCTGGCCCGGCTTGAGCAGGGGGATCTGCAGGTGCAGATCCGGGCCGGCGAAACCGATCGCCTGCTCCGGCGCCTGGCGTTGAGTCAGCAGGCCTCGGCCCAGGCGGTGCTGCTGGCTGGATTGTCGGTGGCGGCGGCCGTGCTGGTGGGCGGCCCCTGGCCGGTGCTGGGGGTGATTCCCGTGGTGGCGGCGGTGCCGGTGAGCGTCAGCTGGCTGAAACTTCAGGCCCGCCTTCGCCGCGACAGCCGCCTCGAATCGCTGCAGGGCAACTCCTGAGAGGGGAACCCTCCAGCGGAGCTGACGCTTTTTGCGCCCTTGCAGCACACCAGGCCACCAGGCTTGCTCCCTGGTGGAGACCAGTGGATGGATGGGGGGTTCACCAATTGCTGGGGCTCACCAACAAAAAAGCCCCCGCAAGGCGGGGGCATCAGGCTCACGAAGGCTTGGTGATTGAGCGCCGCAGCGCCCACCGATCACCAGGCGTAGGAGAGGCCCGTACCGACGCTGATCAGCAGGGCCCTTGGGCGGTGGCGGGGGAGCGTCGGGTTCGGGCGTTGGGCCATCGGGAAGGGGATTGTCGGCGTCAGCGTCCGGCGACTCTGGCGCGATCGGGCCAGCGGGGCAACCCTGCGCCGGGATCGCCGGGATCGCCTGGGCCGCCCGTCGCTCCTAGGCTGAAGTCAGCTGTGGGGCCCGTGGCGTGCGTTCAGGACTTCTGGGGGTGGCCGGGCTCGCTGTTGTCGCCATTGGAGTCCTGTCGGCAATGCCGCAGGCCTCCGCCAGCCCTGCCCGCTGCCTGTTGCAGGTCGATGGCCGGGTGTATCTGCAAGGTCGGTGCAACTACGAACCGTTGGATGGGGATTCGTTTGCCATCGGTACGGCGGGTGATGGCCTGGCGGCGAGCCCCTATTTCGCCTACGCCCATCGCGGCACGTCCTATTGGAATGGCACCCCCCCATCCAGCCATGCGCACGATTCTTTGCCGGGTCTCTATCGCGAGGGGGCCTGCATGCGCAATCGCGCCGGATCAACGCGCCTCTGCGCCTGGGGTCTTTGAAGGCGCTTCATGGCCTCCCTGGGTGGAATCATCACCAGCCAGGATTGATGCGCAGGAGTGCCGCCAAATCAAACCCATAGCCCTCCCCGCTGCCAGGTCCGGATCCCAGCCTGGGCCAGGGTTTTGAGTTCCCCATGGGCTTGGCAAGGCCGGCCCAACCTGGTCGGCGGGGTGTTGCGGAACAATGGGACACCTGTCGTGAGCCGCAGTCCGTGATTGATCCTGTGCAGGTGGTCTCCCTGCTGGGGGCTCTGTTGCAGCTGGTGGCGTTTGCCCTGCTGCAGCTCGGTCGCCTGCCCAGTGCCAGTTATCCCTATCAGCTGGCCAATGTGATCGGCTCGCTGATGATGACGATCGTGGCCACGCTCCAACGGGAGTACGGGTTCATCCTG
>JBEINY010000120.1:0-4281 GCA_040377855.1 Prochloraceae cyanobacterium | reverse complement strand
GCGGGGGTCCGGCCCCCCCCCCCCCCCCCCCCCCGCCGCACCGCTGAACACACCGACGGCCAGGGCCTCGCCTTGCCAGCTCGCCAGCGCCTCGTTGGGGGAGGTGCTCAGGCAGTGGATCTGCATCGGAAGGCGGCTTGTTGGGGTCGATCGTAGCGAGGCTCGACCGGGGGATTGCTGGGCCCGAAGGGGTGCCCGCTTCAGTCGGGGAGGGCGGTGAACGGGGCTGTCCAGCGCCCACGGGTTTCCTTGTTGAACGGCGGCAACCAGTGCTGGATCAGGGTCTGCTCGAGCTGACGGCGCTGGCGGGTGTGGTGTGGAACGTCCAGCCAGAAGCGGATGCCAAGCCGCACCTCCAGAGCCTCCCGCCGCAGGGCTTCGCTGTAGTGCGCCAGGTAGGACTTGCAATCGTGGTCGCCCTTCCAGCGGCGATCGGCCTGGCCCGTTTCTCCGATGTAGAGCAGCAGCGGATGGGGCAGGTCGGCCGGGTGGTCGGTGACGAAATAAAGGGCAGCTCCCTGGTGGCTGGCCTCGGGCCAGCGCCAGAAGCTGAGGGGTTGGCAGCGCAGCTCCAGCAGCCGGAAGCTCTCCCCTTCGGGCGGCCGGGCTTCGGCCCCCGCCGACGGGTCCGGTGCGATGGGGAACAGCAGGCCCTGCTGGCCGGCGGGTGGGGACCCGGCCCTGAATAGGGGTGCCTGGTGGGCGGCCAGGCGGGCCTGCCAGCTGAGCAGCTGCCGGCGGTTGAGGGCCAGCTGCGGATCGGGGCCAGGGGCCGCCAGGGGCTCCTCGCCGCGGTTGGAGAACAGGTCGCCCTGACGCGCCATCGTCAGCGAAGGCTGCCGGGCAGGCTCGGCCCGCCGGGCCCGCTGCTGCGTTGCTCAAAGCTGACCTTGCCGATCCAGGCTTCCACCAGGGCCGGTGGCAGCTGCAGCCGCTGCTGCAGGTCCGCCAGGTCCTGGAAGGGCCGGCGTCGCCGCTCCCGCAGCAACCGTTCGAGCCGCAGGGGATCCAGGGCCAGCCGCTCGGCCAGGGCCTCGGCGGCGGCGCGGTTGATGGCCAGGGGCTCCGGCGTCTTCATCGCCTGGGGAGTGCCGTACCACTGAAAGCTCAGCAGCGGTAGCCAGCCGTTCAGGGTGATGCTGTCCAGGTCCAGCAGGCGTTGCAAATCGTCGGGGCCGCTCAGCTGCACCCCACCGGCCTGGAGGCGCAGCAGTAGGTCGATCTGCTCCGGTCGGCAGCCCGGCAGGCGGGCCCAGTCGGCTGCGGTGGCCCTGTTCACATCCAGTCGCCAGCCCAGGGCCGCCAACCGCCTCACCTCGTTGCCGTCCTTGAGGGGCAGGGCAGGGTTGTGGCGCAACTTCAGATCGAGAAGATCCTGCTCGATCTGTTCGTGATCGTCCTCTTCCGAACCACGGATTGCCGCGGTCGGGGCTGGCGGCGGCGGTGTGGGGGTCGGCCTGGGCAGCTTGCCCGTGGCCTGCAGCAGGCTCCGGGCCAGGGGATCCAACCAGTGCCCTTTGGCCATCCGCGGCCGGCCAGCGACAGAACGGGCTGAAACTAGCCACCCATGGCGGCGTTCTTCCGCCCGCTCCCTCTGATGACGTGAGATCCGCACCTCCCGGCGGCGGGTCCCCATTCCAGACTTCTGCGCACCGCCCCGCCGGCTTACGGCGCCCCGTTGCCATGGCCTTCTTCGAATCCGAGATCGTTCAGGACGAAGCCAAGCGTCTGTTCACCGACTATCAGCACCTGATGCAGCTCGGTTCCGACTACGGCAAGTTCGATCGGGAGGGCAAGAAGCTCTTCATCGAGAGGATGGAGGAGTTGATGGATCGCTACCGGGTGTTCATGAAGCGCTTTGAGCTCTCGGAGGATTTCCAGGCCAAGCTCACGGTGGAACAGCTCCGCACCCAGCTCAGCCAGTTCGGCATGACGCCGGATCGGATGTTTGACCAGATGCAGCAGACCCTGGAGAGGATGAAGCGGGAGCTTGGGCCGGGCTGAGGAGGCTCGCCTGCCTACGATCCGCCGACCGACAGCGACAGCATGGGCGACGGGGCCAGGAACGCAGGGCAATCAGGGGCCACCGCCGGGTCCCTGCCCCCGTGGTTGCAGCGGGGTATCGCCGACCTCTTTCCCCAGGGTGCCGGGGCGGAGGCTGCCGTTGACCCTGATCAGCAGCTGGCCGCCCGGCTATCGGAGGCCGAAGCCCTAGGCCGGCCCCTGCGCATCAAGCTCGGCATCGACCCCACCGGATCCGACATCCATCTCGGCCACTCGATCCTGTTCCGCAAGTTGCGGGCCTTCCAGGACGCCGGCCACACCGCCGTGCTGATCATCGGAGATTTCACGGCCCGTATCGGTGATCCCACGGGCAAGAGCGCCACCCGGGTGCAGCTCAGCGCGGCCGAGGTGGAGGCCAATGCCGAGACCTATCTCGTGCAGCTGGGCCTGGGCCAGGACCCAGCGCGGGCACTGCTGGATTTCGAGACCCCTGGCCGGTTGGAGGTCCGCCGCAACAGCGAGTGGCTGGCGGGCATGGACCTGCCGGCGGTGATCGATCTGCTGGGGACGAGCACCGTGGGCCAGATGCTCGCCAAGGAGGACTTCGCGAATCGCTACGGCTCCGGCACGCCGATCTCCCTGCATGAGTTTCTCTACCCGTTGCTGCAGGGTTACGACTCAGTGGCGATCCAGGCGGATGTGGAACTCGGCGGCACCGATCAGAAGTTCAACGTGGCGATGGGGCGCGATCTGCAGCGCCACCATGGCCAGCGGCCCCAGTTCGGCCTGCTGCTGCCGATCCTGCCCGGCCTCGACGGGGTGCAGAAAATGAGCAAGAGCCTGGGAAACACCGTAGGGCTGGCGGAGGATGCGCTCTCGATGTATTCGAAGCTGGAGAAGGTGCCAGATGCGGTGGTGAACGACTACTTCACCCTGCTGACCGATCTCGATCTGGCGGCCTTGCCCGCCAATCCCCGCGAACGGCAGAAGGCGATGGCCCTGACGATCACCATGGCGCGCCATGGCGACACCGCCGCGCTCCAGGCCCAGGCTGATGCGGCCAACCTGGTGGCTGGCGCCGCCGGCCGGGAGGCCGCCGCTGCCGAGGTGCCGGAGGCGTCGTTGGCGGCCGTGAACTTTCCGGCCAAGGCCTATTACCTCCTGGCTGCGGTTGGGATCTGCGCCAGCAGCAGCGAGGCCCGTCGTCAGATTCAGGGTGGAGGCGTGAAGCTCGACGGCCAGAAGCTCACCGATCCCAACCAGGAGTTCACCGGCGCGGGGGGCCTCGAGGGCAAGGTGCTCCAGCTCGGCAAGAAAACGTTCAGGCGCCTGGTGGCGGGCTGAACCGGCGTGGTGGTGCTGGATGTGCGGCGGCAGCCGCCCCGGCGATCCGTAGCCTGATTCCTCCGCTGGCCTGCTGTTTTGAGCGTGAGTGCGTCCCCCGCCGATCGGATCATCGTGGCCCTCGATGGCATGGCGCCGGAGCAGGCGCTGATCGTTGCGGCAGCCGTGCCGGAGTTGCGCTGGGTGAAGGTGGGCCTGGAGCTGTTCGTGGCCGCTGGTCCCGAGGTGGTCGCCAAGCTGCGGCAGATGGGGTTGAGGGTGTTTCTCGATCTCAAGTTCCACGACATCCCGGCCACGATGGCGGGAGCCTGTCGGAGTGCGGCAAGCCTGGGTGCCGAGCTGATCACCGTGCATGGGGCGGCCGGTTCGGCGGCCCTGGAGGCGGCCCAGGAGGCGGCGCAGCGCGGGGCGGCTTCTGCGGGCTGGCCGGCGCCGACGCTCCTGGCCGTGACCGTGCTCACCAGCTGGGAGGCCAGGCGTTTTGCGGCGGAACTGGGGATCGCGGAGCCCCTGGCCACCTACGTGCCGCGCCTGGCCCAGCTGGCGGCAGCGGCGGGCATCGGAGGTTGTGTCTGCTCCCCCCTCGAGGTGGCCAGCCTGAGGGCCGCCCATCCGCTCCCCTTTGCCCTGGTCACCCCCGGCATCCGTCCGAGCGGCTCTGCGGCCTTTGATCAGCAGCGGGTGATGACGCCGGCCGAGGCGATCGCAGCCGGCGCCAGCCAGTTGGTGATCGGCCGACCGATCACGGCCGCCCTGGATCCGGCCGCGGCCTTCGCAACCTGCTGCACCGAGCTCCAGGGCCAGGCCCTGCGATGAACAAGAAAAAACCCTCCTGGCCCTGGGGCCTGGAGGGTCTGGATGGGATTCAGGGTGCCCCGGAGAGGGATCCGGCTGAATCAGCGGGTGTAGGTGTAGGTGGTGCCGTCACAAATG
>JBEINY010000021.1:0-29431 GCA_040377855.1 Prochloraceae cyanobacterium | reverse complement strand
TTGTGAGTGTTGTGCAGAGGTGTGCTGTTCCGATGGGGGGGGCGCCAGGTGGGCGGGATGCGGCTGACGCGGGCCCACCACCCGGGCGCCCACGGCGGCGGCGACGCCGGATGCCATCTCCACGACGAAGCCACCGGCGAAGTCGATCACCCCCTGGCCGCTGGCAGGCTGGCCCAGGAACCCTCCGGGACCCCAGACCATGTGGGCCATCGGGATGTAGACAACAAACGTCCAGAGCAGCAGAAACCCAAGCCAGGCCCGGAAATTCATGCGTTCCACCACAGCCCCCGACACCAGGGCCGGCGTGATGATCGCGAAGGTGGCCTGAAACAGGGCATTGGCACCATGGCTGATCTGCCCCCCACCCACCGGTTCGGCCCAGTTGCTGAGGCCGGCCCACTGCAGACCGCCGATGAACGGCGCCAGGGGCCCGACCCCCGGGGAAAAGGCGAGGCTGTAGCCCACGAGCATCCAGAGGACCCCGACCAGGGCCATGGCGCTGAAGCTCATCATCATCGTGTTGAGCACATTGCGACCCCTGACAAATCCCGCATAGAAGAGGGCAAGGGCGGGGGTCATCATCAACACGAGGGCCGCGCTGACCAGCACGAAGCCATTTGCCGCTGGATCGATCGACGTCAGCGGAAGGGCAGCACCCAGAAGCAAACCGGCCAAGACCCCAGAGCAAACAAGTTCACCGTGAACCTCCCGAGGGGAACAGAACGTAGCCTTTGCTACAAAAGCAGGCCGATGTCACCGATCGTTGCCGTCTGCAACGTTTGATGGCGCGTGACGCTGCCATAGCAGAAGAAGTGATGAAGGGCACCGTCAGATGGCCTTCAGCTCGGCAGGATTTCTGGGCCACCGCCCTGCCAGTCCTGAACTCCGAGATCCGCAGCCAGTCCTATACCAGCCTGGCCGACCATGCCAGACACTTTCGACTCGTCGACAGGAATGGAGCGCCCCACCCCGTCCTGGATGATCTCTACGACTCCCTGGACGCTGCCTGGGAGGAAGCAAAACGGTGGTGGCAGGGCCAGGGTCACCTCAGCGACAGGGCGATCGACATCGGCGTCGAGGTGAGTACCCGCAGTGGCAACTGGCGGACCCTTCGCCATCCGGGCAGCCAGCCCTCAATCTCGGTCTAAGGTCAGCAGCCAGAAGCCCCCAGGCCCTTGCGTCCCTGTCCCTGGCTGGTCATTCCGTTGCTGCTGGGCGGAGCTGGCTGGATCCCAGCCCTCTCAGCACCGGTACCGATCCGGCAGGTGAGTGATCAGACCGTCTGGTCGACCCAGGCCGACTCCATCCGACGGTTTGTGCTCACCGGCGAAATCCGGGATCGAGGCCTGGAGCAACTGATCAAGAGCTCCGGCTGGCAGGCCGACGAGCTCCGGATTGCGATCGCCAAGATCTATCAGATCGACAGCCAGCGGGTGGCCAGATTCCTGGCATCAGAGCGGGGAGAGCGCTTCCTGCTCAGCCAGCTCGGCACCTATGGACCGGCCGGGGCCCCCGCCGAGAGCCTGGTGGGGCTCAGGTCGGCGATCCTGACCGCCTCGGCCGATGGTGCGTTGTCGGCCGCCGATCTGCTGGCCCATCTCCCCACCAACTTCGACCTGCGCCGCCGAACTGGCACGGCTGGCGCAACCATGCCCGTGTGCGGCAGCGGGGGGGACCTGACGGGAGACCGCCGGAACTCCTGGTTGTCATGGCTGGTGTTTCTGCCGGCCTGCCTGCAGGCAGCAAGCCTCAGCCCCCCATCCGCCAACACCCGGCCCGTCACTCGGGGTCCTGGGCTGGAGGCCCTCAATCCGGGGCCAAGGGGGGGGGCAACTGGGGCGGCGGCAGGCTGGGGGACAGGAGGGACACCGCCGAGGGATTCGCCGTAGGGAGACCCAGTCGATCCGTCGCCAGCAACGGCGAGCTTTGGGCGGCGGGAATCAGGGGGGTTGGATCCAGGGCCACCCAGGCGCTGCCGACCTGGGAACGGAGCTCAAAATGGAGATGGGGACCGGAGGTGCGCCCGGTCATGCCGACGGCGGCGATCACATCACCGCCACGAAGCTCCTGCCCGGGGATCACCGCGACTGATTCCAGATGGGCATAGAGGGTGCGGCGACCGTTGCCGTGGTCGAGAACGATCGTGAGGCCATAGCCATCGACCCAGCTGACCAGGTGCACCCGCCCCGGTAGGGCAGCAAGCACAGGGGTGCCCCGGGGGGCCATCAGGTCGAGACCGGTGTGCATCCGCCAACGGCCCCGCGACTCGGAATAGCGCCAGCCCCAGGGGTCCAGGCCCTCGGCCGGCCGGGCGAGGGGATAAAGCAACGCCCCCTTCTGATCAGGAGAGGGCAACGGTGGCGGGCCGCTGAACCTCGACAACCAGGTAGTCAGGCCTGGATTGTGGGGAATCGAAGCATCCAGACGGCTGCTCTGCCCCAGGTCCGCGACCGGGACTTCAGCCGGCACCTGGTCTGGACGGGGAGGCAGCACGGCATCCCCAGCAGCGACAGACCCTGGACCGGCAGCCAGAAGCCCGAGTCCCGTCAGGGTGGGCCAGAATTGATGGAAGCCGCGCATGGCGGCTGTTTAACGCCACCGATCCCCCCTGGCAAGGCCAGGCCCGATCAGGACGCCTTCATGCCGAGCACTGTTCAGGCCGATGCGGCCCTTGTGGCCCTGGGGGCGATTCCTGGAGCCTGGCTGCGGTTCCGGGGGGTTGAGCACCTCAGCCCGATGCTGCCTCGTCGCCATTGGGCCACCCTCGGGGTCAACGTCGCGGCCAGCTTCAGCCTCGGTTTGCTTCTCGCGTTGATCCGACCAGGGGTCGGTCGGCACGATCAGGCCCTGCTGCTGCTGCTGGCCACGGGGTTCTGCGGCAGCCTGAGCACCTTCTCGACCCTGATGGTGGAGCTCTGGCAGGAGCTTCAATCCGGCCACTGGCCCGGGGCCCTACGGCTCGTTCTGGCCTCCCTGGGCCTGGGTCTCGGGGCCCTGGGGATCGGGCTGCAGATCGGCCACATGGTGGTGGCCGGGCCGCGATGATCTCACCCTTGCTGCGGCGGGAGGTGGAGGCCCTGCTCTGGGTGGCCGCCGGGGCCGTACCCGGCGCCCTGCTCCGCTGGCACTGGGCCCAGGGCTGGCATGGAACCCTGTTGGCCAACCTCCTGGGGGCCCTGGTGCTGGGGGGGCTGCTGCCCCTGCAGCGGGCCCATCCCCGCATCCTGCTGATCCTTGGGGTGGGTTTCTGCGGTTCGCTCACCACCTTCAGCACCTGGATGCTCGAGCTGGCCGATGCCCTCGGCGGCGGCCAGCCCAATCAGGCGCTGATGGTGCTCGGGGGAAACCTGATGGGCGGGCTGGTCGCCGTCGGCCTCGGCCAAACCCTGATGCAGAGGTGGAGCCGCCGGCCTAAGCGTCGAACCCCCATCTCCTGAAGCCGGTCACCACCGCTCGATCGGATAGATCGGGAAGGTGGCGAAACCGGCCATGGCCCCCACCGGTTCCGGACCGGCCGGGAAGGCCATCACCGAAAACATGTAGACGTCCGACTGGACCGGATTGGTCCAGGGTCTGAGCACCACGGTCACGGTCTGGCCGGGGGGCACGGGGTCCTTGAATTGAACGTTGAAGCGGCGCGATTGCTGGTCGAACTGGAACTGGGCCGGCCAGGGAGCCTTCTGACGGCGGGGTTCGCCGAGAAAGGCGCTGGCCTGGCCGAGATTGAATTGAAAGTTGCGATCAACCCCCCGGGTCTGGGTGATCTGGAGCCCTCCGAGGCCGACCCCGGCCGCGGCAGGAACCGTGATCGTGATCATGTACTCCGCCAGGGCTTCGCCGGAGGTGGAGCGGTAATTGGTGGAGCGCGGTTCCACCGGGGGCGAAGCGAAATAGGTACGGCCCTGCAGTTCGATCGCCCGAGCAGGGCCGATTCCGCCCACCGACAGGGTGGTCAGGGTGACGAGGGCCCCGAGGCCCTGGCAGACCCTCCGCAGGGGCCGATGCAGGCGACGTCCCAAAACCAGGTTGAGCAGGTGAATGGACGTTAGGGGGCGTGCCACCGGCTGGCAGGCCCTCACTCCAGACGGGAGCGCTCCAGCCGCGCCAGCAAAGCAGGTATCAGCACAATCAGCCCAATCAACACCAAGGCGCCGAGGCCGAATTCAAGAACTCCCCGCACCATCCTCTCCAGGGGAATCCAGCGGCCACCCAACCAAGCCAGGGACACCATCACCGATGCCCAAAGAATGGCGCCGCTGGCATTGCAGACCAGGAAGCGCCTGTAGGGCATCCCCACGGCTCCGGCCATCGGGCCCGCCAGCACCCGCAGCACCGTCACAAAGCGCCCGAAGAACACGGAACTGGCGGAATGGCGCAGAAAAGACTCCCGGAAGGCCTCCATCTGCTCGGGTCGTCGACGCAGGAGGCGCCCCATCCGCAGCAGCAGGGGCCAGCCAGCCCGGCGCCCGATCCAGAAGCCGATCGTGTCACCGAGGATGGCCCCGCTGGCCGCCGCCGCGATGACGAGCAACACCTGCAACTGACCGCTGCCGGCCGCATAGCCGCCAATCAGGGTGATCGTCTCCCCCGGCAAGGGCAACCCGGCATTCTCCAACAACATGCCGGCGAAGATGACCACATAGCCCCACTGCTGCAGCAGCTGTTGAAGATCAGCGAGGGCCGGGCCCGCGCCGAGGCTCCCGAGGGTGGAAGACAGGATCAAGTTGGGCCGGAATTCACCGCCATGATGCACCGGTGACCACCCCCGCAACGGTTCAGGACCCCTTGCCGGCCTGGCGGAAGGCCTCCGGATCCTGATCCCGACGGTGCTGAACCGGCAAAGGGGCTCCCTGGGCGGGACCATCCAGGGCGGCCGTGGTTTCCAGGGCCTGGCGCAGACAACGGGCCGCCGTCAGGGACATGTCCCGCGGGACGCTGATGCGATCCCGGAGGTAGCGCAGACCCGGAGCACTGCCCGCGGGGGGGGGAGGGACGGCCAGGCCCACCAGCCGAGCCAGGGCTGAACGCAGGGCCCCATCAAAACGGGCCTCCTGGTCGGGATTACGGGCGATCAGGGCCTTGCGGTGGCGCACCACCCGGGCGAGGGCTTCCAGGGCCGCCTCTGATCCGATGGGACGGGATGTCTCACCGTCAAAGCCCATCAAGGAATCGCCGTTCGGGCTCAGCCAGGGGCCCTGGTCGATGCGCGCTGCCTCCCGTCTCTGCTGGTCACTGCCGCTGGCATGGCATCCCCCCATCTGGGGCGGAAGGTCATGGGCATGGGTATGAAAATCCGACTGGGTGCCCCGGTAGGTGGAGCGTTGCTCCAGGGCTGAGAACCAGCGATGGATGGGCGCTTGGCGCTCCCTGAGGCGGTAGCCCTTGTAAAAGGTGAGGCTGGCATTGATCCGTTCCAGAAAAGGCACGAAGACCAGATCAGCACTGCTGAAACCATCGGTAGCCCCGGGGCCGTCGATGGGCTCCAGGAAAAATGGACCAGGGGTCTGGCAGAGGGCCCCGGACACCTCCGAGGCAACGGCATCGAAGCGGGCTTCGGCGATCGCTTCGTCGTCTGGGCTGCGGCCCGGGTAGCAGAGCCATTGACACCAGGCCCGGAACAGGCGCCGTTCCAGCTGACGAAGGGGCCTGACCGCCGGGTCGGTCAATCCATGGCCCAGGGGACCGAACGTCGCCTCGAGGACCTCCAGGATGCGATCACTTTCCGTGATCACCTGCCCATCCAGCTCAAGGGCCGGCAGATAGCCCGAGGGCACCAGGTCGCGATACCAACGTTCCTTCTCCCCGTAACAGACCATCGCCACCTTCCGAACCCGGTAGGGGATGCGGCGTTCCTCCAGCCAGAGCCACACCTTCTGGCAGTAGGGACACCAGGCGTGGTGGTCGCGGTAGAGGGTGACCCGGACCTCGGCCTCCGACCGTCCGAACAGGCGGAGGTTGGCCTGGGCGTTGGTGGGACCCTGCACCCGATCCGGCTCCGGCGGTACCAGGGCAACCAGCTGATCCCAGCTGGGCAGGGGGGGAAGGGCCGACACCGGAACCAGGAACAGGTGGCCCTGTTCTAGGGGAGTGGATCGTGACGGCGTCGCCGCAGGGGAGCCAGTTCGGCCAGCACGTTCTCGTCCTCAACGGCGTTGAACTGGCGGTAATGGGATCCGACGGCCAGCAGACGGCTGACCGGACGGAGCACCAACAACCTCTCCACCAGAGGGGTGAGATCGGCGATCACCCGGCGGTCTGCCACCGGCACGGCCAGCAGCAGACCACGGGGCCGCTGTTCCCGCAGGGAAGCCAGGGCCGCCCGCATGGTCAGGCCCGTGGCGATGCCGTCATCCACCACCACCAACCACTGGCCAGCCAGGGCCTGCCCCTGGGGATCGCCGTAAAGCTGCTGCCGCCGACAGAGTTCCCGCCACTGCTCCCGCACCAGCTCCATCCGCTGGGCCGTGCCCAGGGAGGGAGGCAACCGTTCGGGTGAATCCCAGATCACCACGGGCCCCGAAGCCCCGGCCGCCAGGGCGCCGATCGCCACCTCAGGATGGCTTGGGAGGGCAAGCTTGCGCACTGCCCAGCTGTAAAGGGGTGCTCCCAGGGCTTCAGCCACCGGCGCCGCCACCACCACACCTCCCCTTGGAAGCGCGATCACGGCCCGGGGTCGGGGGATCGGCTCTTCCAGCAGCAGCTGCATGGCCAGGGCCTGCCCCGCTGCCCGACGATCAGTCCAGGGCGGTGCCCCGAGGGTGGTCATCGATGGCGAGGCGAGGTCACCTCAGGCTGAACGGATTGGCGTGGGGTCCTGCGGCAGCCCTACCGCAATCGAGGCGTGAAACGGCCGAAACCGATCCGGTCGCTGGCAAACGATGGTGGGCTGGGGCGTTTCCAGCCATCGTCCATGGTCGATTCGTCCAGCTCCAGGCCCCCCCGGGGAGGGGCTGTCGGGGCCGCCCCAGAGGCCGCCGTGAAGAGCATTTTTGCGAGGGCAGGTCTTGAACTCCAGGGCCCACGCCCCTGGGATCCCCAGGTGCACAATCCAGCCCTGTACGGAGACCTGCTCAGGCGTGGAAGCCTGGCCCTGGGGGAGGGCTACGTGGAAGGCGGCTGGGATTGTGAAGACCTCGACGGGTTCTTCACCCGCCTGCTCAGCCAGGACATCGGGAGCGCCAGCCTCGGCCTGGATGGCCTGGCCCGCCTACGCCAGGTGGTGGTGGAACTGCGGGAGCGCTGGGGAAATCTGCAGACCCGACGCCGCGCCTTCGATGTGGGGCGGCGGCATTACGACATCGACCCTCGGGTTTACGGGGCGATGCTCGACCATCGCAGGGTTTACAGCTGTGCCTACTGGCGGCATGCCAGCTCCCTTGAGGAGGCCCAGGAGCACAAACTTCGCCTGATCTGCGAGAAACTTGAATTGAGGCCTGGTCAACGGCTGCTGGATCTCGGCTGCGGATGGGGAGGACTGGCGGGCTATGCAGCCCGGAACTATGGGGTGAGGGTTACCGGTATCACCATCTCGCACCAGCAATACCACTATTGCCGTGAGGTTCTGGCCGACTTACCTGTAGACATTCAGTGCTGTGATTACCGCAGCCTGCCGAAAAAGAAACCAGATCCCTTCGACCGAGTCGTATCGGTGGGCATGCTGGAACACGTGGGACGGAATAACGACAGGAAATATTTTGATGTGGCTTCATCGTTGATGACCAAACAGGGGCTCTTTCTGGTGCAGAGCATCGGCACAGCCACCACTAGCTGGAGCCTTGATCCATGGATTGATACCTACATCTTTCCGAATGGTCGACTGCCATCAGCCCAGCAGCTGAGCAAAGGCTTTGAGGGAATCTTCATCCTGGAGGACTGGGAAAATATCGGCGCTGATTACGACAAGACTTTGATGGCATGGTGGCAAAATTTTGATGCGGCCTGGCCCTCTCTTTCTGCCGACATCAACCACCAATTCTACCGACTGTGGAAATACTATTTACTCTCCTGTGCGGGCTTGTTTCGATCCCGCCAAGGTCAGCTTTGGCAGGTGGTTCTGAGCAAGCGGGAGCGAAGCGGCGGGTATGCATCAAAACGGCCAGCCGGCCAAAGAGGCAAGGGACTTTATGCCTCTGAAGCGAGGCAATCCAGTGATTTTTGCTCAATGGGTGATGGATTGATTGGAAGATCAAAGAGTTCCGGAGATTGGAGCTGATGTCGGACGCTTTTGGGGACTATCTCCATGCCATCGGGCGAATTCCATTGTTGACCGCAGCAGAGGAAGTTCATCTCGGAACGCTGGTGCAACAGTGGATGAAAGAGCCAGAAGCCGCCCCCGCCCTTGAGCGCAGGGGGCGCCGGGCGATGGCCAGGATGGTCAATGCCAACCTCAGGCTGGTGGTGGCAGTGGTGCTTCGCCATCAACGGCGAATCACCCATCTGAACCAGGACCCCATGGACCTGGTGCAGGCGGGCAATCTCGGCTTGATGCGGGCCGTGGAAAAATTTGATCCCAGCCGCGGTTACAAGTTTTCGACCTATGGCTACTGGTGGATTCGGCAGGCGATCAACCGCTATCTGCAGGAACAGACCGGAACCATTCGACTGCCGGTGAACCTGGTCGATCTGGCGCACCGGGCTGAATCGATCAGGGCTTCATCCGAACAACCCGTGAGCCGTGAAGACCTGGCCTCCCGACTCGGGGAAACGGAACAACGTCTGCAGTTTGCCCTGACCGTGGCCCGTCGGTCGCACACCGTATCCCTCGACCAACAACTGAGCAATGGGGAGGGCGACATGACCCTGCTGGACATGGTGTCGGATGGGATTGCGCCGCAACCCGTTGATGACTATCAATGGATGCATCAACAGGTGGGACAACTGGAACGGCGGGAACGCACGGTGCTGGAGTTGCGTTATCGCGACCATCAGGTGGTCTCATTCGCCCGGGTGGCTGAAATGACTGGCCTCAGCAAGGACCAGGTGCAACGGCTGGAACGGAATGCCCTCCAGAAACTACGGCGGCGACTCACCCCCCTGCTCTATCCAGACTGAACCCAGCCGGTCCGAACGAACTTCGACAGAGCCCCGGCCACCGGCCTGTCGAGGTACGTTCAAAACCATGGAAAAGGGGTAGCCAAAACCACCCCTCCCCACCCATTCATCTGGATCCCGAAGGATGAATTCTGAGGCATTAATCCTCAACGGCTGATGCTCGGCCTTTGATGCTCAGAAGGAATGGCCGCTTCGCATCGGCCGAACGGGAGCCTGGGCCTGATTGGGATGCACGGTGTTGGCACCGTTGAAATGACGAGCCGGATCCCTCAGGGCATCCTCCAGCAGAAAGGCACAGAGGTTGGAGACCGACCGGCCCTCATCCTCGGACCGGGAGAGAAGCGCTTCATGGACGTGATAACTGAGGGTGATCGAGATTCTTCTGGGTTGACGTTGCATCACGCGAAAGCGTTCATTCATCGGTTAACTCCTGACGGTGAAAGGGGATCAGTGATGTGCTGCAGCCCCACAAGATTAGGGAGCCAGAGCCAACCGGATGGCGTCATGATGCGGCAGATTTCAACCGGTTGACAGGCGTCATCGGCCAGGAAACGACGCAATGGATGCAGTCAAAGAACGGAGCATGGTTGAGCCATGGTCCACAGCAGCGTCACATCTGCACAAACACCCCCGCCGAAGCGAGGGGTCCCGACGATGACGACATCACCTGGCGGGCTTTGAGCCAGGGACTTTCTTCGCACGACCTCTCCATGGCTCCAGTGCTTGTGATCGGCGGAGCCGGTTACCTCGGCAGTCATCTGCTGCCGATGCTGATCGGCCAGGGGCATCACCCCGTGGTGCTCGATGACCTGAGCCGGGGCCGCCGGGAGTCGGTGGCCCTCCATCCGAAGGCGTCAATGGTGCAGGGATCGTTCGGCGATCGCGACCAGCTGGCTGCCGTGCTTCGCAGCCAGGAGATCGAGGCGATCATCCAGGTGAGCACCTGGCTCGACCTGGAGGATTCCTGGCGTCAGGCCGATCGCTTCTACGACCTGCATGGGGCCCACAACCTGGGCCTGATCCAGGAGGCGGCCCGCTATCGCCCCCAGAATCCGCCGCCGCTGCTGTTCGCATCCAGCGCCGCGGTGTTCGGAGACGGGGGGATCGAGCCCCTGGGGGAGGACGCCGATCCCTCACCGGGGAGCCCCCTGGGGCGGTCATTGCTGGCGGCGGAATGGCTGATCCGCGATGTGGGTCGCAGCTGCGGCCTCGACGTGGTGATTCTCAGAAGCTTTGAGATGGCAGGTTCCGATCTGCGCAATGGCTGCGGCGCATCCCATCCCCACGAACACCATCTGGTGCCCAGGGCGATCCGTTGTGCTCGAACCCAGATTCCGTTTCCTCTTTACGGCAGTGACTTCCCCACCCGTGACGGCACGGCCCTTCGGGACCTGGTGGATGTAACCGATGTGGCCAGGGCCTATGGCATGGCCCTCAACCATCTGCTGGCCGGAGGGGGCGGGGGCACGTACCACCTGGGCAGTGGCCACGGCACCACGGTGCTCGAGGTGTTGCATCTGGTGGAGCGGATCACCGCGATGAAACTGACGATCGACCGGCGTCCCCGGCGCCCGGGGGAAGCGGCAGTCCTGGTGGCTGATGCCAGCCTCGCCAGCCAGGAACTCGGCTGGCGGGCGGAGCGGTTGGCCGTGGATCGAATCGTGGCTGATGCCGCCGCCTGGGATGCCCATCTCCACAGCGATCGGGAGTGGGTCTATGGCTGATCAAAGGGAACCGATGCCAGGGCAGCGCCGCCGGTCAGCAATCGGCGACACTGACTCGAAGCACCCCGGGATTGACGTATCAGTCGCTACAAAACCTTGCCTGAATGCGACCAGGGAAAGGTCCATGGTGACGACTGGCGAGGCGAATCGGGGATTTCGTCGCATCCGCTACCGGGAGAGGTCTGTAACGAGATGAACAATGCACGGGTAACCACGGAGGGTTCATCTCCCTTGACTTCCTTCCCTTCCCACTCCAGGGGACCATCAACCCTGGAGACGTTTGATCGCTTCCGTGAAAAGGTGCTGGCGGGAGTGAAAAATCCCCAGCTCCGTAATTACGGATTGATTCTCTTAATGGCGGGTGCTGGCCTGCTGCCCCTGATGGCCGGCGCAGCCCATGCAGAGCCCCTGAAGATGCAGGAGGCCGATGGGGCCGACACCCTGCTGATGCTGATGGGTTCAGCCCTGGTGCTGCTGATGACGCCGGGTCTGGCGTTCTTCTACGGCGGCTTCACCCGGGCGAAGAACGTGCTCAACACCATGATGATGAGCTTCTTCCTGATGGGGCTCGTCGGCGTTGTCTGGGTGGTGATCGGCTACAGCCTCTCCTTCGGAACCGGCTTCGGCAACCCCTTCATCGGTGGCCTCGAATTCCTGATGATGAACGGGGTGGGCAATACACCTCCCTTCCCTGGCTTCACCATCAGCGCCAGCTCCTTCGCCCTGTTCCAGGGCATGTTTGCGATCATCACCCCGGCCCTGATCTCCGGCGCCGTGGTGGAGCGGATCAACTTCAAGGCCTGGTTCTGGTTCTGCCTGCTCTGGAGCCTGCTTGTTTACTGCCCCCTCGCCCACATGGTCTGGGGTGGTGGCTACATCTACACCGACATCGGCGCCCTCGACTTCGCCGGTGGCACCGTGGTGCACATCTCCTCCGGTGTGGCTGCGCTCATCTCGGCCGCCATCGTTGGCCCCCGCACCAACTGGCCTGAAAACGGCCGCCCCCCCCACAACGTCCCCTTCATCCTTCTGGGCGCTGGACTCCTCTGGTTCGGCTGGTTCGGCTTCAACGGCGCCAGCTTCTTCGCCGCCAAAGGTGCCGGTCTGTCGTTTGCCACCACCAGCACCGCCGCTTCGGCCGCCCTGCTGGCCTGGTGCCTGATTGAGTGGCTCAAGGATGGCAAGCCCACTGCGGTGGGAGCAGCCACCGGTGCCGTTGCCGGCCTGGTGGGCATCACCCCGGGCGCCGGCTTCGTCACCATCGGGTCGTCCTTGATCATCGGTGCCGCTTCGGCCCTTGCCTGCTTCCTTGCGGTTCGGATCAAAGCAGCGATCAAGTTCGACGATTCCCTTGACACCTTCATGGTCCATGGCGTCGGCGGCACCGTCGGTGCCCTGCTCACCGGCGTGTTTGCGGTCAAGGAGTTTGTTGATCCAAACTTCTTCCCCAAATCCGCGGAAGTTCTTGCCTCCGGTGGCAACCTCGGCATGTTCATTGCCCAGCTCAAGGCCGTTGTGCTCGCCTATGGCTTTGTGGCCCTGGCCACGGCAATCATTCTCTGGATTGTGGGTGCCATCTTCGGCCTCAGGGTTTCGAGCAACGATGAAGAGCGTGGCCTCGACTTCGTGGCCCATGGCGAAGAGGCTTACGACCCCCATGACCTATTGATCCGGCCATGAAACAAATCACCGCCATGATCCGCCCTTCGAAGGTGGACGCTGTCAAGACCGCCCTGGTGGCCATGGATATCGTCGGCATGACGATTTCCGAGGCCCGTGGTTTCGGTCGCCAGAAAGGCCAGATCGAGCGCTACCGAGGTACGGAATTCACCGTTGAATTCCTGCCGAAGGTCAAGATCGTCACCGTCGTTAACGACGACAAGGTGGAAGACGCCCTCAAAGCCATCACCGAAGCCGCCCACACCGGCGAAATCGGCGACGGCAAGATCTTCGTCTCGCCCGTGGAAACCGCCATCCGGATCCGCACCGGCGATCGCGACGAGGCCGCCATCTGAGGCTCCATTCCACCGTCCCTGGCTTGATTCAAAGCCAGGGACGAAAGCAACCTCCGACATCCGTCGGAGGTTTTTTGTTGGCTCCTACCCTGAACCGTGCTTCACCACGCGGTTCTGAACCGATGACGTCCGATCCCATTGATCACTACGACCTGGTCGTGCTTGGAGCCGGATCAGGAGGGTTGGCGGCCAGCAAACGCGCTGCAGCCCACGGTGCCCGGGTGGCTCTTGTCGAAGGCGACCGGGTTGGGGGTACCTGCGTGATCCGTGGTTGCGTGCCGAAGAAACTGCTGGTGTACGGCTCAGCCTTTCGCCATCTGATCGCCGATGCCCCCAGCTATGGCTGGACCCTCAGCGATGCACAACCCGATTCAGGCGTACTGCTCAGCCGGGTGCGCCAGGAGGTGGATCGACTCAACGATCTTCACATCGGTTTCCTCGCCAAGGCCGGCGTCGAGCTGGTGAGCGGCTGGGGCCGCTTTCTCGATGACCATCGCATCGCTGTCACAACCGGCCGCGGGCAGGAGCAGGACACCAAGCCACGGGTGCTTGGGGCGGATCGGATCCTGGTGGCCGTCGGTGGTCGGCCCTGGCGGCCCGCGATCCCCGGAGCCGATCTGGCCTGGGTGAGCGATGACCTGTTCGAGCTGCCCCGTTTTCCCGGCAGCATCGTGATTGTGGGCGCTGGCTTCATCGCCTGCGAATTCGCCTGCATTCTCAACGGCCTCGGCGTCCAGGTCACCCAGCTGGTTCGCAACGAGCTGCTGCGCGGCTTCGACCGGGAACTGGCCGCCGCCGTGCAGGCGGCCATGGAAGCTGAAGGCATCGACCTCCGACTCGGCCGCCATGCGGCGGCGATCACGGGCACACCGGGCGATCTAGCGGTCACCACTGAACATGGCGAGACCATCAGCGCGGAAGGGGTCCTTCTGGCCACCGGGCGGCGCCCCTTTCTGGCGGGCCTCGACCTCGGCGTTGCCGGTGTCACGGTGGAGCAGCACCGCATCCCGGTCGATGCCGATCAGGTCACGAATGTGCCCCACATCTTCGCGATCGGCGATGTCACCGATCGCATCAACCTCACGCCTGTGGCGGTGGATGAGGGGCGGGCCTTCGCCGACACGGTCTATGGCAACCGCCCCCGCCGGGTGAACCATCAGCTGGTGGCAAGTGCCGTGTTCACCCAGCCGGAACTCGCCACGGTGGGCTTGAGCGAAGAAGACGCCCGGGAGTGCTTCGGCGACGACGACATCCTCATCCACCGTGCCCGCTTCCGCTCCATGGCCCAGGCCCTGCCGAAGCGCGGTCCCCAGACCCTGCTGAAACTGGTGGTCAGGCGCTCCAATGGACTGGTGGTCGGTTGCCACATGGTTGGGGACCACAGCGCCGAGATCATCCAGATGGCAGCGATTGCCATCGGCATGGGGGCTACCAAGGCCGACTTTGATCGCACCATGGCCCTTCATCCGACCGTGGCCGAGGAGTTCGTGACGATGCCGAACTGATCAGCGGCGCAAGCACAGCGCCGCCTGACCATCGCCGGCAGGAGCTCCAGGCTTCTGCCAGCAAACGCCGTCACCGTTGATCGACCACGCCCTTCGACTGCGCAGCCTCTGGACCGCCTGGCTTCTGGCGATGCTGATTCACGTCGATCTGGGCCTGATGCCGCTGTTCCACGGCCAGTCGGCCACGATCGAGAGCCAGGTGCCGACAACAGCCCTGCCGGGGGTGTTCGCGGCCATGATGCTCTACGACCTGGTGCCCCTGGCGAGCCTGCTGCTGATTGCCCACGCAGCCAGTGATCCTGCCTCGCAGCGCTCCTGGCAGGGGTGGCGGCGCGGGCATCAGGGGGTCGCCCTCTTCTACGGGGTCACCAACCTGGCGCACCTGGCCGCCGACGTGCTCATCCCCGACCGCAGGGCCGATCAGATCGTGCTGATGGGGGTGATCAGCCTGATCGGTCTGCAGATCCTGGTGGAAGCAAGGCGGTGGTGGCGCCAGGGGCTCGAGCTCAGCCGGCCGCCAGCCCCTTCTCGTTGAACATCCCTTCAAACAGCACCGAGCTCAGGTAGCGCTCCCCGGAATCCGGCAGGACGACCACGATCGTCTGGCCGGCATGGGCTGGATCCGCCGCGAGGCGCAGGGCCGCCACCGTGGCAGCACCACAGGAAATGCCCGCCAGGATGCCCTCTTCCCGCATCAGCCGCCGGGCCATGGTCACCGCCTCCTCATCACTGACGGCCTCGACCTGATCCACCAGGGCCAGATCCAGGTTGCCGGGCACGAAACCGGCACCAATGCCCTGGATCTTGTGGGGGCCAGGCTGAAGGCTCTGGCCCAGGCGGGCCTGGCTGATTACCGGACTGTTCACCGGTTCGACCGCCACACTCTTGAGGGTCTTGCCGAGGGTCTGCTTGATGTAGCGGCTGACCCCCGTGATGGTGCCGCCGGTGCCGACCCCTGCCACCAGGACATCAATCTGCCCGTCGGTGTCCTCCCAGATCTCAGGACCGGTCGTGTCGTGATGGATGCGGGGATTGGCGGGGTTGATGAACTGCTGCAGCAGCACGTAGCGGGAAGGATCTGACTGGGCGATCTCCTGGGCTCTCTTGACGGCACCGGTCATGCCGAGGCGGCCTTCGGTGAGTTCCAGGTGGGCGCCGTAGGCGGTGAGGAGCTTGCGCCGTTCCAGGCTCATGGTCTCCGGCATCGTCAGGGTCAGGGGGATGCCCCTGGAGGCAGCCACAAACGCCAGGGCGATCCCCGTGTTGCCACTGGTGGGCTCGATCAGTTCCTTGCCGGGACCGAGCAGCCCATCCTGCTCCGCCTGCCAGATCATGGCGGCCCCGATCCGGCACTTCACCGAATAGGCGGGGTTGCGACCCTCGATCTTGGCGAGCACCCGGGCACCCAGTCCGGCCGTGACCCGGTTGAGCTGCACCAGCGGCGTGCGGCCGATGCTCAGGCTGTTGTCGGGAAAGATGCTGGCCATGGCGGCAGCTCTGCAAGGCACACCGATGAACCTTAAGGATGGGCACGAGCAGCTGCCACCCAGGCCATCAAAGGTGTTTCAAACAGGAAGATGGGAGCCCGGGTTCTGACGCCGCCAGCCGGCCAGAACCCCGAGGATCGCATCGGCGCTCACCAGACCGACGAAGCCCCCGAACTCATCGACCACCACCCGCACCGACGATTGATCACCCCGTCGGAACGTGGTCAGCAGGCGGTCGGAGCGGATCATCTCAGGCACAAACTGGGCTGCCTCACCGAGGGCGCTGACCAGGGTTTCGCCGCGCCCTTCGACGAGGGCCTCCAGGGCCTTCTCCCGGCTGAGAACACCGAGGACCTCGTCCACCTCCTCGCCCAGCACCACCCACCATTCGTGGCCGGAGGCGAGGATCTGGTCGCGCTGGCTGAGGAGCGAGGCGCCGCCGGGCAGGGAAGGGGTCCCGACCCGGGGCACCATCAGATCCCTGGCGGTGAGATCGTTGAGCTCGAACACCTTGCCGATCATCGCGGCCTCGTCGGCCTCGATCTGTCCCTTCTGGGAGCCGAGTCGAGCCAGGAGCCGGATCTCCCGTTCGTTCGTGGTGAGCTCGGATTCGGCCGTGATCGCCGGCATCATCCGCTCCAGAAGCAGGAGCAAGGGCAGGGACATGCGTTCGAGCGCCAGCAGCGCCCTCGACGAGGCCAGGGAAATTGCCAGGGAAAAGTTGTTGCCGATCGCCTTGGGCAGGATTTCTGCCAGCAGGATCACCGTGATCGTGAACACGGCGTTGAATCCATAGAGAGCGATGTCCCCGTAGGGACCGATCTCGGGCCGCACGAACAGGTCGTGGGCCACCCCGCCCAGCACCATGCTGCCGGAGATGTTGAACAGGTTGTTGGCGACCACCAGCAGCGCCAGGGCCCGGCCCGGTCTGTTCTTGATCCGTTCCAGAGCCCGGGAGCCCTTCACCTGCTGCTGGGAGAGGGTATGCACCTGAATCGGGCTGACGGTCAGCACCGCGGCCTCCACCCCCGTGGCGATGGCCGACCCCAGCAGGATCGTGACGGCCAGGGCGATCAAGGTCACGATCTGAACTTGGAACGGGCTCATCCGGCTGCCAGGTTCTGCAAGGTGGGCGAACTCTAGGGGGGATGCCCGAGGCTGACCGATGGCCAGAATGGGGCCATGGTCAGTGCCCAGCTCCCTGCCCCGCCTGGCGCTCCGTCGCCCTCGCCCCACCTGCTGGTGGTGGAGGACGATGACACCATTCGCGAGACGATCAGCGAAGCCCTCGAGCTGGAGGGCTTCCGGGTCACCGCCTGCGCCAATGGCCGCGATGCCCTCAACCAGCTGCAGCAGAGGGACAGGACTTCCAGCACCGCCCCATCCCAGGAGGCCCCCTGCCCCGACGATGGCTTCGACCTGGTGGTGCTGGATCTGATGCTGCCGGGGCTCGGGGGCCTTGAGCTCTGCCGCACCCTGCGGGAGAAGCGCCACGCGGTGCCGATCCTGATCGTCAGTGCCCGCGACAGTGAAACCGACCGGGTGCTCGGGCTTGAAGTGGGCGCCGACGATTACCTCACCAAGCCGTTCGGAAGCCTGGAACTGGTGGCCCGCTGCCGGGCCCTGCTGCGGCGAAGCCGACTTCAGGAAGAGCTCCGCAATCCCGTGGTTTCTGCGGTGCTGGAGCACGGCGACCTCTGCCTCTACCGGGAGGAGTGCCGCGTCACCCGTGGCGGCGAAACCCTCAACCTCTCCCCCAAGGAATACCGGCTGCTTGAGCTGTTCATGCAGCACCAGAAACGGGTCTGGAGCCGCGACAAACTGCTCGAGCACGTGTGGGGCCACGATTTCATCGGCGACAGCAAGACCGTGGACGTGCACATCCGCTGGCTTCGCGAAAAGATCGAACGCAACCCTTCGGCCCCTGATCACCTGGTGACGGTGCGGGGCTTCGGCTACAGGTTCGGCTGAAGGGATGGATCTGCTCCTGGCATTCGTGGTGGGATTGGCAATCGGCCTGGCTGTTCGCCGCCGGAGCGCTGGCAATGTGCGGCGCCAGGGCCGGAAGCAAGCCGGCAGCGCCGCTGCCCAGCAACTGCTGGCGGCTGGCATCGATCAACTGGAGCACTGGCTCGATGCGGCCCCGGTGGGCTGGCTACTTCTGGCGGCCGATGGGGTGATCGCAGCTCAGAACCCCGCGGCCGAGCGGCTGATGCAACTTCCGACCCACCAGCTGCTGCGGGGCCAGGCCCTGACGGACCTGATCGACTGTCCGCAGCTGCATGAAGCGATCAGCCTGGCCCGGGTGCAGCGCCGCAGTCAGCGGTTGGTGACCGAGCTTGGCACCGCCGAACTGGAGGTTCTGGTGTTTCCTTCGGAGGGGGAGTTGCTCTGGCTCTGGCTCCAGGACAGACGATCCCTGGAAGCCCAGCTCGACCAGCAGGAACGCTGGGTGAGCGACGTAGCCCATGAACTGAAGACACCGATCACGGCGCTGATGCTGGTGGGGGAACGGCTGGCGCGGGAGCTGGGAGGGCAGCAGGGCGTGCTTGTGCAGCGCTATCAGCGGGAACTGGGTCGGCTCGAGGAACTGGTGAGCGACCTGCTGGAACTCTCCCGGCTCGAGAACGTGATGCCAGGCGACAGCAGCCGGTATGCACCGGTGTTGATGGCGGAGCTGGTGGACACCGTGTGGGCCAACCTGAGGCCCCTGGCCGACCAGCGCACCATCGCCCTGCGGCTCCTGGGAGACCGGGAGCTTGCCCTGCTCGGAGATCAGGCCCGGCTGCACCGGGCCCTGCTCAACCTGCTCGACAACGCCATCCGCTACAGCCCCGATGGCGGAACCGTGGAGGTGAGGGTCCAACGGCGGGAGCGCTGGTGTCTGCTGGCGATCCGCGACCACGGCAGTGGTCTCAGCGCGGCCGACCAGGAACACCTGTTCGAGCGTTTTTACCGCGGGGATCCCTCCCGGGTGCGGAGCCAGCACAGCGGCAGTGGCCTGGGCATGTCGATCGTGCAGCAGATCGCCCTCACCCACGGGGGGCGGGTGCAGGCCTCCAACCATCCATCGGGCGGAGCGTTGATGGAACTGGTGCTGCCGCTCGGACTCAGCGCTGGCGGGGAAGGTGACTGATCACCAGGTGACGCTGCTCATCGCCCTGCAGCCATCCCTCCTCCTTGAGCTGGCCGATGATCCTGGTGACGGTGACCCTGGTGGTGCTCAGGGCACTGGCGAGATCCTGATGGGTGATGCGGAACGGCAGCCGCAGCCCCTGGGCGCAGGGGTGGCCGTAGTCCTGGGCGATCAGCTCCAGGAAGCCGCGCACCCGGTCTTCAACCAATCGCAGACCCAGCAGGGCCAGGAGGGATTCGGCCTGGCGGCAGCGGCTGCCCAGGGACTGCACCAGGGTCAAGGCCAATTCAGGTTTCTCCAGCAGTTCCGCCAGGGGCAGACAGAGCAGATCCGAATCCACCAGGGTGCTGGCCTCGTAGACCTCCTGGCTGGAGAGAGGCTCGCCAAACGGTTCATCGGGACCGACCAGTCCGAGCAGCAGGGGATCGCCCTGCTCCGTCAGGGAACCGAGCTTGACCATGCCCCGCACCACCATCCAGAGGTGGTTGCGCAACAGGGGAACGGAACTGCCTGCCGGCAGATGCACGAGGCTGCGGCTGTGAAAACTCGCCTCCAGTCGATCTCTGCAACCCTCACCGCCACTCGAAGCACGGAACTGAGTCACAACCATGGAGCACCTGGAGGCTGATGACTTCAACGTTATGGACGGGTTCCGTGGTGGAGGCAAAGGGTTGGTAGTGGTTTGGTTAAGGGGTGGTTAGGGCTGGAGCCGTTCCATGGCAACACCCGGATCAGGATGTAGGGAAGGGCCAGGAACAACCAAGCGTGCAAGCAAGGATCCAGGATCATCTGGATCGCCCAGGTTCCAACGAAAGGAGCTCAAACAGCGGGGAATTCCGATCAGGGTCTGGCCGCAGGAATCTGCTCAGGCCTCCTGAGACTGCAGGCTGGGGGAAGCAGTCCCCGATGCAATCCCTGCAGCAGTCCCAGAAGCAATCCCAGAAGCAGTCCCAGAAGCAATCGATCCTGCACCAGCAGGGGAAACCACCTCCCCATAGCCAGCGCGACGTTGCTGATCCAGATGGGAAAGATGCTTGCGCTCGTTGTAATAAAGATCCTGAAACTCCAGGGCATCCTGGTTGAGTTCAGAAAACAGGGAATCAATGCGCTGATCGATGTCGAGCACCACCGGCACCTGGTGGGTAGGGGAGGCTGCGGTGGCCTCCTGCTCCAGCTCCAGCAGGCGGGCGATGCAGCGCTCCAGGGTTTCAAGCCGCTGCGAGCGCCAGGCATCCAGCAGGTGCCGGCAGCGCTTGAGGCTGCGTTGACGCTCCAGCACCGCGGCAGCTCCCCGCAATTGCAGCAACGGCTGCGAGAGGGAGAGCCGTTGCACCTCGGTGGGCTCCAGGAGGGGGGTGAGACGGCTGAGCAGGGCGGAATCCTCCACCACCAGCCGATCGGAGAGAAGCCTGGGGAGTTCCAGCTGCGCCAGATCAGTCCCATCATCGTGACCGCGGTGGATGGCCTCAATGCGCCCCTGGCCGAGGTTGTCCTCCTCAAGGGAGCCGATCGCAGCCCAGAGAAGGCGGTGGTGATGCAGCCCGAAATCCTCCAATTCCCGACGGCGCAGTTCGCGGCGAATGTCACCGCGCAGGCTGGGGCTGTGGAGGTAAAGGCGCAGCACCTCCGCTTCAGCCCTCTCCCTCAGACCCGCCTCGCCGGGCTGTTCCCACTTCTGGGATCGACCATGCCAGCGCTGACCCTTGACCTGCTGGCGCAGGTCGTCCTCCAGCTGCACCGCCAACCGTGCCTGGCCGCCGGAGAGGCGCTCGGCCACCTGCTGCAGGTAATGGCTGCGCACCGCCGACGGCGGCAGCTTGCCCAACAACACCACCAGAGCGGTGACAGCTTGCTGAAATTGGTCGGAGCGGGCGAGATCCTTGCCTTCGAGCACCTGCTCGATCTGCCAGTCGAGCCAGAGGGGGGCTGAATCGAGCAGGGCGCGGTAATCGCCGGGGCCCTGTTCCTTGAGGAACTCATCGGGGTCCTTGCCGGACGGCAGCTGCAGCACCCGCAGCTCCAGCTGACCCTGAAGGGCGAGCTGCTCCACCTCCCCGATCGCCCGCTGGGCGGCTCGGATGCCGGCCCCGTCGGTGTCGAAGTTCAGGATCATCCGCCGGCTGTCGCAGCAGCGGCAGAGCTGGGTGATCTGCTGACGGCTGAGGGCAGTGCCGAGGGAGGCCACGGCATTGGTGATGCCGGCGGCATGGAGGGCGATCACATCGAAATAGCCCTCCACCACCACGGCGCGGTCGTCCTTGCGAATCGCCGACGCCGCTCGATCAAGGGCAAAGAGGTGCTTCCCCTTCTCAAAGAGCTCGGTTTCGGGAGAGTTGAGGTACTTCGGTTCGGCGCCATCGAGGCTGCGGCCACCGAAGCCGATGACCCGCCCCTGGCGATCGCTGATCGGCACCATCACCCGATGGCGAAAACGGTCGTAGAAACCTTCGCCGCCCTTGCGGGCCACGGCCAGGCCCGCTGCCTCCAGGAGCGCCGGGGCCAGGCCTTCGACCTCCTGCAGATGGCGCAGCAGCCCATCCCAGCGCTCCGGGGCGTAGCCGAGGCCGAAGCCCTCCAGGGTGGCTTCGCTCAGCTTGCGGTCCTGACGCAGATAGTGAAGGGCTTTCGCACCTTCGGGCGCCCGCAGCTGGGCACGGAACCAGCCGGCCGCCAGGGTGAGAACCCGATGGAGTTGCTCCCTGCGGGAGAGTTCCTTGCGCAACCGCTCCTGCTGGGGACCATCGAGGGTTTCGATCGGCAGCTGATAGCGGTTCGCCAGCTGGAGCACGACATCACTGAAACTGATGCGCTGCAGTTCCATCAGGAACTTGATCGCATTGCCACCGGCCCCGCAGGAAAAGCAGTAATAGAACTGCTTCGCCGGTGACACCGTCATCGACGGCGATTTGTCGTCGTGGAAGGGGCAGATTCCGACGTATTCACGTCCCTTCTTCTTGAGCACGACATGCTCACCCACCACATCAACGATGTCGGCCCGCTCCTTGACGGCCTCAATCGTGCGGGGGTGGAGGCGGGGAAGGCTCAAGGAGACGACCAGGCAGGGGAAGGGGCCTCAGGAGCCGAGGCGATTGGGTGGAACCGCAGCAATCAGCGGCGCGGCGAACCGGGGATCAGGAGGAGCCGGGTTGGAGAGTGGGGAGCACGAAGCTCCACTGAGGCCATGGCCACGAACCAGGGAGGCCATTCTGACGGGGGGCTGCCGGCGGCGCTGTGGGTGATGGTCAGCAGCCTGTCCTTTGCCCTGATGGGCCTCTGCATCAAGCAGGTGGGCGGTCGGCTGCCCCTAGCGGAGGTGGTGCTGGCCCGGGCGATCGTCAGCCTGGCCCTGAGTGCCTGGATGCTCCAGCGGGCCGGGATCTCCCCCTGGGGCCAACGCCGTTGGCTGCTGGTCTGGCGTGGGGTGGTGGGCACGGGGGCCCTGTTCTGCGTCTTCGGAGCCCTGACCGGCCTGCCCCTTGGCGCCGCCACGGTGCTCCAGTATCTGAACCCCACCTTCACAGCCCTGCTGGCCTGGCTCTGGCTCCGGGAACCGTTCACCGTGCGGGTGGCCCTGGCGGTGCTGTTGGGCTGGCTGGGGGTGGTGGTGCTCACCGATCCCGCCCAGATGGTGGCGGGATTTGGGGCGCTGCCGTTGCAGCCGGTGCTGCTGGGGCTGGCGGGGGCCTTCTGCTCCGCGGTGGCCTACGTGAGCGTGCGGGCCCTGGGCCGCAGCGAACACCCGCTGGTGGTGGTGTTTTATTTCCCCCTGATGTCGATACCCCTCAGCCTGCCGCTGGTGCTGGCCCAGCCGATCGTGCCGAACGGCTCGGAGCTGATCTGGCTGGTGGGGGTGGGATTGTTCAGCCAGATGGGCCAGATCGGGGTCACCAGGGGCCTGATGGGACTGCCGGCGGCCCGGGCGACCGCCATTGGCTACGGCCAGGTCCCGATCGCTGCCCTGCTGGGGGTGCTGCTGCTCGGGGAGACGATTCCAACCAACCTGTGGCTGGCGGCCGCCCTGGTGCTGGCCGCCACCCTGCTGAGCCTGCGCCGCCAGCGGCCGATCGGCACCGACGCCCAAGCCGGCGCCTGATCAAGTTGCCGGAGGGATTGCCTCCAGCAGGGCCACGAGGTCGTGATGACGTTGGGAACGGGCCAGCTCGAGGGGGGTCTGGCCCGCCTTGGAGCGGATCGTGGGGTCGGCGCCCCCGGTCAGCAACACCCGCACCGTTGCCCCATGGTTCTGCCAGACGGCGTCGTGCAGGGCCGTGTAGCCATTCACCGGTCCCTGTTGATTGATGGCGATGCCATGGTCGATCAACACCCCGGCAGCCTCGGTGCGTCCCGCATAGGCGGCGGCATGGAGGGCCGTAGCGGCCATGCCGGGATCAACGACGGTGAGGTCGGCACCGGCCGCCAGAAGAAGCTCCAACACCTCCGTATGACCGAGATAGGCAGCCATGATCAAGGGCCGATCGCCAGAGGGATCGGCCCCATCGACGGCCTGGCCCTCCGCGAGCAGTCTCCGCACCAGGGCCGGGTTATTGGCCTTGACGGCCGCCATCAGGCTTGACATCACTGCTCAGGACTCTGGGCTCAGGCTAGGAACGGGGTCGGCGACGATCAACCTGGTGGGCTCAGGGCTGGGGACCGGCGGCGGATCCCCCTTCAGGGGCAGGGGATCGGTGAGCCAGTCCTGAATCGAATCCCTGCCCCCCACCGGTCGGGCCAGGCGCCAGGTCTGGCCCTTCTCCCCCTTCAGCAGGTAAAGCTCGAACGGACTGTCAACCCGGAAGGGATCACCAGGCAATCGCCAATCGAAACGGCCGGCCAGGCGCAGTCCTTGGGCCTCGCCGATGCGGATCGTCTGCTGTTCCTCCACCCTTACCCGATTCACCTCCGGCAGCCCCTGGGCCTCGAGGTCGAGGGCCTGGGCAATCGCCCCCTGGGTGAGCTCGATCTGCAGGCCAAGGGCCTGCAGCAACACCGACCGGGGCGGCTGCCCCACCGCCTGGCAACCCGAGAGCACGACGCTCACCAGCAGCAGCAGGGGCAGCAGCAGCAGCAGACCGCGTTGCAGCGGTGCCAGAACCCAGGGGGCCAGGCCACCCCCCGGCCGGGAAGCGCCACCCGCAGGCCTCAGCTCGGTGGTGGGGAATCGCACTGGGGCCGGACCGGGCAGCATGGCGTCACGACGAGGTTCTCCCATGATCGGCTGGTTGCAAGGGGAACTCAGGGACCCCTGGCAGCAGGGCCCCCGGCAAGGCCTGGTGCTCCGCTGCCAGGGGGTGGGCTACGAGGTGCAGATCACCCAGCGACTGTGGCAGCAGCTGCCCGAGCCGGGAGGGAGCCTGGAGCTGGCGATCCACCACGTGATTCGCGAAGACCAGTGGACCCTCTTCGGCTTCGGCGAGCGGCGCGAGCGGGATCTGTTCCGGGAACTGGTGGCGGTCAGTGGGGTCGGTCCGCAGATGGCCATGGGACTGCTCGGAGCGATGCCGCCCCAGGAGCTTGTGCAGGCGATCGTGGGAGCTGATCTCAGGCGCCTCAGCCAGGCCCCGGGGGTGGGCAAACGCACCGCCGAGCGGCTGGCGGTAGAGCTGCGCGCCAGGTTGCAGCAGCGCTTTCTGGGCCTCGACCCCCAACCGGAGGCCGATGACGACGGAACCCTGACCCTGCCTGCCTCCGGCCAACGGGACGAACTGCAGCTGACCCTGGCAGCCCTGGGATACGAACCCCTGGAGATCCTGCAGGCCCAGCGGGCCGTGGCGCGGACGGGCCTGGTGGCAGTCGATGACAGCGAAGGCTGGCTGCGAGAATGCCTGCGCTGGCTGGCCGGAACCGGGTCGTAAGGGGCAGGGACCCATCAGCCCGTAAACTAATGGTTTGCTCCGTCAGGGCCAGACGCCGCGCATGCCGCTCGATACCACCAAGAAGCAGGAACTGATCAACACCCACCAGACCCACGGCACCGACACCGGTTCCGTTGAGGTGCAGGTGGCGATGCTGAGCGAGCGGATCAGCCAGCTCAGCGGACACCTGCAGAAGAACATCCACGACTTCTCGTCCCGCCAGGGGCTGCTGAAGATGATTGGTCGCCGCAAGCGCCTTCTGGGCTACCTGCGGAGCATCAGCCAGGAGCGTTACAGCAAACTGATCGCTAGCCTCGGCATCCGCGGCTGATCCCCCTTCCCATGGCTGGAAAACAGAAACCCCCGGCCTTCGCTGTTGCGACGTCGGGGCGCAAGGGTTCCCAGCCCGGCTTCCCCCAGCCGCCCCGGCGTCCGGGAGATAAGAACGCAACCAAGAAAGCCCGCAATCAGGCGATTCCGGAGGCGGTGGCCAACAGAATGGCCCGCAGGATCGTGATCGCCACCGGAGTTCCCAGCGTGATGGGCATGGGTGTGTTCATCGGCAGTTATCTGCTGGTGTCCCGCCAGATCCTGGACATCGCCCCGGGGATCACCCTGGCAGCCTCAGGGGGCTGCTTCCTGCTGGGTCTGGCTGGCCTCAGCTATGGGGTGCTCTCCTCGAGCTGGGAAACCGAAGCCGGCAGCCTGATCGGGCTGGAGCAGATCAACCTCAACATCAGTCGCATCCGAGAATCGATCAAGGGGCTGCGCCGCAACGACGCCAATCCCTGATTTTTTCAGCCCCGCTGCAGCTGAAGGCAGTGGGGCTGGCACTCATCCGGCCAGCATCGGCTCAGAAAATCGCACGGTGAAATCCGCGGAGCTCAGGGTGGCTAGGGCCGCCTCACCATCAGCCACGCAGAACTGATAGCCGAGGCGCACATAACGGGACTGGTCCTGGTCGCGCACCAGGGCCACCACGGGCACCCGGCGGCCAGCCTCCTCCTGGGGGGGCTGATGGCGATGCAGGCAATCGCGCAGGCGATGCTGAACGGCGATGTCGGCAGCCTGATCAGCCACCAGTTCCACGATCAACAGCTTGAGATCATCGATGCTGCGGCAATCCTCCAGGATCAACTGGACGCGATCATCCCGGCGGTCGACGGTGCCCCAGACGAGCAGGCGCGCATCCACCATCAGGTGATCCGCCAGGCGGGCGTAGCTCTTGGGGAAGACCACGGCCTCGCAGCTGCCGGTGAGGTCCTCGAGCTGGAGAACGGCCATGCGGTCGCCCTTGCGGGTGGTGACCTGGCGCATCTCCGGCACCATTGCCACCACACTCACCCGGGCCTTGTCCGCCTGCTCCTCCAGGCTGCCGAGGCCGAGGGGGGAGAGCAGGCGGATCGGGCGATGCAGCTGCTTGAGGGGGTGATCGGAGAGGTAGAAGCCCACCAGCTCCTTCTCCAGCCTGAGCTTTTCAGTGGGTGGATAGTCGCGTACGGGAGCGGCCTTGGGTGCGGTGGAGAGGTCGGCGGGTCCGGGATCAGCCGCCCCGCCGCCTCCGAGGAGATCAAAGAGATTGCCCTGGCCGCTGGCCCGGTCCCGGGCGCGGGAACTGGCCCAATCGAGCACCAGATCCAGATCGGCCATCAACTGGGCCCGGTTGGCCTCCGGCTCCAGGGCATCCAGGGCTCCGCAGTGAATCAGGGATTCAAGGGCACGGCGGTTGAGGGTGGAACCCGGAACCCGATCACAGAGATCGGCCAGGGAGCGGAAGGGGCCATCCTGGCCCCGGGACTCAATCAGCGAACGGATCGCCCCGTCTCCAAGATTGCGAACGGCCGACAGGCCGAACAGGATGCGATCCCCCACCGGGGTGAAATCAATGCCGGAGGCATTGACATCCGGTGGCATCACCTCGATGCCCATGGAACTGGCATTGGCGATGTAACGCTGCACCTTGTCGGTGGTGCCGGCGTTCACCGTCAGCAGGGCGGCCATGTAGGCCACGGGGTAGTGGGCCTTGAGGTAGGCGGTCTGGTAGGTGACTGCGCCGTAGGCCGTGGAGTGGCTCTTGTTGAAGCAGTATTCGGCAAACAGCACCATCTGCTCGAACAATCCCTCCGCAACCGTTGGGGCCACCCCTCGCTCCGTGGCCCCCTTCACGAAGATGCTCTGGTGTTTCTCCATCTCGCTTTTCTTCTTCTTGCCCATCGCACGGCGCAGCAGGTCGGCCTCACCAAGGGAGTAGCCAGCCAGATCCTGAGCAATGCGCATGATCTGCTCCTGATAAACCATGATTCCGTAGGTTTCCCGCAGAATTGGCTCCAGGGCTGCATCGGCGAAGTCAATCGCTTCCCGCCCATGCTTGCGATTGATGAACTTGGGAATCAGACCGGCATCCAGCGGGCCCGGTCGGTAGAGGGCCAGGATCGAGGAAATGTCTTCCAGGGATGAAGGTTTGAGATCCCGGACGATCTGACGCATGCCACTGGATTCCAACTGGAAGATCCCCTCGAGATCTCCCCGGGCCAGCAGGGCATAGGTACCGGCATCATCGGCAGGAAGATCGTCGGGATCGACCCGCTCACCACTGCTCTGGGCCACCAGATCAATGGTCTTTTCGATCATCGTCAGGTTTTTGAGCCCCAGGAAGTCCATCTTCAGGAGACCCATCGCCTCCACGTCCTCCATGAAGTACTGGGTGATGACCTGGCCATCGTTGTTGCGCTGCAGCGGCACCAGGTCATCGAGGGGATCGGCAGCAATCACCACACCGGCGGCATGGACCCCGAAGGTCTTGTTGGTGCCCTCGATGCGACGGGCCATGTCGATCCAGCGGCGCACCGCGGGATCCTTCTCATACTTCTCGCGGAATTCCGGGGCCGGTGAATCGGGGCCGATCATCGCGTCAAGCTTCGCTGGCTTGCCCCGCACCACGGGAATCAGCTTCGCAAGGCGATCGGCATCCCCATAGGGAATATCGAGCACGCGTGCCACATCCTTGAGCACCGCCTTGGACGTCATGCGGTTGAAGGTGATGATCTGGGCCACCTTGTCTTCGCCGTAGCGCTTGGTGACGTAATCGATCACCTCGCCGCGGCGTTCGATGCAGAAATCGGTGTCAATATCCGGCATCGACTTGCGCTCCGGATTCAGGAATCGCTCAAACAGCAAGCCATTCTGGACCGGATCGATGTTGGTGATCCCCAGGGCATAGGCCACCAGGGACCCGGCCGCAGAACCACGACCGGGCCCAACTGGAATGCCCTGCTCCCGGGCAAAGCGGATGTAATCCCACACCACCAGGAAGTAGGTGGGAAAGCCCATCTGCTCCATCACCTGGAGCTCAAAGCTGAGGCGCTCGCCATAGAGGGGATCAATCGACTGCGCCGCTGAGAGTTTCAGTCGATCACGCAGGCCCGCCTCAGCCACCTCCGTGAGATAGCTGACGGCGGTGTGACCATCGGGGATCGGGAATCGCGGCATCTGGTAGCGGCCCAGGATGTCGTAGGGCTCCACCTTCTCCGCCACCCTGACGGTGTTGGCAATGGCCTCAGCCACCACCCCAGGCTCCAGGTGATCGGCGAACAGGGCAGCCATCTCCTCCTCGCTCTTGATGTATTCCGTACCCGTATAACGCAGCCGTTTCTCATCGGTGACCAGCTTGCCGGTGAGCACACAGAGCAGCGCATCGTGGGCCTCCACGTCATGACGACTGAGGTAGTGGGCATCGTTGGTGGCAATCAGGGAGATGCCCAGCTCCTGGGCGATGCGCACGATCTCGACATTGACGATCCGATCCTCCGGGGAACCGTGATCCTGAATTTCCAGGTAGAAGTCATCGCCAAACTGCTCCTGGTACCAGCGGGCCACATCCCTGGCCACATCGGGGCGTCCCCGCAGAATCGCCTGGGGAATCTCCCCGCCCAGGCACGCGGTGGCCACGATCAGACCCTCGCGGTATTGGGACAGGAGCTCCTTGTCGATGCAGGCCCTGGAGAAGATGCCGCGCCCCCGCATCCCCCTCAGGTGGCTGATGCTGGTGAGCTTGACAAGATTGCGATAGCCAACTGCATTCTTGGCCAGCACCACCAGGTGATAGCGGCGCTCCTTCTTCGGCTGCGGATCCTCGATCGAGCCGTTGATCACATACATCTCATTGCCGATGATCGGCTTGATGCCGGCCTTCTGGCAGAGCTTCAGGAGCTCGATGGCGCCATACATCACCCCGTGATCGGTGAGGGCGAGGGCCGGCATGCCCAGGGCCCCAGCCCGCTCCACCATCTGCGGCAACTGGCTGGCCCCATCGAGGAGGCTGTAGTCGCTGTGGTTGTGGAGGGGAACGAAGGCCAAGGGCAGGGCACTGGCAGGAGTTGCAGGCTAATCCCAGGCCACCAGATCCAGAGCAGCTCCGCCGCCGCTTGCTGGATCAGCCACCAGATCTGGTGTAAGAGGCCTCAGGGCACCAACGGAGCCACCGGGCGCTGATCCATGAACCGGGCGGCCTGCTCGTAGTGGTGGGCCACCTGCAGCAACCTGCTTTCCTCCAGCACCCCCGCGATCAGCTGCAGACCGATCGGGAGGCCCTCCGAATCGAAGCCGCAGGGCACGGAGATGGCGGGCAGACCAGCCAGGTTGGCCGGGATGGTGAGCAGGTC
>JBEINY010000011.1:0-38858 GCA_040377855.1 Prochloraceae cyanobacterium | reverse complement strand
GGACGCCTATCCAGCCGGCTGCACCCAGCAGCTGTTCAACCGCCTGGGTGAGCTGAGCGGCGCGGCGGTCTTCCGCGCCACGCTGGACCACTTCCGGCGCTCCACCACCATGCTTCTGCAGGAGGCGCCGGGCGCCCTGAGCGGCCACGGGGTGGATGCCCTGCTGGTGGATCAGACCTCCTTCGGTGGGGCCACGGTGGCCCATGCCCTCGATCTGCCGTTTGTGAGTGTGAGCTGCGCCCTGCTGCTCAACGGTGAAGCGGCCGTGCCGCCGGTGAACACCGGCTGGCACTACCACCCGGAGGCCTGGGCCCGGCTGCGCAACCGCCTCGGCCAGCAGCTGCTCGCCCGGCTGACGCGGCCGATCACCCAGGTGGTGGTCGACTTTCGCCAGCAGCACAATCTGCCCGTGCTCACCGACAGCAGTCAGGCCTGGTCGTCACTGGCCCAGATCTGTCAGCAGCCGGCTGCCTTTGAGTACCCGAGGCAGGAGCTGCCGGCCTGGTTCCACTTCACCGGTCCGCTGGTAGATCCGGCCAGTCGGGCGGCGGTGCCCTTCCCCTGGGAGGCGCTCAACGGCAGACCGCTGATCTACGCCTCTCTCGGCACGATCCAGAACCAGCAGCTGGAGGTGTTCGCCCGCATCGCCGAGGCCTGCAGCCACCTCGATGCCCAGCTGGTGATCGCCCTGGGCGGCGGCAGCAGCGCCTCTGCCCTGCCGCCCCTGCCCGGTGCGCCCCTGGTGGTGGACTTTGCCCCCCAGCTGGAGTTGCTGCAGCGCGCCGCCCTCACCATCACCCATGCCGGCCTGAACACGGTGCTGGAATCCCTCAGCTGCGCTGTGCCGATGGTGGCGATCCCAATCGCCAACGACCAGCCCGGCGTGGCCGCCCGGGTGGCCTGGAGCGGCAGCGGCGCGGTGGTACCCCTCAAGCGGGCCACCGTGGCGCGGCTACGCGACGCCATCGATCGGGTGTGGAGCGATCCCTCCTACCGCCAGAACGCCCAGCGGCTGCAGCAGGCCATCGCCACGTCCGGTGGCGTGGCCCGCGCCGCCGACATCGTGGAGCAGGCGATCAACACCGGCCAGCCGGTGCTGTAGCGGTGCTGGCAAGAGCGGTGGTCAACCCCATGTCCCATGACCACCCCGATGAGCGCCGAGCGGTTTGCCGATCGCTTCCGCTTCTACCGCAACCAGCCACAGCAGCAGCGCGGCGTTCTGCAGCTGTGTGCCGCGATCAGCAGCAGCGACAAGGGCGCCGAGATCCTCGATGAGCAGGCCCCCTGGGCGCTCACCTTCAGCCAGAAACCCGCGGCGCCCTCGGCACCAGCAGTCCCCAGCGGCGGACTCGATCCGCGCGGCTCAGAGGAAGCCGGGATGGCCAGCCCGCAGCTGGCAGCTCCCGTCCAGCCTGGGGATTCCTACCTGCTGGTGAATGACCGCGACCAGGACATGGAGGCCTACGACCACAGCGGCCAGTTCCTCTGGAGGATCCCCTGCCTGGCCCGCGGCCAGGGGAGCGACACCGACTGGACCCAAAACAGCACCGACACCCCACCAGGCCTCTACAAGCTCGGCCAGCTCTACGCCGACTACGAGCAGAACCCCAACCCGCCCTGCTCCGACACCGCCATGGGCTACGGCTGGTACTCCTTCGACATGGAGGAGCTGGAGGGCCAGGAGGTGGCCGTTGGGCGGGCCGGGATCATGCTCCACGGGGGCGGCTCGGCCTGTGGCTGGCCCGGCGCTTGGGCACTGCAGCAACCCCTGCATCCCACCCTCGGTTGCGTTCGCCTGCACAACGTCGATCTGCGCGAGAAGGTGCTGCCCCTGTACCGCCAGGGCACCGTCTATGTGGGGGTGTTCCAGGAAAAAAAGTGACGCCGGGCCAGGCCCCAGGGGGATGCATCTCTGGGGAGCCATCCCTGGCCCACGCCAACCTGCAGCACTGGCTGGAGTTCTTCTGCAGCAGCGCCGTCACCGAAGCCAGCCTGGGCGTCATCCAGCCCCTCACGGCAGAAGAGGCCTGCGGTTTCCTCGGCTGCATGGTGGTGGAGACCGGTGAGCCGGAGCTGGAGGACCTCGATGTGATCGAGGCCGGCAGCGGCGCGGGCCGCGGGGCCATGCAGTACACCGGCGTGCGCCGCACTGCCTACGACGCTGCCCGCAGCCAGGCCATCAGCGAGGGCATCGATCCCAACAGCAACGACTGGCAGGAGCAGTATTTCGCCGAGGAGTACGCCGGCCTGCACGATCCGCCCGAGGGCTCGCTGATCGGCTGGACCCGGGTGTTTGAGGACCGGCCTCACGGCATGGATCCAGCCGAGGCGGCGGCCTACTGGACCGGTTCGGCTGCAGCAGCTGAGGGCTACTTCAGGCCCGGCACCCCCCACACCGAGCTGCGCCAGGCTGAGGCCCACCGTATCTGGGAGCTGCTGCAGAGCGGTGAGCTTGTGCTGCCTCCCGGAGGGGGCTGATCAACCTGCAGGAGAAAAAGAAACCGTGACACCAGAGCCAGCACCACGGTCACCCTTCGATCGCGAGCGGTTTGTGTTCAAGACGCTGGCGGTGGTGATCGGCACCCAGTTGCTGATCTATTCGCTGGCCGCTGGGGTCTGCGGTCAGCGGGCGCTGGAAGGCCGGCCGATCGGTCAGATCTGCCCCGGCACGCTGGAGCAGCTGCAAGGAGGCTTTGATTCCACCCTCAACCTGTTGCTGGGGCTTCTGGGTGGAGCAGCTCTCACGCGGATGGACCGGTAACGACTAGTAGCGGGAAGGGAGCTTGCTCCGGACCTCTCCAGTCTGAGGCCCTCCTGGCGTCGGACCTCCGCTGGGATCGGTCCCGTCGCTGCGCCGCTCTCGGCGCCGAGTTCATGGCCATGCTTTCTGCCGCTGCCTCGCCGTTCTGCAGGCCCGAGGAGGATCCGTTCCTGCTGCTGGAGTCCTGCGGCAAAGCCATCGAATCAATCCTGCGGGGCCATGCCGGCCGGCCGCTGCGGCGCACCTGGATTGATCGGCCCTATGGAGAAGAGGAGATCTCCCGGCTGGAGGAAGAGGTGCTGCCAGCGATTCAGCTGTGCCTGGCGCGGGTCGATGAGATCGATAGCGCCCTGGAAGCAGAAGCCCAGCTGAGCTATCGCCAGGTGGTGGCGGCTGAGGCGCTGCTGCGCCTCGGCGGGCTGCAGAGCAGCGGGGCCATGCCGGCTGTCTGATCCTGCGGGGGCCTTTGGGCCCCTTTTGGCCTGCGCCGCTCCGCCTCTCGCGCCTGCTCGGGCTCCGCGGCTCTGGCCAAGGGATGAACAGCCGCAAGAAGGGACCGCCACCAGGGAGGGCCCTGCCCCCAGCCAGGCCGGGACCTGTGCCCAGGCCACAGAGAAACGGCGGCTGGGGTGCTGCAGAGCGGACAGCCAGGTGCCGCTGCGCGGTAGGCCGCATCAGTCGTGACGGGAGCAACTGGGACGGCCGAATCCGCCAAAGGGGCCTCAGAGCAACCATGGGCCTGTGGTTTCGAGTGCCCATCTTCTGCGCCAAACCGTTCGCCAAGTGGCCCTACTTGGGTGCATGACGGAGCATCTGACCCACTGCCAGGGATGCGCAAGGCAATAAAAAAACCAGGCCAGGCCTGGGTTTTGCAAACGCCCCCTGATGGGTTCGAACCATCGACCGGCTGCTTAGAAGGCGACTACCGCGGCCTAGTGGTGTCAGGGAGTCTCGGGAGCCAGGGCCAGCAGGATGCGCACAGACGTGCGCAGAAACGGGGCAACACCCCCAGGCCCGTGCGCGCAGGGTTGACCCCAGCAACCGACTGCTTACGGCCGGGCCGCCCGCGCTTAGCTGAAGCGGGGGCCCGGGCCAAGGCTCTACGGCAGCAGGCCATGTCTCAGGGTCAGGCAGGCGTATCCCAGAGAATCGAGGGAGTGGTCCCAGCCGGCTTTCTTACCTGAGGGCGCTGGGGCCTTCTGCAAACTCGAGGTTCTGCAGGCCGCGGGCTAGCTTGCGCCAAATTGCGTCGATCTGCAGCGGCCGTTCACCTGTGCCGGTGCGGATGCCCTAAAATTTCATTAATCCACTACAAATAGATGAAAAAACAGTGACGACTGAAACTGCTCCTTGAACATGCCCAGCACCAGGCTTGGCTCAGTACACGGCAGCTCGATGGCGACGACCGCACTGCGATGACGTCCCCGCCCTCTGCCACGGCCTTTCGCCCCGTTGTTGAGAGCTCAGAATTCGAGCACTGGCGCTCCAGCCTGCAGGCTGTGATGGGGGAGTGCCGTGTCAACTGTGCTGGGCTCGACAGGCAAGTGTTTCAAGCCAGCATCCAGATGGCTTCTGCCGGGCCGCTCACACTGGTGGAACTGCGTGGCGAGGGGGCGGAGCTGGATCTGTGGCGGCAGCAGAGCTCAGAGATGGCGGTGCTCTGGATGCCCGAGCGCGGTTGGACGTGCGACCGGCAGGGCGATCGGGGCGACGACATGCTCACCAGTCCTGGTCAGGGCCTTTGGATTGCTCCGGGGGCCGACCTGCAAGGCCGCATCTCGGCCACCTCTGTGGGTGTGTCGATTCTGGTGCCGCGCCAGATGCTCGCGGGCTTCGGCGACGGGTTGAGCGGCACCGCAGTGCTCGATCCCTTCCGCCGCGATCGGCAGCCGGCCACGATGGCGTTGTTGCGCCAGGCCCGCGAGCTGATTGCGGTGGCGCGTTGGTACTCCCAATGGCTTGATCACAGCGCGGGCCTGTTCTGGCAGGCCCTGCTCAGCCATGGGCAGACCCTCGGATGCAGACCGGATATCGACCCTGCGCCCGACGTTCTCACCGATCGTTTTCTCGAACTGGTACGGCACAAGTTGCAGCGCAACCCTCAGACCCCCTTCGCATTGGGGGGCCTGGCTCTGGAGCTGCATTGCTCGGCGCGAACGCTGCAGAACCACCTGCGCAGCGAGCTTGATGCCACGCCCCGTGAGGTGTGGGCAGCCGTGGCAGGCCAGGTCTCCCCGAACGGCCCTGTTTCGGGCGTAGCTGCTCCAGCAGAAGCTGGGTGAACGCCAGCGCAAAGCGGCGCCTGAAGAGGCTGTAGCCCGTTCCGGGGTGGGTTCATGGGAGGTCGTGGATTCACGAGCCGGTGGGCAGCTGGGTGATGCGCGGGCACCAGTCACGCGCCACGGCCAGGGCCACGGGGTCGTTGAGCACGGGCTGCCAGCCGCGCTGGTAGTTGCCGGGCAGGCGCACATCGCCGATGCGATCAAACGTTTGGTCGCGGCAGTCGAGTTGGTAGTTGAAGTAATGGCGCAGCGACCCGGCGGGGGTGCCACCGGTGAGGCTCGGGCCGACGTAGCCCTCGCGCCAGCAGCGGTTGCCATCGCAGCGGATTGTGCCGGGGTTGCCGGCATTGAGCTGGGCTGGCACCGCTGGCCACTCGATCACGCTGTGGCCGGTGAAGCCGAGGTAGCGCCCCCAGCTGCCGCGCAGATTGAGCTGCCGCAGGGTTGCGGTGTCGTAGCTGTAGGGGCTCGGAACCGGCACCACCACCACATCGGCCAACGCGGCTGCCGGCCAGCCGAAGACGGCCAGCACCAGGGCGAGCGGTGTGAACGGGCGTTTACTGGAAGAGTGCATTGAGGAGGTTGCCGATGGCGCTGCCAACGGCGGCATTGCGGTTGGAAGACTCCTGAGTGGCGACGAGTTTGTAGTCGCCGAAGCGGAAAATGCCGGTGTTGCCGTGGTCGATGAAAGTCACTGGCCAGATGCCGCCGAAGCCATCACGAATTTGGTATTGACTGCCGTTCTGTCGAAAGACGTAGTTACTGCCATTCTGCAGTTGCACCTCGTAGAGGTTCTGGTCGCCCTTGCGCACCTGCTTGAGCCTGCATGTGCCGTCGAAAATGCGCTGGCCGCTGCGGCTCAGGCTGCAGAGCCCAGTGCCACTGATCTTTTGCGGCTGTAAGGGCTGCCCATTGGCACTGTTGCTGCCGAAGAGTTGCTGGGTCAGTCCGGGTGCCACCTTTGTTGCGCTCCAGCCATCATTCCAACAAGTTCGCCTGGGCACGCTGCAGGCCTGGCCGGTGCTCAGGCGGAAATCGCGACTGTTGGTTTGGTTGAGGTTGGCAGTGAGGTTGTTAGCAGCTCCCTGGCCATACACATCAGCAGTGATGCCAATTGAGGGGCCGTAGCTGTCGTAGCAAGTGCGGCCAACTGAATCACACACCACGCCCTGGCGTGGGTAGCTGAGACCAGCGGGTTGGGCCAGAGCTGCGCTGTTGATAACAAGCGGCAGTGTCGCACTCAATAGGAGAACGAATTGTTTCAAGTTGACAGGCCAGAAAATCTCAATTAAGGCTACATGTGGATTTAGGGCGTGGCCTGTCTCGGGATAGGTCTTTCGCTGAGACTGCCGGCTGGTTCGTCAGAATTCCTTCAACTCATGGGCTCTGAGATGACGTCTTCAAGCCAAGCAAGGCGCCTGCTGGTTGCGGCAGCAGCCTGCCTCACCGCGGTGGTGGTCATGCCGCTCCAGGCTAGGGCGGAGCCACCGCAGGCTCTGGCGATTCTGCTTAAGCAGCTGCAGGCCAAGCCAATGGGCCTGTACGACGGCGTTCGCTTTTTCCGCGTGGCCCAGCCTGGCGGCGGCTCGCTCACGCTCACGGTGAGCTGTGAACGTGAGCAATGGCGCGTGCAGAACAGCGACAGTGCCCAAGGCCGCCCGAGCTTTTACGACGCGCCGTTCCTCTCCGCCAAGGGCGTGGCCCAGACATGGCTGTGCAAGGCGCCAGCTCGCGTGCTCGAGTGAGAGCCCTGAGTCGTTAAGCCCTGAGATCGAGCTGGGTTTCCCTGGCTCAGTTGACGGACGAGAGCCAACTGGCGGAGTTGTCTGCCGAGCGCTGTTGGACGTAACGATCTCAGTCAGCTGATCATGGCTTCAGCTTGAGCCAGGGGTAAAGCTTCACGCTCCATCCTCGCCACGATCTGCGTGAGTAAGGCACGTTCGGCGGCCCACTGAGCACCGGTTCGGGTGATCAGCAGCACGCTTAGTTCGACAGCCAGAGGGGTGATCCGCTTGACACCACGGATCAGCGGTGGTTCCAGCAGAAGATCCTTCCATTCCGGCTTGGCGGCAAACAGCACACATTCTTCTGCGAGCACGCTCAGCACGCGCTCAAGCTGAGGACTCCTCGGTGGGAGGGGAACCACGAGCTCCACACCAGAGCGAATCCGGGTGTGATTGACCACCTGTTCACAGCGGCTGTTGGGGATCACCACCACGCGCTGATCTAAGGCACGCAGCGCGGTGGTGAGGATGCCAACGTCTTCGACGGTCCCCTCGAGGGCATCCACCTGCACCCAGTCGCCAACGGCGTAGTGGTCTTCAATGAGCACAACAACCCCTGCTGCAAAATCCCGCAGCAGTCCCTGAAATACCAGGGCTAGGGCACCGAGGACTGCACCGCCGGCCAGCCACGACGCCACCGGCGTCGTGGCGAGTCCGGGGATTCCGCTGATCACCAGCGCCAGCAGCACCACCACACCACCCATGCTGAGCAGGCGCTGACCGGCTTGCAGCAGGTTGAGATAACGCTGCTGACGCCGCGCCTGCAGTTCAGCTGGCACTTTGGGGCTGCTGCGCCATTGCCGTAGCAACAGGCGGAGCAGCAGGCGCAGCGCCATCACTACGGCGCCTACGGCGGCTGCCTTGGTGAGGATGTCGAGCGGTTGTAGTAGCAGCCCAAGCGCCAGCGGGATGCGGCCCGGAATCGCCGCCACGGCAAAACCCACCATGGCCAGCCCTTGCAGCAGCACCAGCACAAAGCTGATCCGGCTCGCCAAAAGCAGCCAAGGTGTGGACTGCTGAGCACGTGGGGCACGTTGCGGTTGTGGCGTCCACCGTTCGCTCAACTGTCGGCGTAACCGGTTCCACAGCTGCAGGGTGAGCGCCGTGGTGAGGAGCAGGAACAGCTCAACGGCCACAGTCACGCGGATCCGCAGACCAAGCTGATCGGGCTGCATCGTGCGCCTGGCATGACGAAGCCGCCGTTGCAGCACTGATTGCCACTGATTGGCCAGCTGCTGGGGCGTGAAGCCATGCAGCTGCCCATCCGCTGCAGTCACCGTGAGCAGCGGCAACGGAACGGCGCGCCCAGGCAGGCGGGCTTGCAGCAACACGCTGCCCGCAGGACCAGCGACGCGCTCCACCACCAACTGGTCCGCGGAACCGTGCACGGCCCAGGGATCGCCACTGCAGAGCTGCTGCTCTCGTGGGCCGCCCAGCACTAGGCGTTCCAGGATGGTTTCCGAGAGCTGTTCGGCTTGCGTGCAAAGGCTCTGGTTGGCATAGAGCAAGCTCAGGTTGCCTTCAATCACCTCGGCGCGGCGCTGGGCACTCACCACCGATCCGCTGCCCGGCAGTTCTGGTGAAGCCACCACTAGGGCAGGAACGCCGAGGATGCGCACCGGCGCCACTTCAAAGCTACCCGTGTGTTGCGAACTCACATCAGTGGGTCTGGCTTGAGCTGGAGTAACCGGTTCAGCCCGTAAGGGCTGGATCAGCACCAGCACCGCCAAACAGGTGGCCAGGGCACAGAGCCATCGCTGCAGACTTCCCAGGCGCTTGATCACCACCAGAGGGGTTTGCATCAGTTGAGTAACATGCTGTTTCAGCTCTTGTTAGAGCAAGCCCTTGCTTCTGGAGCCATCATCAGATTCACCAAGGCCGGGCCCTGTGGGCCAACATTGCCGGACAGTTGAGCAATGGCCGACAGGGTTGCGACATCGTAGCGAGTTTCATAGCTCCTGGCCATGCATGTGCAGTACTTGGCCAGGTTCTTGACGTCAACTGTCTTGCTTTGGAGGCAGCCTTTGATAAATCCATCGCTGAATTGTTTGGTTGGCTGCGCAGTCGCAGGATTGCTTTGTGCGTGGCCTGGAGTAAACGCCACGAGGCTTGTGATTGCAGAGCCTAAAAGTGTAGCGACTAGGAGAAAGGCGTGATTCATATTGGCGATGTCAAGGAATGAGGGGTGAGCTGGATCAGCAGCAGTAAATCAGCGGTTTACTTTGCTGATGGCCCCCATCCCTAGAGGGGCGCTGCCTACAAGTGATTTGAGCTGTTCCATGGCACGTTGGGAAATAAGTTCTTGTTCGGCTAGGCGATTTTCAAGCTGTTCAATTCTGCTCATGAATGTTGCGATCAGCTCTGTCGTTGCCTTGCTGCTGGGTGTGCTCGTTTCAGAGTGTTGAGCCTTGAGCAGCTTGTCGAGCTGAGTTTTGAGGATGGCGATTTGGTTGTCGCGGGATTTGACTTCTGCTTGAATCTTTTGAATGGTTCCTTGAACATTGGAAAGTTCTTTGGAAGCCTCGGCTGTTGGTTTGCTAGAGGGCTTGGCGATGCGACCCAGGGGGAAGGAGAAGCCGAGGCGACCAGCCACAGACGGTGTTGACCCGTACTGATAGTTGACGGAGGGTGCGTAAGCAAGCGCGCCGTTGAGGTGCAGGCGGTCGGCGATGCGAACTGCACAACCGGCAGAAATCGCATACTCGGATCCATAGCCACCCGTGCCCACGCCGCAGCGCATGGGCTCGTCTTCCATGAGAGAAACCTGCGGAACGGCTGACATGGCGGAGGCGATGGCACCAACCGATTCGACGGCTTGGCCAAGGCCGCTAACTGCCGATTCCAGCTTGGGAATGGTGGTGTTGACCGCTTGATCGACCTGTTGCAACGAGACGGATGAGCGTTGCAGGGTGCCGTCATTGTTGGCTGCCACCAAGTCAGTGCCCGAGCCGGAGAGGCCTGGCATGGTGACATCATCTTGCTGTGTGCCGATTACAACCTGATTGTTGCGGGTGGTGATGGCACCGGCACCGATGGCGGTGGCCCGTACTCCTGTTGCCGTGGCTCCGGCACCAAGAGCAGTCACATCCGTCCCGCTGGCGAGCGAACCAGTGCCGAGCGCGAGGGAATTGGTATTGAAGCCTTCAGCACGTGCACCGAAACCAATGGCGGTGACGTTTCGGCCATTGGCCACAGCGCCAGTGCCGAAGGCAAAGGCATTGAAGCCATTGGCCAGGGCATTGGAGCCAATGGCGATACCATCTTCGGCTGTGGAGTTAGCAGCGAAACCAACGGCGAGGGAGCCTTCGCCCTGGGATTTGGCGAGGACGCCGATGGCGGTAGACCCATTTCCAGAGGCATTGGTTTCGGCTCCGAGGGCTGTAGAGCCGAGTGCTGCATCTGCTCTGCTGTTCGCTCCAATGGCAGTGTCAAAGGCACCTTTGGCCTCAGCATTGGGGCCATAGCAGGATGAATTGGCGCCTACTAGGGTGCAGAAGGTGGTGCCGTTGGGGATGGCGGCTAAAGCGACTTTGCCGTTGGCATCGGTTGAGAGGAAGGTTGTACCACTGCCCGGATTTGTATTTTTGTAGTTGTTGAAAACAACATCTCCACCTACCGTGAGGTTGCCACCGATGGCCTGACTGCCACTGATCAGCAAATCACTGTCGATGGTTGTGGCGCCTGTATAGCGATTGAGAGTGCCATCTGCAGTGGCAAATAAGAATTGGTTGCCACTGCCTGCAACATTTGGCACTGTGACAGTCTCTAGAGATGTGCCGATTACAACCTGACTGTTGCGGGTGGTTACCGCGCCAAAGCCCAGTGCTGTTGAACTTAAGTGTTGTGCTGTGGCAAATCTTCCAATAGCTGTGGAACTATCCGCTCTTGCAAAGGCTTCAAAACCAAGCGCTACTGAATTTAGGCCTTCGGCTTTAGATCCTTGCCCCAGGGCCATTGACCTATTGCCGAGGGCTCTAGCAAAGGAGCCTATGGCTATAGATTCATTTTCTGCCATTGATACAGTGCCAATTGCAATCGTTGATGTGCCACCAACGACACTGGCATTGTCTCCTATAGCAATGCCTCCCTCAGCATTCCCTACAACGCTGGCCCGGAATCCCAAGGCGATGGAATTAGGCGAGTTGGCAAAGACAGCCACATCGGGACCGATAGCAACCGAGTTTTGGGAACCCGTAATTGTAGCAGAACGTCCAATCGCGATCGACCTATCGGCGTTTTGACCGAGAGCTTTCTCTTCAGTAACAGTGGCGAATTTGCCTATGGCGATGGACTCGGTTGTTCGTGCGAAAGTATTTTGGCCAATTGCGATAGCAGAGGGTCTATAATCAAGTACGCCTGCTTCGCTTCCTGCGCCAGCGACTGAAGTGAGGCCAATGGCAATTCCAGTATCATAGGCTTTTGCTCTCGCCCCGATAGCTATTGCTCTGCCCGCCTCTCCCACTTGATCTGTAGGCGCGTTAGGCGTCTGCCTTGCTTCACTTTCATGTCCAATAGCAATAGCTTCAAATGCATGAGCGGTCGCAGCAGCGCCGATGGCCATTGCATAGTCTCCCCTTACATCGGCTACCCCCGCCCTTGCAGTGGGATTGGCTGGCCCACTGGGTTGTTGGTACATAATAAAGCTGTTTGGACTCTCAATATTCGTGACGGGCCCGTAAATCCGAGATTGCCCAAAGGCCTGGTCTGCCGCGGCAATGCAGGATGTGCCATATAAAAGCGAAAGAAAGGCAATTCTTGCGGAAAGCTTCATATTTTGCTTTTAATTTTAAATGCTTCGCAAGCGTAGCCAGCCTTCTTTTGCTGCCAATTTGGTCTCATTAGTCTTTCGCTTGTCTGATTGGGGGGTGGCCCGCCAAGTGGTTGATTCCGGTGGCTGAGGCCGATCTGAGGGCGCTGGTGCGGGCGCTGCCGGGGTGTTGCGGTGACCGCCTTGGTGCTGCCCTTTGCGAATCAGCGAGGTGAGCCGTTGTATTCCGCATTCACCACGCTGGTGCCATCTGAAGAGATCAGGATGCGGGTTTCCTTGGTGGCAGCCTGCTTGTTCACCTCCCAGCCTGGAGGGCCTCCGAAGAAATTAAAGAGGTAGCCATTGGGGCCTGCATTCACCATTCAGTCACCACCGCCTTTCTGGTGCATGCAGTTGGCTGCGCAGGTCTTGTTGAGGCCGCCATTGAGCCTCTCCGCCTCCATGCGTGCCAGGTTCGCGGCACGGACCTCGGTCATCGACATCTGAGCAGAAGCCGGCAGAACGGAGAGACCAGCGGCAAGGGCGGACCCAGCAGCAACGGCGGCTAGTAGTTGACGAATATCTAGTCGGGCACTGGTGGAGTCATCGTCCCATCCGCAAGCTGCTCGAATCCGGCGGATTGGCGGCCAAGGTTCGCACTGCACTGACGGCCCACACCATGAGTTTGAGCGTGGAGAGCGGTCGCTTGCTCCTGAGGACGTGGCAGGAAAACAGGACGTCACACCGCAGGTCAGTCAGGGCCACCATGGAGGCGGGTCATCGCTTAGGCAAATTGTTGGGGCCGTCGCAACCGCTGGCCCGTAGGAGCAGGCCCATCGCACCGGCTGCGGCTGATAACTGTCCGCTGTCCAGGCCAGCCTGCACTAAGTGTTCCAGCTGCTCCAGCTTTTGAGCCAAGAAATCCGGGCGGTCTTGATTGAACTTGGCTTTGATCTCCCGCACCGCGTCGGCGTGGATGCTCTCAAAGGCTCGCATCCCGAGACCCCATTGCTCCGCGGCCATCTGAAGCTGGGTTGATCGGGTGCGGCAAGTGCTGATCCAGCGCACCGCCTCGGCCACACGCTGAACCATTACCGCCTTGCCAGGGCGATCGCCTACTACCGCTTTGTGCAGAGGATGGACCTCAGCCCAGTCTTCCCACTCCGGAGAGTCTTTTGAAGGGGGCGTCAGCACGTTGGGCTGCTCCGGTCTTTTGGGTTTGATGCTCATGGTTGGCTACGGCGCCCTGATGCAGGCTCCCGCAACTGAGACTCAATTTCATTAAGGCTAGCTGTGTGTGCGCGGGGCATCAATGCGCCTCCCCCAATGTTTCCCCGACCTTCGCGTCAGCTTCCAGGGGGATGTCCCCCAGGTAGGCCTTCTGGAGGCGTTTGCTGGTCATCACCCCCAAAGTGGTTGCTTTAACGGCCTCAACATCTCGGCGGTTCACCTCCAGCAGGATCTCGTCGTGGATGAGGCCCACCACGCAGGTGCCCGGGAACTGTTCGAGGGCCGGCCATAGATCCCCGAGGGCATCTGCGAGCAAATCCCTGCCGGTGCCTTGGATGGGGAAGTTGATCCCATTGGTGCGGCCTAACTCGAGCCGGGGGCAGATGCTCTCGTTGTCGATGGAGACACCGCGGTAGTTCATACGGCGGCCAGAGAGGCTGCGGGCTTCGGTGACGCGGGCGCCGCTGGCATAGAGGGCCATCTCCCGGCTGATCTCCGGGTGGAAGCGGTGCCAAGCCTTGTAGACCTTCTCAGCCTGGGCGTAACTAATAGGTTTGCCCTGGGCTAGATGGAGCTGTCTGGCGAGGTTGTTCACGCCGCAGCCGTAAGCCAGCGAGAAATTGGCGACCTTGCCGATGGTCTTGCGCTCAGGGGCCTCGCTACCGATTGGCCTGCCGCATACCTGGCTGGCGATGTAGGCGTGCGGGTCGATGCCTTCGAGCAGGATCTTGCGCTGGCCGGCGTCGTTGTAGAGCCGGGGGCTGGCCTGCAGGCGCACCTCGATTGAACTCCAGTCGAGATCGAGCAACACGGTGTTGGCGTCGCCGGTGTGGAGGGCCTGCTTGCGTTCGCCGGTGAGGCCTTGGAAGTTGAAGCCCACTTGGCCAAGCTTCACCGGCTTGGGCTGGCCGGCCTTTTGTGCCTTGGGCCCGAAGAACTCGGTATCGGAGGGGACTTGTGAGCGGTTGGCTGGCAGCAGGGCGCTGGTGGTGGTGCGGCCGGTGCGGGCCCCGAGGATCTTGTAGGTGGGGCGAACGCGGCCATCAGTCAGGGCCTGCTCTTGCTCCAGCCAGGTGAGCTCTTTCAGCTCCTGATCGAGGGCTTTGATCTCGATCAGCAGCTCAATGGCGGGGGCGCTGCGGTAGCGCTCCAAGGTCTTCTGCTGGGTGTCGCTGATGGTCTCCCCCAGGTGCTCGATGAGGGCCTCTTTGAGCTTGAGTGCGCTGCGGTAGTTCTCAATGCCGAGCAGCTTTTGAAGGGTCTGCACTTTCTGCAGGCGCTCCGCGGTGGCGTGCTCACGGCACTGCGCCACGCTCGTGAGGTTCACGGCCAGACCGCGAGCCTGGCCATCGGCGCAGGGGCTGATCATCTGGCAATCGAGCCGGTGAGCGTTCTCCTGCCCTGTGGCTTGGAGCTCCTCGCGCAGGCGTTGAGCAAGCGGGCGTACCACCACGGCATCGAGGGCGGCGTAGGCGAGCTGGCTGCGGGTGAGCTCTCCGCCCCAGTCGCTGGTCTGCTCTTCCTTGTCGATCTCGCGGCCCAGGTAGTGCTTGGCCACAGCAGCCAGGTTGTGCCTGGGCAGATCCCCAATCAACTGGCTGGCCAGCATGGTGTCCCACCAGCGGCAAAGCGGGCGGACCTCGATCTCAGGAGAGCCAACACCTCTGCTCCCCTGTCGCGGTGAGAAATCAGCACGGCACTCGCACCGTTGCCACTGGAGGCTGACTGGCCGGGCGGAGCGAAACCCCTCCGCAGCATGCCCCTACGGCTTGCGCTGGCCAGGGCTGACGCGAGGCTCGCGCTGCTCGCCCCTGGCCAGCACTGCGCCTGCGGGGCGTCTGGTCGGTGTTCTCCGCTCCACCCCAGCCATGGCCACTCCCCAAGGCCCCGTCTGCGAAGTCCGCCTGCTTGTGGTTCACCGCTATCAGCCAGGAGTCCAGAAGCTCGGCACTGCCCCCTGTGAGGTCGAGTTCTTTGGCCGCCGCGGCAAGCCCGTCAAGAAGATGCGGCTGATCCCTGCCGAGAAGGCGTTCGCCTTTGCCCGCAAGCTGCAGGGCACTCCCGGCTGCACCGTCTCGGTCTGCTGAGCCAGGGGGCTCAGGCCCGGCTGCCGGTTGGTGGCCGGGCCTTACAGCCAATGGCGGTAGGCGCTTCGCTGCCGGCGGGCCCTGGCTTTGGAGCGAGCACTGCCGAACTGGGGGCTTGTGCCATCGCGGCGGCGCCGCACCCAGGTCCCTTTCCTGATCAAGCCAGCGTCTTGGGCATTGGCGCGGCGTGCCGCAACGATCGCTCCGTAACCACGCTTTTGTTTGGCGCGGGCACGGGAGCGGGCCTGGCTGGCGGTGGCAGCCGGCACCACGGTGGAAGTGGAGCGGTTGCGCCAGAACACCAGATACCAGACCATCTCGTTCTCCCGGCGGGGGGATCAGCGCCGCGGTGCAGCAGCCCTGGGGGTGGTGCCCTTCACGGCCTCCAGGTAGAGCTCGGCGGTGCTCAGGGTCTGCAGATTCACCGCGCCGCCGTGCTCATGGCCCGTTTCCGGCACAGCAGCCGAATAGAGGCCGCTGCGCTGCTGGAACAGGAAGCTATACACCGGGTGGCGGCGCAACTCCTCCATGTAGTCGCCATCGCTCAGGGCCACGCCATCGGCGGTGAGGGGCTGGCCCTTGCCGTCCACCGGCACCAGCCGCTCGCGGCCATCCACCTCCGCCAGCTGGAAGTGACCGCCGCAGAGCGTCACGAAGGTGTCAAAAAACGTCCCCCTCTCATCGCCACCGACGCGGCCCTCAGCCTCGGAGAACAGGCGCTCCATCAAGCGCTCCTTACGCAGGTTCTGCACCTGGGAGCGGGCCTCGTCCCGTTCCTTTTCGACGCTGCGCACGCGGCGCAGGTTGGCCTCGTTGAGCTGGCGCTCGCGCTCGCCCACCTGGCGCTCGAACTCCTCGCGCTTGCGCTCGGCGTCCTGCAGGCGGGCGTATTCGTCCGGGTTGATCTCCGAGAAGCGGGACAGCTGGGCGCGGGCCTTGCGCAGCTCCTTTTCCAGCTGGTTGCTGCGGCGCCGTTCGGCGCGCAGGGGATCAGCATTGCTGGAAGCAGCGGCAGGGGGGTCGTCGTTGTCGCTGCTGCCACTGCCGCCTGGGTCATGGGGAGGGGCAGCGTCAAAGCTGTCGTCACCGGTACCGCCCTCGTGGCCGCTGGCCTCGTCGTCGCCCTCATCGAGGGGGTCGAGTTCAGCAGCTAGTGGAGCTAGGGAGCCAGCCGGTACCTGGTTGGGTTGCTGCTGCTGCTGGCGGTAGGTCTGCCATCGGGCGGCAGAAGCAGGGGGCTGGGAAGCAGGGGTCGAGAAGAAGGAGGAGGACATCACCCATCACGGCTGTGGTGTTGCGGGCGCCCCGTCCGGGCTGCGCTCGCTTTCCCTGTTGCCAGCAGTCGATCCCACTGCTGGCTAGCAACGCCAGGGGGTGTGCCGGTCCGCGTCAAGATGGAAAGCCCTGGTGCCTGGGCCATGGCAGATATCACCGCCGTAACAGGTGCCGGCCTGGCCGCAGGAGCCGCCGCCGCTGCCAAGGTCCGAAAGGGTCTGGATCGCACCACCAAGGTCCTGGCGGTGGCTGCCGGCACGGTTGCGGCCTCGCTCAGCGAGCTCAACAACTTCGGGGTTGACCCCCAACTCATCAGCCGCATCACATCTGCTGCCTCCAACCACGGCGTGGCAGCAGCAGATCTGCTGGCCAAGCTGCCCGGGGAGCTGGAGCACTACGGCACTGCAGCGGTTGATGGCTTTCTCAAGGGGGGCGATGCCCTCGGCAAGCACTGGTCCCACATCGAAAGCCGTTTCAACTCCCCCCACCTGGCCGCCGATGCGGCCAATGGCATCTGGGAGGACGGCTCGGTCAACATCAGCCGCGGCTCCAGCGATATGAGCTGGCTGGAGCGACTCCGGGCCAGCACGGACAACCACCTCGATGGACTGATCGCCGCAGCTCAGACCCCTGAGTTTTGGCAGCGCACCCTCGGCAACGCTGTGGAGGCCAGCGCCTATTCAGCAGCGATCACCGCGGTGGATCAACTGCTGGTGCACCGCGACCTGTTGCTCAACGGCACAGCCGATGAACGCAAAGAAAGGCTCTTGCAGATCCTGCAGACCAGCGGCTTGATGGCTGCTGGAGCGCTGCCTGTCTCGGTGTTTCTGGCCGTGGCACTGATGCTCGTGCCTGGCCTGGCGGTGGTAATGGGTCCGCTGGGGGTGATCGGCAGTGCCGGACTCGGGTTGAGGCTGATCACCTCTGCCGTGCGTCATCCCAGCCAGCAGGAGCGTCAGGCGGTCCAGCAGTTACAGGGCTTCCTGCAGGAGCTGGCCTATGCCCAGCAGCGCGATAGCGACGGCAATCTGACCATCACCGTGCAGGCCCAGCCGGCGAACTGATCGGCTGAGACTTCTCGGGATCAGAACTGTGGCTCCCTTACCCGGCCCTAGTGGCCGCGCTGTCATCGAGCATCGGGCTGCTGATTGCATTGGCCGTGGCCAGGGCCAGCTGGTGGCACAGCTCCTCGACCGCAACTTCCATGACTACGTGGAGCATCTGGGCTTGGAGGCGGCTTGAGCCGCTGGGCTCTCCATCAGCCCGCCGGATCCGGCAGCTCATCCAGTACAGGCGCCGAGCGCCGGGCCGGCAGGTAGATCCATTCCCCCGCCGGCAGTTGGGTGGAGGGCAGATAACCCGGCACCAGCAGTTGCATCCCGGCCGGGATCGGCGTGGTGGAGCGGTAGAGGGGCAGCAGCAGGGTGGTGCCTGCCGGCAGGGGTTCCTCGCTGGGCCAGCTGCTCAGCTCCGAGTTGAACTGACGCAGCAGGGAGAGGCTGAGGTTCTGCTCGGCCGCCACGCTGCTCAGCGTCTCGCCCTCACCGGTGACGTAGGTCTCGCTCTGCTGCAGCACCGGGTTGAGGCTGCGCAGCTTGGTTTCCGTGGTGCCGTGCCGACCCGCCAGCACCGCCAGCGAATCCCCCTCGACTGCGGTGATCGTCTGGGTGCTCTCCAGCTGGGGGTTGATCCGCCTCAAGGTGGCCACGGTGGTGCCGTAGCGCTCAGCGATCAGGTTCAGCGTGTCGCCCTCGCGCAGCACCAGCACGCTGTGGGGTCTGAGCACCAGCTGGATCGCTTCCCCCAGCAGCGGCTGCACCAGCAGGCCGATACCGCCGGGGCCGTAATCCGCCCCGAAGTGCATCACCTGGCAGCCGGCGAACTGGGCCCGGCCGCCATTGGGCAGGCCGCCCTGGGGCAAGAGCTGGGCAAGATCCCCGAGCCACATCACCCCCTGACAAGGAGCCTGCACCGTGCCCAGCAGCGTTGGATCCCAGGGCAGTGGCGCCTCGTCGCGGAAGCCCGGTGTGCCCCAATTCAGTTCAGCAGCCAGCCAGTCGAAGGTGTTGCTGGTGCTCACCGGCAGGATCGCTGAGCGGCAGAGGTAGCCCCGCAGCAGCACATCGCCCGGGTCGGTGAGGGCGGTGTCGTTGTAGCCGCTGACGATGCCGCTCTGCTCGAGGAAGCAGTCGATCACGTGGCGGCGAATTGGGATGGGGTTACGGCTTTCGGGCCGGTCCACCTCAAACAGGCAGAGGCGAGCGTTGGCGTAGGGCTGCAGCGCCAGCCATAGGGGCAGAGCCCCAGGGGGAGCAGCAAAGGGCTGGCCCACACGGTTATCGATCGCTGGGGAGGCCGCTGGCACCCCCACCAGCTGCCCCCACTGTGGAGCGCCCCGCAGGGGATTGAGGCCCTGGTTCAGCGGTGAGAGGGGCTGCTCCATCACTCAGCTCCGCACAAGCGATCCCCTGAAGGGGTCGGGGTTGCACTGGCGCCAGTTCTGCAGCCGCGGCAGCAGCAGTGCCAGCTGGCCGATGTGCTGGCTGCGCTGTTTTCCCAGCACCACCGCCGGCGAGGGGCCCGCAGGGTTCCACTCGCTCTCGGTGTCCTCCAGCAGCAGCTCGGTGGCGTACTCCACCACCGCCAACTTGCTCAGGGGCAGTGGGTTGGGCAGCACGCCACCGGCCACACCCTTGCGCCGGCTGCGCACTGGGCTGTTCACGTCCGCCGGCGTCAGCACCGCCAGTTGCTGATCCAGAACGGCGATGGCATCGAGGTGGCCCTGGGCGGTGCAAACCCCCGTGGGGTAGTGGGTCTGGAGCAGGGCCATCTCCCGGTTCAGAGCCGAGAGAGAGGGTCCGCTGACAGGAATCGAGAGGGCAATGCGCAGGGCTTCTGCGTCGCCGGGGCGCCAGCTGCAGGTGGGAGGGGAGGACTGGGTCATGCCCTCGTTTGCCAGACCAGCGTCAATGCGCTGATTCGTCCCTGGCATATATCCCTTAGATTCATCCCATCCAGTCATCCCAGGAGGGATGGGCCATGCATGCGGTGAGCGTGAGCGGGCTCAAGCACAACCCCGCTGAGGCACTACGTCAAGCAAAGAGCAGTCCGGTGGTGGTGCTCAACCGCGACCATCCCGATGCGGTGCTGATCGGTCTGGAGCAGGGGGGAGTGCTCCAGGCCCCCGGGGTGCGGGCGGCGCTGGCGACGGCCCTGTTCCGCGATGGTGAGCTGTCGCTGGTGCGGGCCGCCCGCGTGGCCGAGCTGGATGTGGCCAGCTTCATCTCCCATCTTGGCCGCCTCGGCATCCCAGCGATCCGCCTGACGTCTGCCGAAACCAACGCCGATCTCGACACCCTGGAGCAGTGGCTGCAATTGTCATCACCGATGCCAGTCCGCTGATCGCGCTAGCCCGGGTGAACGGGCTGGACTGGCTCCAGCAGCTGTTCACCGAGGTTGTGGTCACCGACGTGGTGCTCTCTGAGGTGCTCACGGGCCGCTTCCCGGACACGGAAGCCCCGATCCAGCAGGCCCTGGCGGCGGGCTGGTTGCAGGCCGCTGCCATTGAAACCAGCGAACCGGCGCTGCCCGATCTCGATGAGGGAGAAGCCGCCAGCATCCGCCTGGCCCTGAGCAGCAGCGAGCCGGTGCTTCTGCTGATTGATGAACGTGCCGGGCGGGCGGTGGCCCAGGAGCTTGGCCTCAGCGTGGCCGGCACCGCCGCCGTAATCGGCCTGGCTCGCCAACGGGGCTTGATCGCTTCTGCCCGAGACGTGTTCGCTGCCCTGCATGCCAGCGATTTCCGCATTGCTCCGGCGGTGATCCAGGCCGTGCTGGATCGCTGTGGCGATTGAGCTGCAGCAGGGCTGGAAGGCGATGCCCCCGCCATGACGCACCTCTGGCGGGGTCATGCCCCTAGTGCCTACTCCTCGTTATCCACCGACACCCCCGCGAGCAGGTCGTCGTCCTCCGCGGCCATGGCCTCGGTGTAGAGCAAGGGCTCTTGAGCGGCCTTCTGGCCCTGTGGGCTGAGGCCATCGAGGAACAGCCCGACGAACTTGTTGTTCTCCTCGTCACCGATCCGGTGATCCATCACCTTGCTCCAGGTTCACTGGATCTCAGGCTGCCTCGCCATCGAGTCCAAGCTGCTGGCGCAGCTCGGCCCCGTCGATCACCCCCCGCTCATGCAGCACTAGCCACTCCTGAACCGAGGGCTGGGGTTTGCGCGGTGGCTGTGGTGGCACCAGAGGGCTGATCTCCACGCTGCAGGCCGGCGTGTCCGCCAGCTTTTCGCCGGTGAGGCGGGTCCACTGGCGCAGCAGGGTGCTGAGCATCGAGCTCTTCTGGCCTGCTAGCGATTGCAGCACCGCAAAGCTCTGGCCGGCGGTGAGAGAAATCTCCAGCTCCGTGCGGGCGGGGCCGTGGCCACCGGCAGGGATCAGGGCGTCGCGGCGCATGGCCTCCTCCAGCTGCTGCAGGTAGGCCCGGTGCTCCGCCAGGGAGCGCGCTTCTATTTCGATCCACTGGAACTTGGCGCCCTCCGGCAGGTCCATGAAGGAGGAGGTGGAGAGCACCAGGCGTTGCGGGCGCTGGCCTTCTGCGCCGCCGGTGGCTGTACCCGTCCCAAGGGCGCCATCGCCGCGGCGAAAGCCATAGGCATCCACCAGGCCGGTACGCACGCCTACCGGCAGGGCGGTGCGCGACAAAAGATCTTCGTATTCGCTGCGGCAGCGGTAGTGGTTGAGGTACTGGTGGGCTAGCCCCAAATGGGGCAGATCGCCTTCCCCAAAGGCGGTGCCATCCACCGAGTACCAGAGGGCCGGCAGATCAAAACGCTGCGGCATCCGCTCCGGCTCCCCTACTGGCACCACGTCGTAGCCATCGGCAGCACCGGGATTGGGGTTGGCCTGCCAGCTGCGCAGCACCAGGCCGTCATCCGTCACCGACAGGCTGCGGTAGAGCCAGGCCTGTGGATCGGGCACCAGGCCGCCGTGGGCGTCGATAACCACCGTGGGCACCGCGGCATTGTCGATGGCGAAACGGGGTGGCAGTGCCTGGCGGCGCGGTTCGCGCCAGACGATCTCCACCGGTCCCGACACCGGAGCACCTGTGGCGCCATCGGTGGGCAGGCGCCAGTTGAGCAGGTCCCCCCGGGGCAGCAGTTGGAGGCGGGGCAGCGAAAGCCGGTCGCCCTTGGCGAGGGCCTCCAGCCGGTCACCTTCTGAGGGCCAGCGGTGCTGGGGCGGTAGCTGCAGGATCAGGCAGCCGCCATCCCGCAGGGTGAGTAGGTCCGCCAGGAACAGGAACACCCCCAGATCGGTGCCCTGGCCGTCCACATCAGTGGCCACATGGCTCAGGGAGTCGGGCAGCTCCTGCCAGCTCAGGCGCGACAGCATCCCCGCGTAGGTGCGCAGAGCATCGCGGAAGAAGCCGGTGGGGCGAGCTGCCTCCAGCCGCTTGATGTAGCAGGTCTCGGGCTCCTCGATGCCGCGGGGGAGATAGACCGGCCGGCGGCTGGTGCCGTCGGGGAGCTCCAGCAGGGTCCAGCAGTCGTAGACCAGCTGCAGGCGATCCCTGAGACCAGAAAGGGTGGGGTGTTCAAGCCAGGGAGGCTGGGCAGGGGGCTGAGCCTGCGGCGCTGGTGGCGAGGAGGAGCTGCTGGGGGTAGTTGTCCTGCGGCGGTGGGTGGTGGGCACTGGCTGCTGGTGGAGTCTCAGCCATTGCCAGAGGTAGCTGTGGTTGGCTGCGGGAAAGGCTATTGAGGATCTGCATGGTTCCAGTCAGATCATCCGGGCAGGCGGGTCGGCCAGAGCGAGGGGCACAGGTTCTTACGAGGGTCCGCATATGAACCAGGCTTGAGGATCCATCTGTCTGAGAGTGATTCCCACGCAGCGGGTTTAGAGTTGAACTGGTAATGACTTCGGGTTCTTACGCGGACCAGGAGGGGCCAGGCTATTTTTTAACGTAGATTCGCCCATATAGCGTTGGATGGCCTAGAGGCGAGTAATTTATGGAGAAATCGTGACTAACGAACCATCCTATCAACTCGATGCTATTAGCCCTGTCGGATACATTCCACATCCCCTCGGCAAGGATGAACATGAGAAGCTCCTAAGAGCAAAGAAGACCTTGCTTTTTGGCGTTGCGTTGGAGCAGAGGCTTGATATCTTGCTAGAGAACTACGCATCACTCGAAAGATATATATTGGATCTCGCCTTGAGAAACGCAGTTTTTATGGGTGATACCCGGGGCCGCCTAGGGGAAGGCAGGCACAACGTCAATCGTCACCTTAATAACCTACTTTCTAGTGCGAAACTGTACATAGACCAAACGGCCCACGCACTTTCTGAGCAATTTGGTCGTGGCTCAAGTCAATATCAGAGGTACATAGAGTTAAAGAGTGAAGAGTATGATAATTCCTTGGCGTATAGGACCTTGGAGGCGTTGCGAGGCTATGTTCAGCATCGCGGACTCCCAGCCCATTCGATCTCATTCTCATCGAGACGTGATGAATCCAACGCAAATAGAATCAGGAATAGGCATATTGTGACCTTCGGACTTGTGCCGGAGTCAGTTCGCGAAGATGGCGGCTTTAAGTCCAGTGTTCTCCAGGAGCTTGAGGGTGTGGTTGATAAGGAAGGGCGTATTGAGCTTATGCCATTTATCCGTGACTATGTAAGCGGGATTGCTCGTGTCCACGAGAGTGTACGCATGAGCGTATCCGCAGAACTTGACAACGCCGATAGCTTTGTGGCCAACCTCTTTGAGCGAGTCCATTCACTTACAGGACATCGCTGCGTTTCTGCCAGAATCTGGGAGACCACAATTGAGGGAATGAACTCTTTTGGGGCGATTAGTTCCGAATGGATTCAAGAAAGAAAATCCTACGTTGAGAAGAATTGTTATGCAGAATACTTGTCAGGACAATATGTGTCTTCGCAGTAGGCCATCCAACCAGCCCCTTGAGTGGACAGGCCACAACAAGCTGCCTGCTGTGCCACCCTTGGCGCCTTGCCTGCCACTCAGGGGCAGCGTTAGCCAGAAAAGTACAATTCCTCATTGGAAATTTATTCTGCAATTGAGCCATTGTGAGAAGGCTTATGGGATTCTCACCTAGCCTAAATCGCGGACAAGCCTCATCGCCCCCAATGGACGGCGACCATCTTGTTGCAGCGATTTTCTCGATGTCGCCCTTGGAGCGGCGAAAGTTTCTGCACATACACAACTCATGGCCTCGCTTCTTCTATAAGTTCAGAGCTTTTTCTAGTGAAGACCGGTTGCGCTCTCAAATAGTCAGAAACGAGATCTTTCTTAGTAGCCCGCGGGACTTCAACGATCCATTTGACATGAGAGGAATGCTGGTTATCAAAGGAGGCATTGATGCCTTGATCAGGAAGTATAAGGCACTTCCAATGAACAATGATGTACGAAGGAAGGCGATTAAGGATGCGAGGAATGGCGTTAAAGCCGAGGGCCTCGCAGGATATGTCTCAAGAATGTTTAGACCTTTGAATCAGTTTGATGAAATGATAGGGGAGCAGGGTGTTCACTGCTTCGCCTCGCGGGACAAGGGGGTAAGACTTAGTGGTCCAAGAAGCAACTTGATGTGGAGTCACTACGCGGATTCCCATAAAGGCTATTGTCTTCAATATTCTGTTCATACAGATCCAGTATTCGTAAGATCTGTCAGAGTCGGCTATGCCTCGGAATACCCTGTAATCAATTGGCTTTCGGATAGCTTTCCCAACGATGTGCTCAAATGCGTAACGCAGAAGGATAGATGTTGGGAGTATGAGAGCGAGTGGCGATACATAAGGCCGAATTCTGCTAAGCAGTTGCTCTCCATCAATGGCTCTGGGATAAAGAGCGTAATTATTGGCGCAGAAGCCACTCCAGCATCAATTGAGCTAGTGATGCAGATGGCGCAGGATAGGGACTCTGCAACGGGCGTTAAGACTAATGTTTTCCTTGCAAAGCGATCGACGACTCAGTACCGCCTTAGCTTCTCAAGGCTAAGGTGACCAGTTGGTAAACACAGATTCTTCACGGCAGAATCTGAGTTGGCAACAGTAAGTCTCATTTCGGGCTAACATCAAGATGCGGCGGGATGTACCATCATGTTGGTGGCTCGACAAGCTATTGCCCGCCGCTGATCTTGAGCGTTAGCCTAATATCAAATCATGGCCTCACCAATCGACGAACTTTACAAGTCAATCTTTGGCGAGCTACCAAAGAAGAATGGGACAGCATATGAATTGCTAGCAACAGCAGCATGGAAGTTGCTAGACGATAGCTCTTCTGTTGCTCATGATACGCGAATGCGAGGGGTATTCTCGGAATCGCTTTATCAGATCGATGTTGATGCAAATGATAAGGAAGGCCGACATGCCGGTGAGGCGAAGGATTACACCGATAGAAGCGCCAAAGTAGGCCGATCGGATTTGCAAAAACTTGGTGGTGCTTTGCCCGATATAGATGTAAGAAGCGGCAAGTTCTTCTCCGCCACTGGATACACTAAGCCTGCCCAGCAATACGCATCCAATGCCGAGAGAATTGTTGGGAAGAAGATTGACCTCTATGGCCTCAGCCTTGTTACAGACAAAGATCTGCAGGGGCGAATCAAGAAGATTATCATCGCGATTCATATTATTGCACCTGCATATGAGCGATCAAGATTTACCCCTGTGTTAACAACTGAAGCCGAAGAAGTCGTGGAAGGAATTATTGCTACCACCAATGATGGTGAAACTTCGCGCCTAGGCGTTGAATCGATTTACGATTCGGATGGATCCATAATGACAAGTATTTCTGAACTAACATCTATAGGCTACGGAGACGGGACAATTGAAAAGAGAGCATGGGGCTCATGGATTCTGACAGGAGGGCACTTAATGTCTGATGGACACTTGATTCCAATCCATGGAATCACTTATGACATCAGCTTTGATGAAGTCATCGAAGAGATAGTGATTGAGGTGAGCGGAAAAGCAATGCTTCTGTTAAAGTCAATTGACGGATCAGTGAATAAGGTTCTTTGCGATCTTGATTTGAAGCGAATAGCCTTTGATGATAACGGAAATGCTGTAGTCAAGGGCTAACAGGGCCATGCACCATGGCCGCCGCCGTGAGTTCTCTTCAGCGCTCTTGTAGCGTTGCGGCTTGGTGATGGCCAGCGTCACTCAACAGGGAAGGCAACCACTCGTACCGAGCAAGCATCCACGATCTGAATCCACTGCTCACGGCTGAGCCCTAACCGCTCCAACGTCTCTGCAACTGCTACTCCCGATGTCAGCAATCGCTGCCCCCGCGCATGCAGCTCCCGCCACGTTGGCGGTACCTTCAGCAGAAATCCGTTGTCTCGCAGAAAGTGGGTGATCTCCCCGTTGGCATAGGCGCGCCCGTAAGGCCGGAACGGTCCCCGTGATGGGTCGTACCGACGTGCTGCTTTGATCAGCCCGATCATCGCCAACTGCAGAAGGTCCTCCTTCGGGTGGACGGTGCGGCGAGCGAAGTTGCCGGCGATCTTCTCCGCCAGATCCATGTGCTCCAGAGCCAGGGCATCAGCCGCGGCATGGGGTCGCATCGGGCGCTGACGACGGGGTCTGCAGTGCGGTGGCCGCTGACACTGGACTCTGGGGTGGTGACGCTTCGGTTCCTGCAAGTTGATCACCAGCTGCTCTGCTCGCGCATGGCACGCCGGCCGTCGGTAGCGCCGTTGCCGCAGCATCCGCTCCGCCCCGGTGGCATCGCCGATAAGCACCACCGTGATCGGCAGCACCAGCTGCACCACAACCGGCGCTAGCACGGCAGGCCTTGGGCTCGCCACAAGGGATGGCGCTGGATGTTCCCGCACTCCGGACACCATCGGTACACTCACCTGCTCACCAGCAGCGGCGTCACCACCGGCTGGATGCCTTGGGCCTTCCAGTAGCGGCCCTCCAGCCAGAGGGCGACGTGACAGAAGGCATCCACTAGGTCCTTGCTGCCCTTGGGGAAGCGGATCGCTTCCTCCACCAGCGGCTGGGCGCGGTGGTGAAAGCGAATCTGTCCTGCTTCCACCAGGGGGGCGACGGCATGGGCGCGGGTTTCCTTGCTGCCCCGAGCCGTGATCGGCAGCATCCCCGGCACGCGGCGCCGCAGCGTCTGCAGCACCGCCGGGCCATTGGCGGCGTCTTCGATCAGGACGGCGTTGGGCCTGAGGCCTTGCTGCTCCAGCGCCTCCAGACAGCACAGCAGGAAGCGGATCACCTCCGGCAGGCCAAAGCGGTGCCGGGCCGCCCAGAGCACCTCGATCTCCAGTGCCGCCGGGGCCATCTGCCCCTGAGATTCACCCGATCGGGGGATGGCAGAGCGGGCTGGTGGTGCCAGCAGACCAGCCAGACAGAAGCCGCAGTAGTCGCTCTCCGCCTCCCCCTTGAAGCTGAGGTCACAGGAGAGCGCCAGCAGGGCGTACTGGCGCTGGCTGCCCTCCTCACGGGGGAAGGGCGGCCGGATCCACTGCCTCAGGAAGATTGAGCCCGATGCCGGGCTGGGCCGCTGCTGATAGAGCGCCGCCCACCAGTAGGCGCCAAGTCGGGCGCGGATCTTGAGTAGTTCCGGCAGGGGAAACCGCTCCGGGCACAGGGCTTCTCCTGGCTGGCGCCAGTCGGGGATCAGGGTGCAGGTGGGCGGCAGCTTGGCCCGCTCGGTTGGCTCCTCAGCGATGGCCGGCAGGTCGAGCACGGTCCAGTGCTGCGGCGCTTCCCCCAGCTCCTGCTCGTACAACCAGCCGATCACGTCCTGGTGGTCCCAGCGGGTGAGCACCACCACCTGAGCCGAGAGGTTCGGCTGGGTGTTGCCGTCTGGGCCCAGCACCGAGGCGGGCTCAGCGCGCGTCAGCCACACCGAACGCAGCCAGTCGATAAGTTTCTGCCGCAGTGCTGGGGATGCGGCATCACCAGGGCCCTTGTAGGGGTCGTCGATGATCCCCAGGCTGTAGCCCTTGCCGGTGAACGGGCCGTCCACGCCGGCAGCGATGCAGCCACCTCGCTGCCGCGTCAGCCAGTTGCCCACGGCCGCTGAATCGCGGGCCAGCAGGTGGCCGGTCACCCGGTAGAAGTGGCGCGCTTCTCGGGAGTGGGCATAGGCCAGCTCCGCCGAATAGGACGCAATCGCCGCAAACAGGTGCGGGTAGCGCTGCAGGAAGTAGGCCGGGAACAGCTTCGAGACCAGGAGTGATTTCCCCAGGCGGGGTGGACAGGTGACGATCAGCCGGCTCAGCTGGCCATCGGCCACCTGCTGGAGCAGCTCGATCAGCACCTCAGCCCAGCGGTGGAATCCGTAGCGGGGGTAGGCCTCAGCGATGAAGCTGCGCAGGCTCTGGGGTTCCGATGGCTCGGCAGCAGTGGCCGTGGGGAGGTGGAGGAGGCCGGCATCCCCCCAAGGGTCCGTCTCCGTCAGCAGCAGGCCCGTCACGTCCGTGCCTCCGGCGGCTTGATCGGTGCCCTCAGCAGGCCGCCGATCTCAGCAATTACCCGGAAGGCACCAACGGCCGCACTGAACTGCTCGGCATTCATGGCCCGGCGGGCGCACTCATTCAGCGCAAAGATCTGCTCGGCCTGATGGCGGCGCCGGTCGGTGATCAGCTCCTCCACCATCCGCTCGCGGGCGAGGTTGAGGTAGCGGTTCACCGTCTGGCTGTTGCGGACCCCCCATTTCTCACCAGCATTTTCGAGGATCTGCACCAGGGGCAGTCGCTGGGCAATCCACAGCTGGGCCTCGGCGATGCGTCGCTCGATCTCCAGGCGACTGGGCCTGGGAGCCGGGATGGCCCGGCGCTTCTGCCGTGGAGGATTGCCCTGGCCTACTGGGCGGCTGGGGTCCACCCCCAAGGGACGGCCGTCGGCGTCCTCGGCCGCGGCGGCAGAGCGCAGGGCTTCGATGGGGTCCGTCTGGGGAGCCTGCGGCAGGGCCTGGGCGTCCGGATCAGCAGTGGGAGAGCGCCCGGCAGCCACGCGTGAGCAACACCTGCAAAGGAAAGAGAAATGCCAACGCGAATGAGTAGTGGTGTATTTGCGTTCCCGAAAGCATAGCTGTGTTGCCTAGGGTTGTTTTCTGTGGCCATGCGTCGCGCTACCGGTGCCGAGCGAGCCCGCGCAGCCTGTCCGCTCCAGTGCTGCCGGCTGCAGAAGCTGACCCGACCAGGCCCGTCTAACAGGCCGGAGCGGTTCTAACCGCGTTCTAACAGTTGCTGTTAGACCTCAGATTCACTGCGCTGCAGGCGGTCTGGGGTGCTCTCCTCTTCTTTCAAACCTCCTAACAGAAAGAGATAGATACACAAGCAAAGAGGGGGAGACAGGGGGCTCTCCTGGATCAGAGGTATGCACTGGGGGATATGGAGAGAGAGCCCCTGCCCCCTGTAGGAGCGTTAGAATGTTGGAAATCCAGTCACCACAAGGGGTTTCGCTCTAACAGTCCTGTTAGAAAACGGCCCCTTCTAACGCTCCTGGGCCGGTGAGCATGGCCAGGGGCAGGGCCACAGCCCGTGAGCTGCCCAGGCCGCGGAAGTGCACCAGCAGCGAGCGGCTGGCGCCAGGCAGGCGGCTGAGGATTGCACCCCAATTGGTCACCCAGGCGGTATCCGCCAGCATGCGGCCGATGGCTTCTGCGCTGTTGCTGATCAGCAGCTCCCCCTCCCGCACCCGCAGACCATGACGGGCCAGCAGGTCGGCGACATCGGCCGGCCGCACCGGCTCCATCGGTGATGGCAGGGCGCTGGATACCAGCTCCACCAGTTCCAGCACGGTGCGGGTCACCACCGTGCGCTCCTCGCTCTCCACCCGCAGCTGGTGCTGCAGGATCCGATTGAGGCAGCGGCGCTCATCAGGGACCTCCGTGCTTTCGCGGTAGCTGCTCCAGTCCGCGCCATCGATCAGGCTCTGGACCTCCGCCGCGCTGGGCACGCGCGAGGCCTGCAGTGACCAGGCACCGGCCAGCAAGGTGCCGTACTGATCGCCCAGGGCCTGAGAATCGAAGTGAGCGGCCGCCACCTGGGAGCAGACGACGATCGAGCGGCGGATCACCGGGATCAGCGCCACGGTGCGGGCGATCAACCGGTTCGCGAACGCCGGTGTGATCAGCTGCTCGAGGTCCCGGTCCAGCGCCTGCCAGTGCGCCTCCCGCTGCTGCTGGGGGAGCTCGCTGGGGTTGCGCAGGTTGAGCGGCGCAAAGCGGCGCCGGTCGGCACCCTGTTTGAGCCCGGTGGCGATGGAGGAGAGCAGGAACATCGAGCGCACCGAATAGCGCGCCACCTCGCCGGCAGGTGAGCCCTTGACGATCGCTGCGCGGGATTCGGAGCTCGCCACCCGCGCCAGCGCCAGGATCGCCTGGATGCGCTGCTGGTCCTCGCGCTCGTTGCTCTCCGCCTCATCGATCAGCACCGGCAGGGCATCGGAGCGCAGGGTCTGGCGGATGCCAGCTTCTGTGACGCTGCCGACGAACACCCGCGCCATGTCAGCCAGCAGCACGCCGCAGAAGCGCTCAAACAGATGCGACTTGCCCGAGCCGGCCGGCCCGCTCAGCCAGAGGTGGGGCCGCCAGCGCAGGGCACCACAGATCGGCGCCAGCGTCAGCCAGCCCGCCAGCAGCATCGCCGAGGCCGGCACCTCCCAGTGGAAGCGGTCCGCCAGGGTGAGCACCAGCAGGGCCTCCTCATCACTGAGCGGCTGTGCATCAGCGGTGCCCACCAGGGCGGCACCGCGCTGGTAGTGGAAGCGGCTATTCAGGGTGGTGCTGAGCGGCCGCGGCTCACCGTCCACCACCAGGCGGTCGCCGAGATGCAGCACGCAGCGGCCCTCGTCCCACCAGATGCCGCGGCCACGCAGGAGATCGGGATCGAACATGCCGATGGTGGCCTGGCGGCAGAACAAGTCGGAGGCCGCGGCCGTCCAGTTCACGCCCCGCTTGTTGGGGTAGAGGGTCTCCCAGTAGGCCAGAGGCGCCAGGCGGCAGAGGTTCACGCCGCCATGGGCCGAGGAGCCCAGCCGCACCACCTGGCCGGTGGAGCGGGGTTGGTAAAAGTAGCCGTCGCTGTCGTAGCCCAGGCACACGAAGGGCTCACCCCCGCCAGGGCTATTAGCAGCACTGCGCTGGCCGGCAGGGGGCCGAACTGTCGTTGATCCGTTGGCTGTCTGAAGGTCATGGTCGTCGTCGGCCTCTGGCTCCGGCAGTTGCACCGTGCGGCTGTGGCCCTCCAGGTAGGACTGGGCTTCTGCAGCACTCCAGGTGGCATCGGCCAGATCCCAGCCCGACGCACCCGGCGCATCCACCAGGTCCCAGTCCTCCTCCGTGCAGCTGGGCGGCAGCACCACGGCCACATGGCAGCCGAGCTCCAGCAGCAGGGCCGAGAGCCGCGCCATCGCCTCGCGGCCACTGGCATCGGCATCGGGCCAGAGGCTGACGGCACGGCCAGCCAGGGGACTCCAATCCACGCTGGCGATGGCCTGGCTGCCACCGCACCAGCTCACCACCACGTGATCGGGAAACAGCGCCACGGCGGCATCGGCCGCCTTCTCCCCCTCGGTGATCAGCACCGGAGCCCAGAAGTGGCGCTCCAGCTCCGCTAGCCGGTACAGCGGCCTGGGAGCCGGCCAGTCAGAGCGAAATGGATCGCGGCGGGAGGGGAAGTGCCAGCCCCCATCCAGCCAGGTGCGCTGCACGAACACCTTGCGCTGCCGCCCGCCCTGCAGCAGATCCAGCCGCTGCACCCAGAACAGCGGTGCTCCGGCCGCATCGGTGTAGCACCACTGGCCGCTGGCGCGGCCCAGCTCCGGCGGCGGGGCATCCGGCGGTGGGGTGCCTGGGATGCGGGCAGGTCGGCCTGCCTTGCTGCCAGAGCGGCTATGACTGGGGCTCTCCAGTTGGCCCCGCCGTGGATTGCCCACCCGGCAGGGGCTGGCAGGGGCTGGCCGGTGCTGGCCTGGCTCCGCCGGCAGGGCCAGGTGGGCCTCGATGCGGCGGGCGGCGGTGGCGAAGTCCCAGCCGGTGAGGCGCAGCAGCAGATCCATGCCGCTGCCGCCACCACCGCGCTGATCGCGGCCACCGCACTGGTTGCAGAACCAGCCGCCCGGGCCGTCATCGCGGTCCCAGCGGTAGCGGTCCGTGCCGCCGCAGGCGGGGCAGGGCTGATGGCGGTTCTCCAGCTGCTCCGGCGCCAGGCCGGCGAGCTCGATCAGCAGCCGCGGCCACTGGCCCGCCGCGGTCGCCATCACATCGGTGGCCATCAGCGCCGGGGCTCGTCCGTCGCCGCGGCTGGGGCCGATGGGGGCGATTGGAGCGGCCGGCCTTCTCGGCGCATCAGCTGCACCAGTGTGCGCCGCACAAAGGAGGCACGGCTCTCGATTCCCGCGGCGTGGTCATCAATCCAGGAGACGACGGCCTCCGGCAGCTGCAGCTGGACGCGCTTCATGGTGACAGCACAATGCTTACCCGAAAGACTAGCTGCTATTTCGGGAGTCCTAAACTTTGGCAAGGTGCTGCCGTGCCGGCGTGTCTTTCACCCTGCGCCCCTACCAGCAGGAGGCCGTCGAGCGGGTGCGGTTGGCCTTCATGGCCGGCCACCGCGCCGTGCTGTTTGTGCTGCCCACCGGTGGCGGCAAGACAGTCGTGTTCAGCCACATCGCCGAGCAGGCGGCCGCCCGGGGTAACCGCATCGCCGTGCTGGTGCACCGGGCCGAACTGCTCGATCAGGCCTGCCGGTCCCTGGCGGCGATGGGCGTGCGCCATGGGGTGATCGCCGCCGGCCGCTCGATGAACCTGGCCGCACCGGTGCAGGTGGCCAGCGTCCAGACCCTGGCCCGGCGGCTGGCGCAGCTGCCGGCCGATCTGTTCCAGCTGCTGGTGGTGGATGAGGCCCACCACAGCAATGCCGGCACCTGGGCCAAGGTGATCGGCCACTTTGATCGAGCACTGCTGCTGGGCGTCACGGCCACGCCGGTGCGGGGCGATGGCCGCGGCCTCGGCGAGTTCTATTCCGCCCTGGTGCTCGGACCCAGTGCCGCCTGGCTCAGTGCCGAGGGCTATCTGGCCCCAGCGCGGGTGTTTGCCCCGCCGCTGGGGTTCTCCGTGAAGGACCTACGCCGGCGGATGGGGGACTTCGACCTGCGGCAGGCCGCCGGTGAGCTGGGCGGCAGCCGCATCCTTGGCGATGCCGTCAGCCACTACCTCAGCCACCTGAGCGGCCGCACGGCCATCGCCTTCTGCTGCTCGATCGCCCACGCGCAAGCAGTGGCGGAGGCCTTCTCGGGGCGGGGGGTGGCCGCGGCCTCGATCGATGGCTCGATGGACACCCTGCAGCGGCGGCGGTTGCTGGAGCAGCTCGGCAGCGGGGAGTTGCAGGTGCTCACCAGCTGCAGCCTGATCGGCGAGGGGGTGGATGTGCCGTCGGTGGGGGGCTGCCTGCTGCTGCGGCCCACCCAGAGCCTGGCGCTGCACCTGCAGATGATCGGCCGCTGCCTGCGGCCCCAGCCCGGCAAGGAGGCAGTGATCCTCGATCACGTGGGCAACATCGAGCGCCTGGGCCACCACCTCGACGAGCAGGAGTGGAGCCTCGACGGCGTGCGCAGGCGCGAGCAGAGCAAGGCCCCCTCCGTGAAGACCTGCCCCGAGTGCTTCTGCGCCATGGCCAGTGCCGTCAGCCTCTGCCCGGAATGCGGCCACCAGTTCCGGCCGGAGAAGCGCCAGCTGGTGACGGTGGCCGGCGAGCTGACGGAGCTCAGCCAGCAGGAGCTGCGCCGTCAGCGGAAGCGGGAGCAGAGCCAGGCCCGCACGGCGGAGCAGCTGGAAGCCCTGGGCGCCCCGGGCGGCATGAAGAACCCGAAGGGCTGGGCTCGGCATGTGATCGCCAGCCGCCAGACGCGGGGGCGGTGGGGGCTGCTGGCGTGAGTGAGCAGGAGCTGCAGCAGCGCATCCGCCTGGAGCTGGGCCGCGGCTCGGTGCGGCTGTGGCGCAACAACGTCGGTGCCCTCCGCGATGAACGCGGCCGGCTGGTCACCTACGGACTGTGCAAGGGCAGCAGCGATCTGATCGGCCTGAGCCAGGTGGTGATCGGTCCTGAGCACCTCGGCCAGACGCTGGCGGTCTTCACCGCCCTCGAGGTGAAAACAACCAAGGGTCGAATGAGAGAGGAGCAGGAGAAGTTCCTGCAGCTGGTGCAACAGATCGGCGGCCGCGCCGGGGTGGTGCGTTCCATGGACGACGCGCTCCAGATCCTGCGCCTGTCCTGAGAGAACCCTGGGTGATCAGGGCTCAGAGCACCCGGCGACTGCGGCGAGCGAGTGTTCGCTCCACTTCCTCAATGTTCCACAGCAAGGGAGGCCTGCAGACTCCGGCGCCGGCTGCGCGGAAATGGTCTCCCGCCCGCAGCACCCCCTCTCTGCGAAGGCGCAACAGGGTTCTGTCACTGATGCGCAGGGCCTCGCAGGCTTCCCGGGTGGAGTGTGAATACGCCATGGAGCGACTGGGTTCGCCTAGGTCGGAATGTAGACGAACTTCCGGGTCTCAATTGATGCCAGAGCGGCCTATCTGTTGGATGAATGGTTAATCGCTAAGCCTATGATTTGGTTGCCTAAACGAATCCTATGAGGTGATCTTTTTGGTAACCTGTCTGCTGGCGCTAGCTCTGCTGGTGTCCCATGCGGGAACCTGCTGAGCTTCTGTCAGAGAGGCTCTGAGGTGATGCGCAGAAAGTTCCGCAGTGGTGCCCTGCAAACTCAAGGATGTTTTTTGTATCCCATTTGGGAACCTGTGTCCCAGATCTTTTGAATCAGTGATCGGCATCAGGATGCGGGTCGGTTGACCAGTTCCCGTACCCGCGCTTCCAGTCGCGGCATCTCCAGCCTGCGGCCATAGGTCTGCAGGTGCACCGCTGGTGAGTGGCCCATCAAGGCGGCGCTCTCACGCACATGCAGCCCCAGGTTGAGGCCGAGGCGCAGGGCAAAGGCATGGCGCAGCCCGTAGGAGGTCAGCTCCGGCGACAGCTCGCTTGCAATGGCTTTCCGCTCCCGTAGGCGCTTGAGCTGCTTGCTGAGCACTTCGCCAGGCGAGCGGTGCTGCACCACGCAGTCCGGCAGGCCATGGGCCAGGAAGCGCTCGACGAGCTGATGGCAATCGGCTGGCCAACCAGCCGGGGGAACAGCAGGCACGCGGCGTTGGCCCGTGCTGCCCCGGCTGTTGCGCTTGGCATGGGAGACCACGGCCACGGGGTGCCCTTGCCCCTTGAGCAGCACCAGCCCTTTGAGTTCTGCAGGGCGCAGCCCAAAGGCCACCAGGCAGTCCCAGGCCACCAGGTCGGCTGGCCCAAGGCGGCGACTGGACTGGATGCGGTTGCGCAGATCGGTGATCTCCTCGTCACTGAAGGCGCGCACGCCTTCCGGGGGCGCTACTGCCTTGCCATTGCCGCGCAGTGGCGCCAGGGCCTCTGGCCAGGGCCAGCCGGCTTCCTTCCAAAGCTGCCGAAAGCGGTTGAACGCCATCTGGCGTGAGCGGCTGTTGGGAGCCCAATGCCGCAGGGTGCTTTCCAGCAGCTCCTGGTCGATCAGCCAGTGACAGTTGGCCGCCTGCTGGAGGAGCTTCCCGTAATAAGGAAGGTAGGTGCGCTGCCAGGTGGAGGTCCCCACCGTTTCCCCAAGCAGTCCTTTCTCAAGCCGCAGGATCGCCTTGTTCAGTTCCTCCGGGCGCAGCCGGCGCTCATCACCTGCGGGGAGGCAGTCCTCGGGGTCTGGCCAGCGCCAGGTGCCAGCGAGCACCGCCTCGTAGATGGCCATCGCTTCTGTGAGCGCGTCTGAGGTCTTATCGGGAGCCGCACTCGTCTGCAGGGTGACGGCCCGGGTCTTGGGAGTCGCCGCAGCAGGTTCATCAGGGCGGGGCGGCAACTCGGCGCTCAGAACCCGCAGGCGGTCGTGGTGCAGCTGGAGAAACCAGCCACCCCGCCCACCACGGCTGCGCTTGAAGCTGCGGGAGAGGTCCTTGAGCCACGCCGGGCTAGCCACGGGCCTTGGGTAAAAACTGGGTAAAAAATAGTCGGACCTCGACGGTTTCAGGCGGGTTTGCGCCCATCCAGTCGGATCAGCCCCCGTCCTGAAAACCACTGCGGTGACTGGCCTAAACCCCTGTCACCACGTGGTTTCTGGAAACGCCCCCTGATGGATTCGAACCATCGACCGGCTGCTTAGAAGGCAGCACATCCGCCTGCAAGAACTCAGTCGCAGCAACACTTTGAGCGATTGTCAGGGGTTGATTGGTAAAAACGGGGTAAAAAATATTCGTGACGTCATGGGGCTGTAGGCCTGATAGGGACTGGGGTTTCCGCCGGGGGCGCCTCTGGTGTTCTCGGCTGGCATCCCGCCTCGTTTCGGGGCGATAGAGGTCAGGGCAATCGACCGCATGTCTTGAAAGCAGCCGGTCTGTTGTGCCCAAGGCTGCATTGGCGCATTGGTCCCCATGGGGGCGCCCTGCTCCGTAATGACGATCAGGTGCGCTCCCGGTTCGCGAGGGCGGACCAGATCAGGACCGCATCCCGCCAGGATCAAGCACTCGGACCGGTGGCTGGACCTAGCCGGTGGCGGGGCCAGGGCGCACCTGGGGCCAGGATGCAAAACGTCACGCAAAACTCCATTAAAAAAAAGGTGCTCGCAAACCTGTGGGCCATACAGTTAGGGTTCCCGAACGGCAACCCGTTGCAGAGCCTTCAGCACAAGCTCGATGCCGCCCGGGTGCAGTTCGGCAAGTTCCTGCGCAATTGGCGACGCAGTAACGACTGGTCGGTGACCACCGCCCAGGACTGGGCCAAGGCCTGCCCTGCTCTGATCCCCTGGTCCTTGCGGGTGGCCGGCGGGCAGTGGGGGAACCTGGAGAACGGCAAAGTCCACCAGCCCCAGCCCAGCACCTTCATTCAGCTGGGGGTGCTCAACGAATGCCTGGCCCTGGAGGACCGGGGCCCGATCAAGGACCGGACCCTGCGCGATCGGGTGCAACGGGCTCAACCTGTCCGGCACCCCGACGGTCGCCTCTGGGGCGCAGAGGACTGGTTCGCCTGCTACATCGGCAAGCTGGAGGGTCCGGCTGGGCTTTGGCCCCGCCAGGAGGAGATCGACGCGGAGATCGAGACCAAGCTGCTGCGCAACCTGTTTGAGCGGGCTGTGGAGCATGTCGGCTTACGCCCGGTGTCCGCAGCAATGCAGGTGTTGCGCGGTGCCGGTGATCTGCCGATGGAGCAGGTGGAGGCGATCGAGAACGCCCTCTTTGCTGGCGAGCGGCTGGCACCGGCCATCGTCCCCATCGCCCGCCAGGCTCTTGATGCCTGGGTGCGGGAGGCAGCGCCGGAGCTGATCACCTCCGAGGCGGAGACCGGCGCCTCCTGAGCTAGGCGGCAGCACGGGGTCGGCGGTTGAGGCCGTGACGACCGCTACAGCGACAGCAATTATGCGTAGCCGGAATACATGCCTTTAGCGTTCCCGAAAGGAAAGCAATAGGGGTAGTTTTGGCGTCGACCTGTAAGACCTTGTGGATCGCGCCGAACGCGGGACCCCTGATGCCGATTCCAGGCCCACTGATGGCCTGAAGACCCAGGATCCCCCTCGCTCCGATCTGGAGCACTACACCCTGATCCAAGCCTCCTTCTCTGCTGCCCTTGCCGGATGGCAGCAGCGCTGGCCGGCCATCACGACTGAATCTCTGGCGGCACTGGCCAGCCACGGCATCGCCATCAGCTTCCGCCAGAGCGTCTGTGGCGGCTACGTGGCCACCCTGCTGCACTCCGGCGGCGGCGGCATCGATTCGGGCCTGTGCCCGTCGCTGCTGGAGGCAAGGCGGCTGGTCCTCGGCCACGGCCAAGAGGACACGCCATGAGCAGCATCTCCCTAACGGACTACCACCGCCATCCCGCCTGGTCTCCCACCGCCTTGAAGGCGGCGGTGACCGGCACGATGCGGGCCTGGTGGCATCGCTTCGGGTCGGGGGCGGCGCCGTTCGTTCCCTCGCCGGACATGGTCAAAGGGGATCTGGTCGATGCCCTGCTCACCCCGCCCTTCCGCATCGAGGAGCGCTTTGCGGCGTTCAAAACGATCGCCCGCAACACCAAGGCCGGTGCCGCCAACTGCGCCGAGGCCGAGGCGGCCGGTCTGACGCCGGTCAGCCACGAGATGGTGGAGCAGGCGCTGCGCATCCGCGATGCCCTCCACGAAGATCCGGTGGTGGGGGAGGTGCTGGCGGTCCTGGACCCAGCAGCCAGCCAGCAGCCCCACTTCTGGGATGACGAGGCCGGCCGGCCCTGCCGCTGCCTGCCGGATGTGGTCACCAGCGACGGCCGCCTGTTCGATCTCAAGAAAACGCGCAGCGCCATGCCGCGCCGCTTCTATTGGCAGGCAAAGGACCTGGCCTACGACCTGCAGATCGCCCATCTGGCCCTGGGCCACCAGCACCGTTGCGGCAGCGAACCGGTCGAAGCCGGGGTGATCGCCTTCGAGTGGCCGAGCGATCCGGCCGCGGCGATCGACTGCAGCCTGCTGATCTTCGATGGGCAAGACCTGCAGACGGGGCTGCAGCGGCGGGAGGAGGCCTTCCAGCGAATCGCCGCCTGCCAGTCCAGTGGCAGCTGGCCGAGCCACGGGCGCCACACCTTCCGTCCCGTGTCCAGCGGTTTCAGCATTCCCGAACGCGAAGACTTTGATCCGGATTCCATTGATCTCTTCTGATGAGCAACTCCACCCTCACGGCCGGCGCTCCTGCGCCCTCCTCTTCTTCGCCCTCCGGCTCGGCCCTGGCGGCCAGCAGCGAAACCCTGCAGGTGTTCAGCGGCATCGCCGCCTTTGACGCCGCCCAGCGCATGGCCAAAGCCCTGTGCTCCTCCACCCTGGTGCCCAAGGAGTACCAGGGGCAGCAGGGCCTGGCCAACAGCCTGATCGCCTTGGAGATCGCCAGCCGCATGCGCCTCTCGCCGCTGGTGGTGATGCAGAACATGACGCCGATCCATGGGCGGCCCACCTGGAGCAGCAAGTTCCTGATCGCCACGGTGAATGCCAGCGGCCGCTTCTCGCCTCTGCGCTTCGTGTTTGACGACAAGGAGAAGCCCGCACGCTGCCACGCGGTGGCGACCGACAAGGCCACCGGCGAGGTGCTGGAGGGGGAGGCGATCACCCTTGAGCTGGCCCGCAAGGAAGGCTGGTGGAGCCGCAAGGACCGCCAGGGCAACGAGACCAGCAAGTGGCAGACGATGACCGGCCAGATGTTGCGCTACCGCGCTGCCGCCTGGTGGGCGAACGTTTACTGCCCGGAGATCGCCCTGGGCTTGATGACCCAGGAGGAGGCACTGGACATCGAGCCGGTCACGGTGCGCGAGGCGAGTGAGGCCATTCAGTCGGCAACGGCCCTGGGCCCGGCTTCACCGGTGAAGGCCGATGGCAAGCAAAGCTTCGCTGTGCCTGCTCTTTTACGCCCTCGCGAAGACCGCGCATCTCAATCGGACTCCCTGAATGATGCGCTCGACCCGCCGCTTATCGGCGGCGGATCCGCAGCAGATCCGGCTTCGGAGCCAGCAGCTGTGCCAACGGCAGAGCCAGCGGCGCCAGTCCAGGCGGTGGAGGCCGAAGTGATCGATAGCGCTGGCAGAGAACCTGCCGCTGCCGCTCCCGCAGCACCGCGCCGCTCCCGCAGCCAGGT